>NZ_JBEXHQ010000022.1:0-112557 GCF_040607915.1 Micromonospora sp. NPDC005215 | reverse complement strand
CTCTCCGTCGCCCTCGCCGCCGCCGGCCACGAGGTCACCGTCGTCACCCGCCACACCGACGGCGCACCCATGGAGGAGTACGCCGACGGCGTCCGCATCCTGCGCGCCCCCGAAGACCCGGTCACCTTCCCCCTCGCCACCAGCTCCCTGCTGGCCTGGACCATGGCCTTCAACCACACCCTCACCCGCACCGCGCTACGCGCCACCCAGGCCGGCACCTACGACGTCATCCACGCCCACGACTGGCTCGTCGCCCACACCGCCATCACCCTTGCCGAGCACCTGGACCTGCCTCTGGTCACCACCATGCACGCCACCGAGGCCGGGCGGCACCAGGGCTGGCTGCCCGAGGAGATGAACCGCACCATCCACGGCGTCGAGCAGTGGCTCACCAGCGAATCCGGCCGGGTGATCGTCTGCTCCGGATACATGCGTGAGCAGGTGAGGGCCCTGTTCGACATCCCGGCCAGCCAGGTCGACGTGGTGCCCAACGGGGTCGACGGCCGGGCCTGGCGGGCCCGTCCACGCGCTGTCGCGGCGGCCCGGGCCCGGTTCGCCGGGGACGGCCCGTTGATCGGGTACGCCGGACGGCTGGTCTACGAGAAGGGCGTCCAGCATCTGGTGCACGCGGTGCCCCGGCTGCGCGAGCGGCACCCGGGTCTGCGCGTGGTGATCGCCGGCGACGGCCCGTACCGGCCCGAGTTGGAAGCCCAGGCCCGACGGCTGGCGCTCTGCTCGACCGTCCGGTTCACCGGTTTCCTCGACTCCACCCAACTGCCGGCCATGCTCGGCGCCACCGACGTGACAGTGGTGCCCAGCCTCTACGAGCCGTTCGGCATGGTGGCGCTGGAGGCGGCAGCCGCCGGGGCGCCACTGGCGGTGGCCCGCACCGGCGGCCTCGCCGAGATCGTGGAGTCCGGCGTGACCGGGGTGACGTTCCCGCACAGCGACCCGGATGCGCTCGCCAGCGCGGTCGGTCAACTGCTCGACGACGAGGTCTTCGCCCGGCGGGTGGCGCGCCGCGCCCGCACCATGGTCGGCGAACAGTACGGGTGGACCACGATCGCCGCCCGCACGGCCGCCAGCTACGCCGCGGCCCGCCGGGAGCACGGCCCACTCCAGGCCCGGCGCGCCTCCGCCCGACTGGCTGGTGGACGTGCCCGGATCGCCATCCCGGAGGGCAACCTGCTGACGCGCGTCGACCACGCCGCCTGCTGAGCCGAGTCGGACTACCGATAGGTGACTCCCGATCCGCTGGTTAGGGTGTAGCCCGGACGGCGGCTGAGGAGGAGCGTGCGCAGGTGCTGATCGCCGGTCGGTACCGGCTGCTCGACCTGGTGGGTCGCGGGGGCATGGGTCGGGTGTGGCTGGCCCACGACGAGATGCTGCACCGCGAGGTCGCGGTCAAGGAGATCGTGCCGCCGACGTGGCTGGCCGACCACGAACGGGCCGAACTGCGCTCGCGCACCCTGCGGGAGGCGCGCGCCGCGGCCCGGCTCAACCATCCCGCCGTGGTCCGGCTCTACGACGTCATCCCGGTCGACGGCAGCCCGTGGATCGTGATGGAGTACGTCCCGTCCCGCACGCTGCAGGACCTGGTGGACGCCGAAGGGCCACTGGAGCCGTCCCACGCCGCTCGGATCGGCCTCGCCGTCCTCGACGCGCTGCACGCCGCGCACACCGCCGGGGTGCTGCACCGCGACATCAAGCCCCAGAACGTGCTGGTGGCGCACGACGGGCGGGTGATGCTCACCGACTTCGGGCTGGCCACCTTCGACGGCGGCGACGGCGTGACGACCCGCCCCGGCATGGTGTTCGGCTCCCCGCAGTACGTCGCCCCGGAACGAGCCGCCGAGGGGGCGTCCACTGTCGCCGCCGACCTGTGGTCCCTCGGGGCGACCCTGCACGCCGCCGTGGAGGGCCGCTCCCCGTACGCCCGCAGCACCGCGATGGCCACCCTGAGCGCACTGGCCGCCGGACCGCCGGACCCGGCCCCGCACGCCGGGGTGCTCGCGCCGGTACTCGCGGGGTTGTTGCGCCGCGACCCGCGCGACCGCCTCGACCACGACGCGGCCCGCCGGTTGCTGGTCAGCGCCGCGACCGGTGACACCGACCCGCCTCCGGCGTCGTCGTCTGGTCCGGCGGCATCGGGCGCGTCAGCGTCAGGGCTGGGGTCAGCGTCAGGGCCGGCGTCGGCGTCGGGGACGTCGGCGGCGTCGGGGACGTCGGCGGCGTCGGGGACGTCGGCGGCGTCGGGGACGTCGGCGGCGTCGGGGACGTCGGCGTCGTCTGGTCCGGCGGCGTCGGGGACGTCGGCGTCAGCGTCGGGGACGTCGGCGTCGTCTAATCCGGCGGCGTCGGGGACGTCGGCGTCAGCGTCGGCGGCGTCGGCGTCTGGTCCGGCGGCGTCGGGGACGTCGGCGTCGTCTGGTCCGGCGGCGTCGGGGACGTCGGTGTCAGCGTCGGGGCTGGGGTCAGGGCCGGCGTCGGGGTCGGGGTCGGCGGGCCGGCTCGACCCGGCGACGGGCGAAGCGCACGCCGGGGCCGACGAGTTGGCCGATCAGGAGCCGACAATTCCGCTACCCCAGCCCGGTCAGGCCGCCGGACCGGGCGATGCGGCTCCGGTGCTCCCCGGAGCGAAGGGGCGGCGCACGACGCGGCGGGCCGCGCTGGTCGCCGTGTCACTACTGGTGGCCGTGGCGGCCGGTGTCGCCACCGCGCTGGCCGTCACCGCTGACCAGCCCACCGACACCGTCGCCCGCCCCTCCGGCCCACCCCCGTACGCCCCGCCGGACGGCGGTGGCCGGGACGGCCCGTACGGTCCCGGCCCCGACCGTCACCGACCGCCACCCGGTGGGCGCGGCGTGGCCCCACCACCGTTTGCCTGCGTCCGCCCGGACATCGGCGGCGCGCCGGTGCCGGCCCGCGCGCCGGCTCCCGGCGAACGGTTCCGGCCGCCGACCGGCTGGGTCTGGCACGCCGACACCGCCGGCTTCCGAGTTTCCGTGCCGGCGACCTGGCACTACTCCCGCGACGGGGTGGTGGCCTGTTTCCAGGACCCGGCGACCGGTCGGGCGTTCAGCGTCGCCGCCGGCGGTGCCGCCAATCCGCTGGTCGGGCTGCGGGCGGTCCGCGACGCGGCGGCCGGGGCCGGGGCACTGCCGGAGTACGAGGAGATCCGACTCGCCGCGAGCGACGGCGGCGCGGAGTGGGAGTGCCGCTGGAGGGCACCGGACGGGCCACTGCTGCACGCGCGACAGCTCGTCGCCGGAGCCGGCCCCTGGACGCTGGGTTGGATCACCGCGGACGAGGACTGGGCGGCGGCCGACGCCGACTGGGCGGTGGTGCGAAAGAGTTTCCGACCACCCCGCTGACCTGCACCGTATGGCCATGATCCGGACCACCGTCCGGCGTGGATCGAGGCCGCTCAGCGGATGAGATTGCCGGCATCGGTGGCTATCGTGTAACCCGGGGTGACCGAGGGGGAGCGACCGTGCATCAGTTGCTGATCGCGGGTCGGTACCGGCTGCTCGACCTGGTCGGCACCGGCGGGATGGGTCGGGTGTGGCTTGCCCGCGACGAGATGCTGCATCGCGACGTCGCGGTGAAGGAGGTCGTGCCGCCGTCCTGGCTGTCCGAGGCCGAACGCGAGGAGTCGCGGCTGCGGACGTTGCGCGAGGCACGCACCGCTGCCCGGCTCAATCACCCCAATGTGGTCCGCATCTACGACGTGGTGCACGACCGGGAGAGCCCGTGGATCGTGATGGAGTACGTGCCGTCGCGGTCGGTGCAGCAGATCATCGGCGCCGAGGGGCCACTGAGCCCGCAGCGCACCGCCCAGATCGGGTTGGCGGTGCTCGCCGCACTGCGGGCCGCGCACGCCGCCGGGGTGCTGCACCGCGATGTGAAGCCGCACAACGTGCTGGTCGCCGACGACGGGCGGGTGGTGCTCACCGACTTCGGGCTGGCCACCTTCGACGGTGGTGAGGGTGCGATGACCGGGCCGGGCACGGTGCTCGGCTCGCCGCAGTTCGTCGCGCCGGAGCGGGCCCGCGAAGGGGTGTCGGATCCGCGTACCGACCTGTGGTCGCTGGGCGCGACGCTCTACGCGACGGTCGAGGGGCGGTCACCGTACGCCCGGTCCAGCGCGATGGCGACCCTCAGCGCGCTGGCCACCGACCCACCGGATCCGATGCGCCGCGCCGGTCCGTTGCGCCCCGCGCTCAGGGGCCTGCTGCAACGCGACCCCTGGCGGCGGTTGACCGCTGCCGAGGTGGAGCCGCTGCTGCGCAGTGCCGCGGCGGGCCACGACGGGCCGGTCGGACCGACGCGGTCCGCTGCGGTGGCCGCGGTACGCAGCGCGAGCCGGGCCGTCCTGCCCGACCGGGTCGACCCGCACACCCCACCCGGCGATTCGCCGACACCGACTCGCACGCCGGGTACCCGGCCCGGCAGGCGGCGCCTGCTCGTCCTGGGCGGGGCGGCCACCGCCCTGCTCGTCGCCGCGGGTGTGACGCTGGCACTTGTCGACCGCCACGTCGAGCGGACACCACCGTCGGGGTCCGGAGGTGGCGCGTCGACCGCCCGACCGGCCGCGTTCGCCTGCGCGGCGCCACCGCCACCACCACCGACGGCCACGCCGGTGGTCTCGATGTCGCGCCCGGCGGACGCGCCGTACCGACTGCGCGAGGGCTGGACGTGGCACGACGACCCGACCGGGTTTCGAATTGCCGTGCCGGTGGGCTGGACGCGCTGGACCGAGGGGGCGGTGACCTGTTTCCGGGAGCATGACGGCGCCCGGGTGCTCAGTGTCGAGGCAGGGCCGGCGCGGGCCGACCCGGTGGCGTACTGGAAGGCCGAGGAGGCGCGGCTCACCACCGGTGACGCGCTGCTGACCGGCTACCTCAGGGTGGACATCTCCGCGATGAACATCTTCGAGGGCGGCGCGGTCTGGGAGTGCGGTTGGGAGAACGCCGCAGGCGATCAGCTGCACAGTTTTCGGTTGCTGGCCAACACTTCGGCCGAACGTTCCTACACCGTCTCGTGGTTGACAAAAGAGTTCGACTGGCAGGTCAACGCGGCATACTTGCCGATGATCCGGCAGAGCTTCACCCCCGCGATGTGACCCGCTCCTATGTGGACTTTCCGGGTGATGCCCCTGCGGCGCCGACGCTGACTACAGTGGCGTAGTTTTGGCGCTCAAGATCCCTGGGGAGGGTGAGCCGAGATGATGGGACCGCAACACGCGCTGTCCGGCGCGGCGGCGTGGTTGGCCGGGTCCTGGGCACTGGACCAGTTCGCCGACTATCACCAGTCGCCGCTCGCGTTGGCGGTGGGCACCGCGGTGTGCGCCGGTGGCGCACTCTTTCCCGACCTCGACATGTCGGGCAAGGTGACAAAGAACCAGGGCGGCGCCACGGTGGCTCGCACCTTCGGCGTCTTCTCGCTCTTCGCCGCCGAGGTGATGGAGAAGATCTCGCTCGGGGTCTACTACGCCACGAAGCTCAGCAGGGACCCGCGCCGCAACAACGGGCACCGGACGCTGACCCACACGCTGCCGTTCACCCTGCTGGTCGGTTGGGGCACCACCGCGCTCTGCGCGGCGTACGGCAAGTGGGCGGTCATCACCATCCTCTTCTTCATGTTCGGCCTGGCGCTGCGCGGGCTGTTCGACGAGTGGGCCGAACGTGCCGGGTGGGTGATCATCACCCTCGCCTCGGCCGGGGCAGCCTGGTTCACCTTCGCCAACCTGCCGGGTGGCCGCGGCTATCCGCTGATCGGCACGGCCCTGGGCGTGGGCTGCTTCGTGCACATCCTCGGCGACATGATCACCAGAGCGGGCGTGCCGATCCTCTGGCCGATCCCGATCAAGCGGCGGATGTGGATGATGATCGGCCTGCCGAACAGCATCGCCCTGCGGGTCGGCAGCAAGGCCGAGGTGGTCGGGATGCGCATCGCACTGACCGTTGTCTCGGCGCTCGCCACGGTCGGCCTGATCGCGCCCTCGGTGCTGAGCCGGTTCGACATCGAGATATGACCGACCCGGTGCCGGAGCCGCCGCCAGCCGCCGACGCGCGGGTGCCGGAGTTCTGGCGCGGACTGGGGCTGCCCGGGCTGGCCGACGTGCACGTGCACTTCCTACCGCCGCGGCTACTGCGCCGGATCTGGGCGTACTTCGACGCGGCCGGTCCACTGGTGGGCACCGAGTGGCCGATCCGGTACCGGTGGAGCGACGCCGAACGGGTCGCGTACCTGCACCGTCTCGGCGTGCGGGCGTTCAGCGCCCTGGCGTACGCCCATCGGCCGGGCATGGCCGCGAATCTGAACCGCTGGTCGCTGGACTTCGCCCGGGTCACCCCGGGCTGCCTGCCCTCGGCCACCTTCTTCCCCGAACCGGACGCGCCCGCGTACGTGGAGGCGGCGCTGGCCGGCGGGGCCCGGGTGTTCAAGGTGCACGTCCAGGTCGGCGGCTTCTCGCCGACGGATCCGGCACTGGACCAGGTGTGGGGGATGCTGTCCGACGCGGGTGTGCCGGTGGTGGTGCACGCCGGCCACGCACCCGTGGGCACCGCGCACACCGGCCCGGAGCAGTTCGGCGAGCTACTGGCCCGCCATCCTCGGCTGACCGCCGTGGTGGCGCACCTCGGCGCCCCGGACTATCGGGCGTTCCTGGATTTCGCGGAGGCGTACGAGCGGGTCCGGCTGGACACCACAATGGCCTTCACGCCCTTCTTCGAGCAGTTCGTCCCCTTCCCCGACGACGAGCTGCCCCGGCTGCGTGAGTTGGGACTGTCCGGCAAGGTGCTGCTGGGCAGCGACTTCCCCAACATCCCCTACCCGTACGCCGACCAACTCACCGGGTTGGCCCGGCTGGACCTGGGCGACGACTGGCTGCGCGCGGTCTGCTGGGACAACGCCGCCGCGCTGTTCGACCTGACCTGACCCGCGCATCCTGCCCAGCCCTCTGCACCTCCCCCCAGCCTCAGCACCCCACCCCACCCCTCGTCACCCCTCGTCACCCCCGCGCCCCGCGCACCCCGCCCCGCGCACGGCATCGCATCGCGCACCCCCGCACCCCGCCCCGCGCACGGCATCGCATCGCGCGCACCCCCGCACCCGCCCCGCGCACGGCATCGCATCGCGCACCCCCGCACCCCTGCACCCCGCACCCCCGCGCCCCGCCCCGCATCGCGCGCACCCCGCACCCCGCCCCACACCCCCGCGCCCCACACCCCCACACCCCACACCCCCACACCCCCGCGCCCCACGCCCCACGCCCCGCGCCCCGCGCCCCGCGCCAAGATCTGCGCAACTTCCCTGATGTTGCTGCCTCCGGCGCGCGGGAGGCAGCAACATCCCTGATGTTGCGCGGATCTTGCTCGCTGATCTCGCCGCGCCCACCACGCCCACCGCACCGCGCAGCGCCCCGCACCCCCGCACCCCGCGCCCCGCGCCCCGCGTGAAGATCCGCGCCAGATCCGCGCAACTTCCCTGATGTTGCGCGGATCTTGCTCGCTGATCTCGCCGCGCCCACCACGCCTACCGCGCCGCGCCGCGCCTACCGCGCCGCGCCGCGCCCCTTGCCCCTGCCCCTGCCCCTGCCCCTGCCCCTGCTTCCAAGATCGTGCTCGGTCCTTGTTGTAGTGGCCTCCGTGACCGCCCGGGGACTACAACAAGGATCGAGCGCGATCTTGAGGAGCACCCCTCCGGGACGCACGCGCGGGGCGCCCGCATCGGAGCGAAGGGCACGGGGACGCGGGGCGAAAGACGCGGGCCGCTCGGCACGGAGCAGGCAGCGGGGCGCGGCGCTACAGGGCGGAAAGACGCGACGCTACAACGCGAAAAGCACCAGGGCGCGGCGCTACAGGGCGGAAGCACGCGACGCTACAACGCGAAAAGCACCGGGACACAGCGCGCGGCGCGGAGGCGCGCCGCGCGGAGGCGCGCGGCGCGGAGGAGGGACGGGCGCGGGGGTGTCGCGTGACCGCTGAATTGTTTTCGACATCGGCTATTGACGTCGCCGTAACAGGTGGCCTAGCGTCCTGTCGAACCGCTTCGTCGAAACGTTTCGACGGACAGGCGGGAGCGGTCCCACCCCCGGCCAGAGGAGGTACGCGTGGCCACCATGCACGACGTCGCCCGCCTCGCGCAGGTCTCGGTCAGCACCGTCTCGTACGTGCTCACCGGCGCCCGGCCGATCTCCCAGGCCACCCGTAACAAGGTGCTCGCCGCGATGGCGGAACTCGACTACCAGCCCAACGCGATGGCCCGTGGCCTGGCCAGCCGGCGCAGCCGGATCCTCGGCCTGCTGATGCCGATGGACGAGCGCGGCCTGGGCGCCACCGAAACCGCCTTCGTCACCGGCGCCGCGTCGGCGGCCAGCGCGGCCGGCTACCACCTGGTGCTGTCGCCGGTCGGCGGTGGCGATCTTGACGACCTGCGGCGGCTGGCCACCCAGCGGATGCTCGACGGCGTCGTGCTGATGGAGGTCCAACTCGCCGACGAACGGGTCACAGTGCTCCAGGAGGCCGGCGTACCGCTGGTGTTGATCGGTCGGACCGGCGACACCAGCGCCCTCTCCTACGTCGACATCGACTTCGACCAGACCGTCCGGGAGGCCGTCGCGCACCTGGTCGGCCTCGGGCACCGGCGGATCGTCTACGTCAACCACTCGGCGGCGACGCTGGCCAGTGGTTACGGGCCCGCGCTGCGTACCCGGGACGCCTTTGTCGCGGCGATGACCGGACACGGCCTCGACCCGGTGATGATCGCGGCCGAGGACAGCGCGGCGGGCGGGCGGGCCGCCCTGGCCGACGCGTTCGCGCAGGCCCCGGAGCTGACCGCAGTGCTGGCCATGAACGAGACGGCGATCTTCGGCATTCTCGGCGAGCTGACCGGCCGTGGATTGTCGGTGCCCGACGACGTCTCCGTCGTCTCGATGGTCACCTCGCCGCAGGTGGCCGAACTGGCGACCCCGGCGCTGACCGCGATGACGTCGCCCGGTTCGGCACTGGGTCGGATGGCGATCGAGGCGCTGGTGCGCCATCTGGACGGCGCCGGCAATCGGCTCCACCAGCAACTGCTGCCGTGCTCGCTGGAGATCCGGGGCTCGACGGCCGCACCACGAAGCCGCCAAATCATGGGGGCTGACAAGTAGAAACGGCCCGCCGCCGCGCGGCAACGCGACGACGGGCCTCGTGAAGTACCGGCTAGATACTCAACGAGGAGGATGGTAATGCAGCGATTCCATCGGCTCGTCGCCGCGATCGCCCTGGCGGCCACCGCGACGACCACCGTGGCCGCCTGCGGCGGTGGCGACAACGGGGACGACAGCGACGCCAAGACCCTCAAGCTCTGGCACTACGAGAGCGAGAACAGCGCCATGGGGGTCGGCTGGGACCGGGCGATCGAGATCTTCAAGTCCGAGCACCCGGGCGTCGAGGTGCGCTTCGAGCGCAAGGCGTTCGAGCAGATCCAACAGAACGCCGGCATGATCATCAACTCGTCCGAAGGCCCGGACATCATGGAGTACAACAAGGGCAACGCGACCGCCGGCCTGCTCTCCACCCAGGGCCTGCTCTCCGACCTGAGCGCCGAGGCCGACAAGCGCGGCTGGGCCGGCAAGCTCAGCTCCAGCCTGCAGACCACCGCCCGGTACAGCGACAAGGGTGTGATGGGCTCGGGCAAGTGGTTCGGCGTGCCGAACTACGGCGAGTACGTCACTGTCTACTACAACAAGGACCTGTTCCAGCAGAACGGCGTCAAGGTGCCGACCAGCATGGCCGAGATGACCGCCGCGATGGACACCTTCGTCGGCAAGGGCGTCACCCCGCTGGGCATGGCCGGCGCCGAGTACCCGGCCGGGCAGCTCTTCTACCAACTCGCCCTGTCCAAGGGCGACAGGCAGTTCGTCGACAACTACCAGCTCTACAAGAACCCTGTCGACTTCAAGGCCGACCCGCTCAAGTACGGTGCGGACACCTTCGCCGAGTGGGTGCGCAAGGGCTACGTCGCCAAGAACTCGGCCAGCCTCAAGGCCGAGGACATGGGCACCGCCTTCATCGGCGGCAAGGTCCCGATGATCGTCTCGGGTAGCTGGTGGTACGGCCGGTTCAAGACCGAGATGAAGGCCAACTGGGACACCTTCCTCTTCCCCGGCAACACCCTGCAGGCCGGCTCCTCCGGCAACCTGTGGGTGGTCCCGGAGAACAGCAAGGCCAAGAGCCTGGCGTACGACTTCATCGACATCACGTTGCGTCCGGAGATCCAGGACCTGATCGGCAACAACGGTGGTGTCCCGGTCGCCGCTGACGCGTCGAAGATCAGCGACCCGAAGGACCGCAAGCTGATCGAGGACTTCAACACGGTCAGCAAGCAGGACGGGCTCGCCTTCTACCCGGACTGGCCGGTCCCCGGTTACTACGACGTGCTGGTCTCCGGCTTCCAGGGCCTGATCAACGGGTCCAAGTCTCCCGACCAGGTCCTCGACACGATCGCCAAGCCGTACGCCGATGGCGTCAAGGAGATCACCGGCAAGTGACACGGCGAGCGGCGGGCGCGACCGGCACGACCGGCCCGCCCGCCCGCCCCGCCGGGAAGGATCTTCCATGGCAGTCTCCGAGACCGTCGCCGCCACACCGCCGGCCGCGACGCCCACCCCGCCCGCGCCCAGCCGCAGACGCCGCGGCCGCAACGCGGCGTACTGGCTCTACCTGCTCCCCGGAGCGGTGCTCTTCGTCCTGGTCATCGGAGCGCCGCTGGTCGGCACCCTCTACCTGTCGCTGACCAAGTGGTCCGGCATCGGCGACCCCCGGTGGGTCGGCCTGGACAACTACCGGCAGTTGCTGCAGGACGACGTGTTCTGGGCGTCGTTCCGCAACACCGTCTGGATGCTCGTGGCGATGGTGGTGGTGCCCACAGTGCTCGGGCTGCTGCTCGCCGCTGTGCTCTTCGACGTCATCGGTCGGCGCTTCAAGCCGCGCACCGCCGCCGCGCTGCGGGCCGCGTTCTACCTTCCGCAGGTGCTGCCCGTCGTGGTGGCCGGCATCGTCTGGGGCTGGATCCTGCGCCCCGACGGGGCGTTCAACAGCCTGCTCGACGCGGTCGGTCTCGGCGCGCTACGCCACGACTGGCTCGGCGACCCGGGCACCGCCCTGCCGGCCGTGATGGCGGTGATGATCTGGGTGCAGATCGGCTACCCGGTGGTCGTGTTCATGGCGGCGCTGCAGCGGGTCGACCCCGAGTTGTACGAGGCGGCCGAGGTCGACGGCGCGAACTGGGTCCACCGGTTCCGGGCGATCACCCTCCCGCAGATCCGGCCGGAGACCTTCGTGGTGGCTCTGACCTGCACCATCGCCGCGCTGAAGGTGTTCGGGCCGATCTTCGCCCTGACCCGGGGCGGCCCGGACAACGCCACAAACGTGCCGTCGTACTTCGCGTACTACACGTTCTTCAAGAAGTTGCAGGTCGGCTACGGCTCCGCGATCTCCACGGTGCTGACACTGATCATCGTTGTGGTGGCTGTGGTCTTCATCTGGATGCAGGCCCGCAGCGAGCGCCGGGACCGGGGGTTCTGACATGGCCGTGACGATCACACCGGTCCCCACGCGGGTGAAGCAAGCCCGGCCCGTTCCCGACCGCCACCACCGCGGCGTCAGCCGCTGGGTGGTGCTCGCCCTGGTCGTCCTCGGCGCGCTGGTCATGCTGGTGCCGTTCGCGTTCATGCTGCTCAACGCGTTCAAGTCGCCCGGTGACTACTCGTCGGCCGGCCCGCTGAGCTGGCCGACGGAGTTCTACACAAAGGGTCTGCGCACGTACTGGACCGAGGTGAACTTCCCGCTCAAGCTCTGGAACTCGGCGCTCATCGCCGGCTCCGTGGCCGTGCTCGGCGTCGCCGTGTCACTGCTCAACGCGTACGCCCTGGGCATCGGCCGCGTCCGCGGCCGGCTCTGGATCGTCGGTCTCTTCCTGCTTGCCAACATGCTGCCGCAGGAGGCGTTGATCTACCCGCTGTACTACGCGGCCAAGGAGGTCGGGCTCTACAACACCCGACTCGCGGTGATCATCATCTTCACGGTGATCCAGAGCGCGTTCGGCACCTACCTGCTCGCCTCGGTGCTTGGCACGTTCCCCCGCTCGCTGCTGGAGGCTGCGGCGCTGGACGGCGCCGGCAAGTGGACGGTGCTGTGGCGGGTGGTCTTCCCCAACCTGCGGCCCACCCTCTCGGTGCTGCTCATCTTCTTCTTCATCTGGACGTGGAACGAGTTCCTCATCCCGCTGGTCATGCTGATCGACAACCAGACGCAGACCATCCCGGTGGCGCTCGCGTCGCTCCAGGGCGACCGGCTGATGGACGCCCCGACCACCAACGCCGGCGCCCTCATCAGCCTGGTCCCGGCCATCCTCTTCTTCCTCATCTTCCAGCGCACCCTGGCGCGCGGCATCACGGCAGGAGCCGAGAAGTGAAGTTCACCGACGGGTACTGGCAACTGCGCCCCGGTGTCAGCGTCCTACGCCCCGGCGTCGTGGAATCGGTCGAGCCGGACGAGCGCGGCTTCACCGTCTTCGCGCCGGCCGGCCAGATCACCGGTCGCGGCGACACCCTGAACCGGCCCCTGGTCACCGTCCGGTTCTTCTCCCCCGCCCCCGGCGTCATCGGGGTGACCATCGCCCACCACACCGGTGGACTGCCCCGCGAGCCGCACTTCGGGCTGAGCACCGACGAGACGCACCCGATCACCGTCGACGTCACCGGGATCAGCGCGACGCTGACCACCGGTGAGCTGACCGCGCGGGTCGCGCTCATCGACGGGTGGCGGGTCGAGTTCCTGCACGGCGACCGCGTGGTCACCGCGTCCACCGAGCGCAGCATCGGCGTCGTCACCGACGCCGAGGGCCGCCGGCACGTGCACGAGCGGCTCGCCCTCGGTGTCGGTGAGACGGTGTACGGGTTGGGTGAGCGCTTCGGCCCGTTCGTGAAGAACGGGCAGACCGTCGACATCTGGAACGCCGACGGGGGCACCGCCAGCGAACAGGCGTACAAGAACGTGCCGTTCTATCTCAGCAGCGCCGGCTACGGGGTGTTCGTGGACCACCCGGAGCACGTGTCGTTCGAGGTCGGCTCCGAGGTGGTCGCGCAGACCCAGTTCAGCGTCGAGGGGCAGTCGCTCACCTACCACGTCATCGACGGGCCCACCCCGAAGGACGTACTGCGCCGCTACACCGCGCTCACCGGCCGCCCGGCCCGGATTCCCGCCTGGTCGTACGGGCTGTGGTTGTCCACCTCGTTCACCACCTCGTACGACGAGAAGACAGTGACCGAGTTCGTCGACGGGATGGCCGAGCGCGGGCTGCCGCTGTCGGTGTTCCACTTCGACTGCTTCTGGATGCGCCAGTTCCACTGGGTCGACTTCGTCTGGGATCCGGCGACCTTCCCGGACCCGGAGGGGATGCTGCGCCGGCTGCACGAGCGTGACCTGAAGGTGTGCGTCTGGATCAACCCGTACATCGCGCAGCGGTCGTACCTCTTCGAGGAGGGCCGCGAGGCCGGCTACCTGGTCCGTAACCCGGACGGTTCGGTCTGGCAGTGGGACAGGTGGCAGGCCGGCATGGCGCTTGTCGACTTCACCAACCCGGACGCGGTGCGCTGGTTCACCGGCAAGCTCAGGGCGCTGCTCGACATGGGCGTCGACTGCTTCAAGACCGACTTCGGTGAGCGCATCCCGACCGACGTGGTGTGGCACGACGGTTCGGACCCGCAGCGGATGCACAACTACTACTCCTACCTCTACAACAAGGCGGTCTTCGAGCTGCTGGAGACCGAGCGCGGCAAGGGCGAGGCGGTGTTGTTCGCCCGCTCGGCCACCACCGGCGGGCAGCAGTTCCCGGTGCACTGGGGCGGCGACTGCGAGTCGACGTTCGTCGCGATGGCCGAGTCCCTGCGCGGCGGGTTGTCCCTGGCCGCGTCCGGCTTCGGCTACTGGAGCCACGACATCGGCGGCTTCGAGGGCACCCCCGATCCGGCGGTGTTCAAGCGCTGGGTCGCCTTCGGGTTGCTCTCCTCGCACTCCCGCCTGCACGGTTCGGGGTCGTACCGGGTGCCGTGGGCGTTCGACGACGAGGCCGTCGACGTGCTGCGGCACTTCACCCGGCTCAAGCTCGGCCTGATGCCGTACCTGGCGGCCGCCGCGCAGGAGGCGCACCGCGACGGTACGCCGGTGATGCGCCCGATGTTCCTGGAGTTCCCGGACGATCCGGCCACGGCGCACCTGGACCGGCAGTACATGCTCGGCCCGGACGTGCTTGTCGCGCCGGTGTTCAGCGCCGACGGCACCGTCACCTACTACGTGCCCGCCGGCACCTGGACGCACCTGGTCAGCGGCGCTCAGGTCACCGGCCCGGCGTGGGTCACCGAGAAGCACGCGATCGACAGCCTGCCGGTGTTGGCCCGGCCCGGCGCTGTCATCCCGTTCGGCTCCCGCACCGACCGACCGGACTACGAGTGGGCCGACGATGTGCGGCTGCGGCTGTACGCACCGGCCGAGGGGCAGCGGACCCGGGTACGGGTACCGTCACCCGGGGACGGGCCGGGCGCCGAGTTCGACGTGCGCTACGAGGCGGCGACGGCCAGTGTCGAACTGGTTGCCGGCACCTCGACGGACTACAGCTGCGAGATCCAGGGGACGGAACGATGACGCAACACCACTTCCCGGAGAACTTCGTCTGGGGGTCGGCGACGGCGGCGTACCAGATCGAGGGCGCGGTCACGGAGGACGGGCGCGGACCGTCCATCTGGGACACCTACAGCCACACACCGGGTCGGACGTTGAACGGTGACACCGGCGACGTGGCCGCCGACCACTACCACCGGTGGGCCGACGACCTCGGGCACATCGCCGACCTCGGGCTCAGCGCGTACCGTTTCTCCATCTCCTGGCCGCGGGTGCAGCCGGGCGGGTCGGGCCGCTTCAACCAGGCCGGCATCGACTTCTACGCGCGGCTGGTGGACGGTCTGCTGGAGCGGGGCATCCGCCCGGTGGCCACCATGTACCACTGGGACCTGCCGCAGGAACTGGAGGACGCCGGTGGTTGGGCGGCGCGGGAGACCGCGCTGCGCTTCCAGGAGTACGCGGCAGGCATCGTCGGTGCGCTGGGCGACCGGGTGCACACCTGGACGACGCTCAACGAGCCGTGGTGCTCGGCGTACCTGGGCTACGCCTCCGGTGTGCATGCTCCGGGTCGCATCGAGCCGGCGGCGGCGCTGGCCGCGGTGCACCACCTCAACCTCGCGCACGGGCTGGCCGGTCGGGTGGTCCGGGAGCTGGCTCCGGCCGCCGAGCTGTCGGTGACGTTGAACCTGCACGTCATCCGGGGAGCGTCGGGCTCGGAGGCGGACCGGGACGCGGTGCGGCGGATCGACGCGTTGGCCAACCGCGCGTTCCTCGGCCCGATGCTCGACGGGGAATACCCGGCCGATCTGCTGACCGACACCGCATCCGTCACCGACTGGTCGTTCGTCCGCGCGGGTGACGAGAAGCTGATCGCGGTGCCGCTGGACGTGCTCGGGGTCAACTACTACTCCAGCACCCTGGTCCGGGCCTGGGACGGCGTGTCGGCCCGCTCCGACGCCGACGGGCACGGCGCCTCGGCCTCGACGCCGTGGGTCGCCGCCGACAACGTCGACTTCCTGCCGCAGCCCGGCCCGTACACGGCGATGGGTTGGAACATCGACCCGCCCGCCCTTACCGAGCTGCTGCTGCGCCTGCACCAGGAATACCCCAGCCAGCCCATGATGATCACCGAGAACGGCGCGGCGTTCGACGACGTGGTGTCGGCCGACGGGCGGATCCACGACGACCGGCGGACCGACTACCTGCGTCGGCACATCGGCGCGATGGCCGACGCCCGCGCGCAGGGCGCCGACGTGCGCGGTTACTTCGTCTGGTCGCTGCTTGACAACTTCGAGTGGGGCTACGGCTACGACCGCCGCTTCGGGATCATCCGCGTCGACTACGACACCCAGGTCCGCACCTGGAAGGACAGCGCCCACTGGTACCAGCGGCTCGCCGCCACCGGAAAGCTGGACTCGGCGCAGGACTGAAGCACCCGCCACGGGGGGAACCCCGTGTCACTTTCCGTGGGTACGGCGTCATGGCGCCACGATGGCTCCGCCGGCAGACTCAGGGCATGGTTGAGCGCGTCACCGTCGTCGCCTTTGCGGGCATGCAATCCCTCGACGTCACCGGGCCGTGGGAGGTCCTGGCGGGGGCGAACCGGTACCGGGCGGCACGTGGTGAGCACCCCGCGTACGACCTGCGGCTGGCGGGCGCGGAGGCCGAGGTGGTGTCCGAGAGCGGCCTGGTCATGATGGCCACCGCGCTCGGAGAGCCGGTCAGGGCCGGCACCCTCGTCGTGCCGGGCGGCCGAGCGGCGGCGGCCGAGGATGGGCACGCCGACCTCCTCGCCTGGCTGCGAGAATGCCGCCCCACGCGGTTGTTGTCCATCTGTTCCGGGGCGTTCCTGTGCGCGCGGGCCGGGTTGCTCAGTGGTCGTCGGGTGGCCACCCACTGGTCCCTGTCCAGGGACCTCGGTCGGCTATTCTCCGACCTCACCGTCGATCACGACGCCCTCTACGTGCACGACGGCCCGGTCTGGACGTCGGGTGGTGTCACGTCAGGAATCGACCTGGCACTGGCCGTCGTGGCGGCCGACCACGGGGCACGAGTCGCCCAGGAGATCGCCCGCTGGCTCGTGATGTTCCTGCACCGGCCCGGACACCAGGCTCAGTTCTCCGGCCCGGTGTGGTTGGAACGCGCCACCGAGAAGCGGGTGGCCACCGCTCAGCGTGCCCTCGACGCCGATCCGGCCGCGACACATCGGGTCGACGACCTTGCCGCGCAGCTCGCCATGTCGCCCCGGCACTTTCAGCGTCTCTTCGCACGGGAGACGGGACTAACCGTCGGGCGCTACCTCACCGAGCTTCGTTTGGAGACCGCCAAACGCCTGCTGGTGCAGTCCGACCTCGGCCTCGACGCCGTGGCGACCAGGGCGGGATTCGGATCCGCCGAATCGCTGCGCCGTGTTTTCGGCGAACGGCTCAACACCACCCCTGGCGCTTTTCGCGCACGCTTCTCGACCCTCTGACCGCAGCCATTTCCGACTGTAGGAGCTTCCGGTGACCCACGTCGTCATCCCGCTGTACGAGCGTTTCACCGCGCTGGACGTCATCGGCGTCTACCAGCCACTGGCCCTCACCCCGGGCATCGACGTGCTCCTGGTCGCCGAACGCCCCGGGCCCGTGCGCGACGACTGTGGGGCGGTCTCCCTCGTGGCCGAGTCCGCGTTCGACGACGTGGTGGCGACCGACGTGCTCGTCGTCCCGGGAGGACCGGGGACGATCCAGGCTCTCGCCGGGCCCCTACCGGGCTGGATCAGGCGGATCCATGAGACGACGACGTTCACGACCTCCGTGTGTTCCGGCTCGATCCTCCTGGGAGCAGCCGGACTCCTGCGGGGACGACGGAGCACCAGCCACTACCGGGTGGCGGGGGAACTGGCCCGCTTCGGCGCCGAGCCGACGGGCCAGCGGGTCGTCGAAGAACTGGACGCACGGATCATCACTGCCGCCGGTGTGTCGAGCGGCATCGACATGGGACTGAGACTCGTCGAACTCCTCACCGACCGGACGACCGCGGAGGCCGTCCAGCTCTGGATGGAGTACGACCCACAGCCACCCTTCGACAGCGGCCACCCGTCCCGCGCCACCCCCGAGGTGCTCGCCCGAGCGGCGGCGTACGAGAGCGCCGGCAGAGTGGCACGGTGACCCGTCGGTCTGCGGCCCCTCCAGGCCGAGTCCTGGTGCCCGCCCAACCCGCCGCAGCCCGGCAAGTAACAGCGGGAGGTAACCCATGCGCAGCGAATGGTCTGCTCTGCCCCGATTCGGTCGTGACGGAGATAGCCGAGCGGGTCGGCGGCATCATCGGCGTGCACCCGGCTCCGACGGGCAACCACGCGGAGGTCGCGTCAACCGTCGTCAGCCCATCCGGCATGGTCTTCGTCAAGGCCGCCTCGACTGTGGCATTTCGAGCGCGACCGTTGGTTGGTGGGGGGCCGAACCGCGCAGCCGGCGGCCGGCGGTGACCGTCGGTCACCTCGGTGGGGGGCGGATGCTGGGCCAGCCACAGCGGATGGCGAGCGCCCTTCGCTGCACCCGCAGCCCCGTCCCGAGTAAGGACTTTCTCGTCTAGTGACTCTGGAAGCCCTCCAGGTCACGCCGGCCCCGCCTGGGACCTGGTTACCCCGGCGGGCCGACTCGGGTTCGCCCTGCCCGAGGTGAAAGGCCGGACGCTCGTTCACTCCGACATCAACCCGAGCAATCTCCTGGGTCTGCGTCGGCCGCGATGTTCTCGACGCCTTCGCCGCGATGAACACCGCAAAGTGGGAGGTCAAGGCCGAGCAGAGCACGTACGGATGGGTGCCCGGTCTCGCGGCCTGGACCGGCGAATGGGCGACGCACCGCAGCCGTACCGGCTGGGGATTTCAACACCCGCCCGCAGCCGCTACCAACTCGTCCCTAGACCCCGACCCGCTGGGGGGGGACGGTGAGCCCGTAAAGCTCCATCAGCTCCGGGGTGTCGACCCGGCTGCCGTCGGCCACCGAGTCGCAGGCGATGTCGACGATCTGGTCCTTGTGCGCCAGCAGGTAGGGTCGGGCACCCACGTCGGCGCTGGCCAGGGTGGCGATGCCCGGCCAGTGCCGGCGGCCGAAGAGCATCGGGTAGCCGCGCAGCCCGTCGTAGGTGGCGCAGACCAACACATCGGGGTACGGCAGTGCGGCCACCCGTCGGACCGCGACGGCGGTCAGCCCCGGCATGTCGACCGGCACCACCACCACCGCCTCGATCCCCTCGTCGTCCATGGCGGCCAAGCCGGCCCGGATGGAGGAACCGACCCCGGTGCCCCACGCCTTGTTGATGACAACGGTGGCGCTGCCCAGATCGGCGGTTTCCCGGACCTGCTCGGCGGCGGCACCCAGCACGACCACGATCTGCTCGCAGCCCGCCTCGGTCATCGTGTGAATCATCTGGTTGACCAGTGGCTTCTCGCCCTGGTGCAGCAGCGCCTCGGGACCACCGATCCGTCGTCCCCCGCCCGCGGCGATGATCATTCCTGCGATCCCGTTCAGCTGCGCCCCCTCAAGCATGGGAGCGACCGCAACCGATCCGCCCCCTCCTACGGACACTGCAACGAGGAGGCCCGGCCGAGAGTAGCGGGGCGAAAAGGAGAAATAGCACAACCGTTACACGCCCGGCGGCTCTGCCAAGAGGTCCGCTCGCCGGGGCGCGGCGGTCAGCCCGCTTCTGGAGACAGCGCGACCATCGAACCGCCCCGCCGCCGGGGCACCCGGCGGGCCACCCAGCCGACACCGCGCGCGGTGAGCGCGTACAGCACGACCGGAGCGAGGACCAGCAGCGCGGCGACCGCCGCGACCAGCGGCAGATAGGCAGCGGACACCTGCGTGGCAATCGCCCCGACCACGGCGTACGCGGCGGCCAGCACGACCGCGACGAGTGCGGCGAGCGCCGCCACCCGGCCGGTCCCCCGCCGCCGGCCGGCGGCCTCCGCGACCGCCACCGCCGGCAGGAAGAGCAGCGGAAGCAGAACGGCGCCGAGCAGCGCGGCGATCACCACGAACATCGGCCCGGCCAGCGGGCCGCCCACGTCGGACCCGGTGGCCAGCGCGTACGCCAGCAGGCCGAGGTAGCCCACGACCCCCTCCGCGACAACCACCAACCAGGCGACAGCCATTCCGGCCAGATGACGGGCAATTCCAGCGACCATGACACATTCCCCCGTTACGACGTCGACGTGACGCTCGCCGTGAGGCTAACCGAGCCGGCGTTGCGGCGAGGAACCCCTCGCCCGGCGGCGCGGCCACCCGGGGGCCCGCGCCGGTCAGGCCGCGTCGGCGTAACAGTCCACGATGGACAGATCCAGCGGGAACCGGACCGGGGTCGCGCCGAAGAGCAGCGCAGATGCCTGCTCGCCGCACCGGCTGATGGCCTCGGCGACCGCCTCCGCCTGCGCGGCGGGCGCATGCACGACCACCTCGTCGTGCTGGAAGAAGACCAGCTCCGCATCGGTGCCGGCCAACTCCGCACGCAGCGTGGCCAGCAACGTGGAGGCCCACTCGGCAGCGGTCGCCTGGATGACGAAGTTGCGCGTGAACCGGCCCCGGGATCGCGCGGCACGAGCCCGGGGGCCGCGTGGGTCAGCCGCCCCGTCCGGATCGGAGGGCGCGTCGTCGGGATCACCGAACCCCACCGAACCGGGCGGACACGTCCGCCCCAGCCACGACCGCACCAGCCCACCCGCCTCGCCGGTGCGCGCCGCCGCCTCGACGTAACCGAACGCCGTCGGGTAGCTGCGCTTCAGCACCGCCAACGCGGGCACCGCCGCGCCGCCGGTCTGCCCGTACATCGCGCCGAGCAGGGCCACCTTGGCCTTGGACCGGTCGCCGCCGAACGAGTCGCGGGCCAGCGCGGCATAGAGGTCGCCGGCTCCGCCCGCCGCCGCCAGCCGCGCGTCGCCGGACACCGCGGCGAGCACCCGCGGCTCCAACTGGCCGGCGTCGGCGACCACCAACCGCCAGCCCGGATCGGCCACCACCGCCCGGCGGATCACCTTCGGGATCTGCAACGCGCCACCGCCCCGGGTCGCCCAGCGGCCGGAGACGACCCCAGCCGGCACGTACTCCGGCTGGAACCGCCCGTCGCGCACCCACTGCTCAAGCCAGGACCAGCCGTGCGCCGTCCAGATCCGGTAGAGCTCCTTGTATTCCAACAGCAGCGGCACCGCCGGATGGTCGACCCCGCGCAGCACCCAGGCCCGGGTGTTGGGCAGCTCCACCCCGACCCGGGCGAACGCCTTCAACAGCTCCGCCGGGGACTCGGCGTGCAGGTGGCGGACGCCGAACGCGTCGGCGATCCGGGCGGCCAGCTCGGCGAGCCGGCGTGGCGGGCCACCGACCGGGGACGCCTCGCCGAGCAGCTCGTGCAGGATCTCGTCGTGTACGTCGACACGCCACGGCAACCCGGCGGCACCCATCTCCACAGCGATCAGCGCGCCAGCCGACTCGGCGGCCACCAGCAACCGGAACCGGCCGGGGTGCTCGGTCGCGGCGATGCGGGCGAGCTGGTCGGCGTACACCTGGATCAGTGCGTCGATGCCCGGCCCCGACGGGCCGGGCAGCGTGTCGAAGAGCGCGCCCTGGCCGTGCCCGGGGGGCGCGGCGGCGCGCGGCGGTGGGTCGGGCGGCACCGGCGTGCCGGTCAACCGGGCCCAGGCCGCGGCCAGCGAGCGGGGCTCACCCCAGCGGCCCGCCTGCCCGAGCAGCAACGCCTCGGTCAACTCCACGTCGTGACACCTGTCGACCCGGACGCCGGCACGCAGCAGCGGCGGGTAGGCGGAGGTGGCGGCGGACCAGACCCAACGCGGGCGCTCGGCGGCCTCGCGGGCGGCAACCGCCGCGACCAGGTCGACGACGACCTCGGCCGGGCCGGTCGGCCGACCGTCGGCACCCAGCGGGCACAGCACACCCCCGCCCCGCTCGTCGGACACCACCGCCACCAGCACGAACGTGATTCTGCCTCCCCCTTCCGACAGAAACGGAGGCGCACCTCACCAGCGTTGGGTCGGTCGGGCGGCCGAGCTGGTCGGTAGCGTGGTCGGGTGCCCCCGCAGATCCCGCATTCCGATCCTGGCACTCCCGACACCCGGGGTCCGATGCGATACCTGTGGTGGCTGGTCCGTTGCCAACCCTGGCGGGTGCTGCGCGGCAGCCTGCTCGGGACGGCCTGGATGGTCGGGCTGTCGGCCCGGCCCTACCTGATCTACCGCGCCGTCGACGACGGGCTGCGCGCCGGGGACACCCGCGCCCTGGCGTTCTGGGTCGCGACGATCGTCGTCGCGGGAGTGGGCCTGTCCTACCTCGGCATCATGCGGCACCGCACGATGACCTTCATTCGGGAGGACGCCAAGGCGCGCTCGGCGGAGGTGCTGCTGCGCCACCTGTCCCGGATCGGCGCGGTGCTGCCCCGCCGGGTCGGCGCGGGCGAGGTGTCCACCATCGGCGGCTCCGACATCGACTGGACCGCGCAGGTGCTGACGCTGACCGGGCCGGGCGTCGGCGCGGTCGTCGCGTACGGGATCATCGCCGTGGTGCTCTGGTCGATCTCCCCGCTGCTGGCGCTCTGCGTACTGCTGGGAGTGCCGGCGGTCGGCCTTGTCGTCGGGCCCCTGCTGCGCCGCCTGGAGCGGGCCGAGTCGGTCTACCGCCGGCAGCAGGGCGCGCTCACCGCCCGCTCCGGGGACATCGTGGCGGGGCTGCGGGTGCTCGCCGGGGTGGGCGGCCGGGACCTGTTCGCCCGGCGGTACGCGGCCAGATCCCAGGCCCTGCGCGCCGAGGGCTACCGGGTCGGCGCGGTGAACAGCTGGATCGACGCGGCGACCGTCGCCATCCCCGGGCTGTTCCTGGCCGCGGTGGTGTGGCTGACGGCCCGGATGGCGGTGACCGGTGCCGTCACGATCGGCGAGCTGGTCGCCGTCTACGGATACGTGGCGACCCTGATCGTGCCGGTCTGGTTCCTGCTGGAGGGCAGCCACCAGCTGATCCGGGGGCGGGTCGCCGCCCGACGGATCGCCGACCTGCTCAACGTGACACCGGACGAGGTCGGTGGCCCGGGTCGTCGGTGGTCGGGCTCGGTGCCCGACGCCCGCCGGCCGGGTGGCCTGGCCGCACCGGCCGGCCCCGCCGACCTGCACGACCCGGAGACCGGCCTGACCGTGCCCGCCGGCCGGCTGACCGGGGTGGCCGCCGACGACCCGGCGGCGGCCGTGGCGCTGGCCGACCGGCTCGGCCGGTACGCCGTCAGCGACACCACCTGGGGTGGCGTGCCGTTGACCGGGGTCGCCCTGGACGAGGTCCGCTCCCGGATCGTGGTCGCCGACCACGACTCGTACCTCTTCGCCGGGACACTGCGGGACGTGCTGCGCCCCGGGGCCGACGACCAACGGATCCGGATGGCCCTGCGGACCGCCTCGGCGGACGACATCGTCGACGCCCTGCCGGCCGGGCTGGACACCCCACTGGACGCCCGAGCCCGGACCCTCTCCGGCGGTCAACGTCAACGGGTCCGCCTGGCCCGGGCGCTCCTCGCCGAGCCGGAGGTGCTGATCCTCGTCGACCCGACGTCGGCGGTGGACGCGCACACCGAGGCGCGGATCGCCGAACGGCTGCGTTCCGCTCGGGCCGGGCGGACGACAGTGGTGATCGCCACCTCGCCGCTGCTGCTCGGCCGGGCCGATCTGGTCGCACACCTGAGCGCCGGCCGGATCACCGCCACCGGCAGCCACGCCGACCTGCTCGACTCCGACGCCGACTACCGGCACCTGGTGGCCCGGGGCAGTGCCGATCTCGACCAGCCCACCGACACCGAGGAGGTCTACCGGTGAGCCGGCTGCCGGTGGCCGACCGAGGCACCGTACGTCGCGCCCTGCGGGACATGATCAGTCGGCATCGCCGGGCGGTCGGCGTCGTGCTGGCGCTGCACGGTGCGGCCGCGGTCGCCGGGCTCGCCCCGCCGTGGCTGCTGGGCACCATCGTCGACCGCGTCACCGCCGGCGCGGAGGTGGCCACCGTGGACCGGCTGGCGCTGGCCATCGCCGGCTGCGTCCTGGTCAGCGCGCTGCTCTCCCGCTACGCCCAGTACGCCGGGCACCGCTTCGGCGAACGGGCCGTCGCCGAGCTGCGGGAGGAGTTCGTCTCCCGGACTCTCGGTTTGCCGGTCTCGGTCGTCGAGCGCGCCGGCTCCGGCGACCTGGCCACCCGCAGCTCGGTCGACGTGTCGACGGTCGGGACCACGGTGCGGGACGTGGTGCCCACCATC
The DNA here is from genome assembly GCF_040607915.1 of Micromonospora sp. NPDC005215. Taxonomy (NCBI): domain Bacteria; kingdom Bacillati; phylum Actinomycetota; class Actinomycetes; order Micromonosporales; family Micromonosporaceae; genus Micromonospora; species Micromonospora sp. NPDC005215. The sequence goes on along the minus strand of NZ_JBEXHQ010000022.1, from coordinate 88,612 downwards.
GTCATCGCCTCGGTGCAGTTGACCCTGCTGTTCGGGGCGGTCTTCCTGCTGCATCCGCTGCTCGGCCTGGCGGCGCTGGCCGGGCTCCCGTCGATCGTGGCGGCCACCCGCTGGTACCTGCGGCGGGCCAGTCCCGCCTACCTCACCGAAGGCGCGGCGGCGGCCGAGTTGACCGAGACGCTCACCACCACCGCCGAGGGCACCCGCACGGTGGAGGCGCTGCGGCTGACCGACGACCGGATCCGGCACGGCACCATCCGGATCACCCGGGTGTGGCAGGCCCGACGGGCGACCCTGGCGCTGCGTACGGTGTTCTTCTCGGTCGTCGAGGCCAGCTACCCGCTGCCGATCGCCCTGGTCCTGCTCGTCGGCGGCTACCTGCTCTCCCGGGACCTGGTCACCCTCGGCGCGGTGGTCGCCGCCGCGCTCTACCTGCAACAGGCGATCGACCCGATGGACCGGCTGTTGCAGTGGACGGAGCAGGCGCAGCGCGGTTTCGCGTCGTACGCCCGGGTGCTCGGCGTCGGCATGGTCCTGCCGGAGCCACCCGGTCAGGCGGCCACGTCGCGGGGCGAACGGGTCGTCGTACGCGGGGCGCGGTTCTCCTACTCCGGCGGGCCGGACGTGCTGCACGGCATCGACCTGGAGGTGCAGCCGGGTGAGCGGCTGGCCGTCGTCGGTCCGTCGGGCGCCGGCAAGTCCACGCTGGCTCGGCTTCTGGCCGGGATCGACGCGCCCCGCGAGGGCGTGGTCAGCATCGGTGGTTGCCCGGTCACCGACCTCGACCCCGCCGAACGTCGGCGGCGGATCGCCCTGGTCACGCAGGAACACCACGTCTTCATCGGCTCGGTGCGCGACAACCTCTCCTTCGCCGCGCCCGACGCGTCGGACGAGCAGATGCGCGCCGCGCTGGTCACCGTGGGTGCCGACTGGTGTGTCGAGCTGCCCGACGGCCTGGACACCCAGCTCGGCGACGGGGCCCGGCAGCTCGGCGCCGCCGAGGCACAGCAGCTCGCGCTGGCCCGGCTGGTGCTCGCCGACCCGCACACGCTGATCCTCGACGAGGCGACCGCCGCGCTCGACCCGAGCACCGCCCGCCGTACCGAACGGGCGCTGGCCGCCGTGCTGGTCGGGCGGACCGTCATCGCGATCGCGCACCGGCTCAACACCGCGCACGACGCCGACCGGGTCGCCGTGCTGGCCGACGGCCGGATCACCGAGATCGGCAGCCACGACGACCTCGTGGCTGCCGGCGGGGCGTACGCGGCGCTCTGGCACTCCTGGCACAGTCAGGCCGACGAGCGCCCGAGGTGACCGGCTACTTGACGGCGCCGGCGGTGAGGCCGGCCTGGATCTGGCGTTGGAAGACCGCGTACACGATGATCATCGGGAGGATGGCGAGGGTCAGCGCGGCGAACAGCCCGGACCAGTCCGCCTCGTAGCCGGCGTTGACCGAGATGTCGGCGATGCCCTGGGTGAGCACCCACTTCTTCTCGTCGGTGAGCAGTACCAACGGGAGCTGGTACTGCGCCCACTGGCCGATGATGTTGAAGATCGCCACGCTGATCAGGCCCGGCTTCGCCATCGGCATCATCACCTGGAAGAACAGCCGGGTGTGCCCGCAACCGTCGATCATCCCGGCCTCGGCGACCGACGTCGGCAGCGTCTTGAAGAACGCGGCCAGGAAGAACACGGTGAACGGCAAGGAGTACGCGGTGTAGACCAGCACCAACCCGAGGTGGCTGTCCAACAGGTGCAGCTGCTTCACCACGAAGAAGAGCGGCACCAGGGCCAGGAAGACCGGGAAGGCCAGCCCGGAGACGAAGAGGTAGTAGACCGCCCGGTTGCCCCAGAACCGGTAGCGGGCCAGCACGTACGCCGCCATCGAGCCGAGCAGCATGGTGAGAAACGTGCCGCACCCGACCACTATGACACTGTTGAGGAAGTACCTGCCGACGTTCGCCTTGGTCCAGGCGCGACCGAAGTTCTCCCAGCGCAGCTCCGCCGGGAGCGTCCACGGGCTGCTGAAGATCTCGGTGGTGTTCTTGAACGCGGCGAGGAAGGTCCAGATGATCGGCACGATCACGATCACCGCCCACACGGCGAGCGCGATGTGCCCCAGACCGGCGAAGAACCGCACCTCCGAGCGGGGGCCCTTGCTCCCCCGCCCACCGCTGGCGTTCGGGTCGCCGGTCTTCGGCGGTAGCGCCGCCGGTGTCGGCGGCAGCGTCGACTGCGGGTTCATCAGTACTCCACGCTTTCCCGCTTGGTGAGCCGCAGCGTCAGCGCCGCGAACGTGAGGGTGAGGAAGAACAGCGCCACGCCCATCGCCGAGGCGTAGCCGTACTTCTGGTAGACGAACGCGTTCCGGTAGATCTCCACCGCCAGCACGGTGGTGGCGCCGTCCGGGCCGCCCCCGTCCACCGAGAGCACCGCCACGATGGCGAACGCGTCGAACGCCGCGATGCCCAGATACACCCAGGCCACCTGGAGGGTGTCCCAGAGCAGCGGCAGGGTGACCCGGAAGAACAGGGTCACCCTGCTCGCCCCGTCCATCTCCGCGGCTTCGTAGATCTCACCGGGAATGGAGGCCATCCCGGCCGAGAAGAGCACCACGTAGAAACCGACCGCCTGCCAGACCAGCACCGCGATGATCGACCACAGGGCCAGGTTCGGCTTGATCAGGAAGAGCACCGGGTCCAGGCCGACCTTCATCAGCACGCCATTGATCAGGCCGGACTCGTTCGGCCGGTACACCGTCTGGAACAGCACCGCGATGATGGCCACCGCCAGGACCTGGGGGAAGAAGAACACCACCCGGTAGAACTTCGCCCCCCAGACCCCCTGGCGTTGACCGCCGCTGCTCTTGCCGCCCACATTGAGCAGGAAGGCGAAGAACAGCGCGATGGCAATGGTGATCAGCGGCAGGGCAAGCAGCAGTACGCCGTGGTGCTGGACCGCCTTCCAGAAGGCGTCGTCGTCGAACAGCCTCCGGTAGTTGTCGAAGCCCACCCACTGCGGGGCCGACAGCCCCCGCCAGTTGGTCATCGAGATCTGGAACGCCTGCGCGTACGGCCAGATCACGAAGGTCACGTACAGCGCGACCGGGGGGAGCAGAAACCCGATCACGAATGGATACTTGCCCTGCCGCATGACCCCTACGCTCCGATCAGCGCTTGAACTTGGTGACGGAGGAATCCTTCTTGATCGCGTCGGCGCGCTTCTGGATCCGCTCCACGAAGGCGTCCGCGTTGATCCGGCCGAACATCAGCTCGTTGGTGGCGGCCCGCGCCTCCGTGTCGAGCTCCTTGTACCAGCCGTCGAAGTACAGGTTGAAGACGTCCTGACCGGCCGCCTTGAGCGCGGCCTGGGAGCTGGCCACACCGGGCGGGAAGGAGAAGCCCTCCGAGCCGGCGGTGACCACGGTCGGGGCCTTGACCACCTCGGTGAAGCCCTTCGCGCCCGCCTTCGACAGCATCTGGCGCATGTACTCCAGGCCGCCCTTGGGGTTCTTGCTCTTCGCCGAGACGAAGTAGCCCTCACCCGCGGTGGCCCGCAACGCCGTGACCGGCAGCTTGTCCGACGCGGTCAGGCTCGGCACCGGCATGAGCTGGTAGTCGAAGCCGGCCGGGGTGTCCTGCTTCTGCTCACCCTCCAGCCAGTCACCGCTGGGGTACAGGGCGACCTTGTACTGGTTCTGCCGCAACTGCACGTCGGTGTGCTTGAGCCCCTCGAAGCTCTTGTCGCTGAACTTCGCCCCAACCTCGGCCCACGCCGTGGCAGCCTGCTTGATCGCGTCCTGCTTCCAGGCGCCATCCTCCAGGTTGTCGATGTTCTTCAGCACGTCCGTGCCGCCGATCTTGGCGGCCTGGGTGAGGATGACGTTCCACTGGTAGTACGCCGCGTTCGCCCCGGCGTAACCGTACGGGGTGATGCCCTTGGCCTTGATCGAGGTGAGCAGGGCGATGAAGTCGTCCCAGGTCTTCGCCGGCGCCCAGCCGTTGTCCTTGAACAGCTTGGCCGAGTACCAGATGCCGAAGACGGTGGAGACGTAGTACAGGACGTACGGCTTGCCGTTGAACGAACCCGCCTCGATGGTGCCCGGCACGACCGTGTCGCGGACCTTCTTCGCCGGGTCGTCGACCGACGGGGCGTCCCACAGCTCGGTGAGGTCCTGGAGCTGGCCGTCGGCGACCAACGCGCCGAAGTCCATCAGCTTCTCGCCCGAGTTGTTCACGAACTCCGGCGGGTTGCCGGACGCGAACCGCGGCTGAAGCACCGTGGAGACGGCCTGGGTGGCCTGGTGCTTGACCTCCGCCTTGGGGAACGCCGTCTTGTAGAGCGGCTCGTGCACGTCGGTGGCGTACTTCTCGCCGTAACCGCCGTTGAAGATGACCACCTCGATCGCGGCGTCCTCCTTGACGCCCAGCGGGTTCTTCTCGCTCTTGGTGCCGCCGGCGACCTGCTCGTTCTCCTTGCCGCCGCCGCTGGTCGCGCAGGCGCTGAGCAGGCCGATGGCCGGAGTGGCGAGCATGCCCACGGCGGCGGCGCGACGCAGCACCGTGCGACGGTCGAGTGCGGCCGGGTATTCGGGGGTAATCGACATCGTCGTCTCTCCTTGTGGAATTCGGGTCAGGCGGTACGCCGGAGACGCCCGGCGTACCGCGACTCGAGGGCGATGTTGTGCTCGTCCCCGCCGGGGACGTTGGCGGAGAGGTAGATAGGGGGCACCTCTCCGGCCTGGTGGAACCGTCGTACGACCTCCGCGGTCAGCAGCTGCGCCAGCAGCGCCGTGGTGACCGAGGAGACCGCACAGACCGCGCCGCCGCCCTCGAGCGGCAGCAGTGCATCGCCGTACGGCGCGCCATTGTCCAGCACGACGTCGGCGAGGTCGGCGAGCCGCTGACCGGACGGATGCCGTGGAGCGACCCGTGCCGTGTGCTCGACCGAGGTGACCGCGATCAACGGATGACCGCGCTCGGTGACCAGCGCCGCCAGCTCTACCACCGAGCCGTTGATGCCGGATTGGGACGCCACCACGAACACGTCACGCGGCTGCGGCGCCGCGAGCGCGTAGATCTGGTGGGCGATGGAGGGGTCGCGTTCCAGCTTCGGGTCGGCGAGCACGTCACGCGGCGCGTCACCGTGCATCACCAGGTCCCGCACCGAGAGCCGGTTGGTGGGGACCAGCCCGCCGGCCCGCGCGACCAGCTCGGCGGCGAACGTCTCGGAGTGCCCGGCGCCGAACGCCTGGAGCACCCCGTCGTCGCGCAGGCTGTCGGCGATCAGGTCGGCGGCCCGGGTGATCCCGTCGGCCTCCGAGTCGAGCAGTCGGTCGAGCACCGGGCGGACGGCGTCCGCGTACCCCTGGGCGCTGATCATGACAGGGCTCCCTCAGAGGCTGTCGGGAAACCTCGCGTCGGCTGCGGCGGGCCCAGCCCACGACCGGCCGCGTTGGAGGTCGGTCCGGATACAACACCGGTATCCGCACCGACCTCCGCCTTGCCGGATCGCCGGCTGGACTCCGCCTCGCTCGCCGCGGGGTTTCCCGACAGCCTCTTGGCTGCCTTGTGGCCGTCGACGGCCTGCGCGGTGCGCCGGAAGGCCGCGTGGGCGCGGTCGTGGGTGCGTTGGGCGACGGCGATGTAGAGCAGGTCGAGCACCACCAGTTGGGGGTGCCGGGCGGAGAGCGCGTCCGGCCGGAAGGTGGTGGCCTGGCTGGCCGTCAGCAGCACGATGTCGGCCAGTTCGGCCAACGGTGAGCGGGGAAAGCCGGTGAGCGCGAGCGTGGTGGCGCCCCGGCTGCCCGCCTCGGCGAGCATCTCGATCGTCTCCCGGGTCTGCCCGGTGTGCGAGATGCCGAGCGCCACGTCTCCGCTGCGCAGCAACGCGGCGCTGGCCAGCCCCTCGTGCACGTCGTTCCACGCCCACGCGGCCACGCCGATGCGGTGCAGGCTGAACTGCATCTCCTCGCCGACCAGCGCGCTGCCGCTGGCGCCGAAGATGTTCACCCTACTGGCCCCGGCGATCGCCACGGCGGCTCGTTCCACCTCGCTCAGATCGAGCAGGGTGGCGGTGTCGTGCATGGCGCGGGTGTCGGCGGCCATGATCTGGCCGAGCACCCGGGCGAGCGGGTCGCTCGGCTGGATCTCGCGTCCGATGTCGACGGTCCAGCCGGCCGAGCGGGCCCGACCGGTCTCGGAGGCGATGCCCAGCCGCAGGTCGGCGTACCCCTCGAAGCCCATCGCCCGGCAGAAGCGGGTGATGGTCGCCGGGGAGGTGCCGCTGCGCTCGGCCAGCTCGACAATTGTGGATCGGGCAGCGGCCTCCGGGTCGCTCAACACATGCTCGGCGACGCGACGCAGCGCGCCGGTCAGTTCGCCGAGGCCGTTGCGGACGCGGGCAAGCACCCCGTCGGAGGCGGAGATCCTTCGATCGATCGCGTCGGCGTCGACCACCGCGGTCCCCGCGACGGTGTCCACCTCGTGATCAACCATGGGTCGCCTCACCTTTCCGAAAAGACTGTTAACTGTTAGTGGTAAAAGTTCTTACTAAAGGCCCCTCCGTGTCAAGACTGTGGTCGAAGTTTTCAAACTGTTACCTGCTGCACAGCCCGCTGCACCCGCCCGAACTTGCCCCACAAGACGTCGCCGACCAGCATGAACAGGCCCGATCCGCCGCGCCACCCGAGGAGCCCCGTGCCGATGTCCGACGCCCTCGTGATCGGCCTCGACGTCGGGGGCACGTCCACCCGGGCGACCGCCCTGACCCTCACCGGGCAACGAGTCGGCACCGGCCGCGCCGGCGGCGGCAACCCCACCAGTCACGGCGCCGACCGGGCCGCCGCCGAACTGTTGACCGCGCTCCGCGAGACGCTCGCCGATCTCGACCCGGCACAGGTGGTCGCCGGCACCATCGGGCTGGCCGGGGCGGGCCGGCTGCTCGCCGACCCCGCCGGCCGGGCAGCCTTCGACCGGGCCTGGCACGACGCCGGCCTACGCTGCCCGTACGCGGTGCACGGCGACGCCCTGGTCGCCTACGCCTCCGGCAGCGCCGCACCGGACGGAACCGTACTCATCGCCGGCACCGGCGCGATCACCGCGCAGGTCCACGACCTGCGGCTCGACCGGATCGCCGACGGTCACGGCTGGCTCCTCGGCGACACCGGCTCGGGCTTCTGGCTCGGCCGCGAGTCGGTACGCCGACTGCTCGCCGACCTGGACGTCGGCCGCGCACGCGGAGCACTGGCCACGGCGGTGCTCACCGCACTGCTGGGCAACGCCGACATCGCCGCCCGCCCCCGCACCACAGTGGACGCCATCATCCAGACCGTCACCCGCCGAGCCCCCGTCGAGCTGGCCCAACTCGCGCCACTGGTAGTGACCGCCGCCGGCCACGGCGAACCCGTCGCCGTCGCACTGATCGCCGAAGCCGCAGCCCACCTGGCCGAAAGCGTGAGCCGAATCCGCCCCGCCGACGCGACGACACCCGTCGTACTCGGCGGCGGACTACTCACCGCGGACACGCCGCTGGCCACCGCCGTCCGAACCGAACTCGCCAAGCACTGGCCCAACGCACCACTGCGCACCGCCGGCGACGGTGCCGCCGCCGCGGCCTGGCTCGCCGCCCGCGACCTGCCCGAGGTCACCGACCCGGCCGCCCTGCACGCCCGCCTGTTCCCGACCACCTGACCCGCCGCCCCTGCCACCGCGCCCGGCAAGGCGAAACCAGAACACGGGACGCCAGGAGCCGGGGAGCCGGGGACGCCAGGAGGCCGCCCCGCACCCGCTGCTCGACCACCCCACGGCCGACGCCCAAGATCCGCGCACTTTCGGTGAAACTGCTGCCTCACGGGGCGCTGAGGCAGCAGTTTCACCGAAGTTGCGCGGATCTTGGGCGCACGAGGCGTGCGCGAGGGTGCGGGAGGTGGGCGGGAGCGCGGGCGGGGCGGCACGACCTGCCTGAGCTGGCCGGCGGTGAGGCCGGGCTGCGCCTGTCGCTGGAAGGCCACGTAGATCGCGAGTACCGGCAGCACCGCGATGCCCAGCCCCCGCGAAGAGCCGCGCGTAATCGCCGGCGTAGCCCTGGCTGACCGAGCGCGAACAGCCCCTACGCCAGCACCCACTTGGGGGCGTCGCCCTGCATCAGCACCTGCCGCAGCAGGATCGCGACACTGATCAATCCCGGACACACCGCCCGGGCGGAAGGGCCGAAAGTGACCGCAGCCGTCGACCACCTCCGACGAGGCGTCCTCCTGCCCGACGAGCGGGGTTCTGGGCGGTCTTGGTGCCCCGGTAGATGTCGGCGGCGGCGGGGGTGGCCAGCAGGCCGGCGGCGGCACGGCAGCACAGGGTGCCACGCCTGTTCAGCGGACCTCTTCGACCGGTGGTTCGGGCGAATCGTCGCTGTGCCAGGAGGAAGGCGCCCGCCGCGCGAGGCGCATTGATTCTCTCCACTCCACGCTCTGGTGCTGAAGGGTTTCTACGACAAGCCAGGCCCGGACTTCAAGTCCGGGACAACCTTGGCACGATCGACACCGAGAAGTTCAATTTCGGACACTCGCCTCGGGCTTGCTGGCGACCGTTCAGTCCCGCGCCTCCCACCGTCGGCAATCTCGACAAACGCCACTGCGTCACGTCAGGTAGGCCTGCTCATCGGGCGGCCGGCGCGCCGCGACGCCGGGCCACGCCACCGGCGTTCGCCGTGTGCAGCACCACAGCCAGCACCGCGAACGCCACCCAGCCAGCCGCCAGCGCGGCGTCCGTCGAGGTGTCCTGCAAGAAGTGGTACGCCGTCAGGAAGCCGACCAGTGCCAGGCTGTTGCGGGCGAAGTGCCGGGTGAACGCCACCAGGTCGCGGCGGCTTTCGATGGCCACCAGCACCCCGGAGTACCCGCCGAGGCGATCCGGCCGGCACGGGGTCGGCGGAGCAGATCGGACATCGACGTACCTCCCGGGCGCCGGCTGAGGCCAGCGTACGACGGGACGACAAGGGCGCCCCGGTACGATCCTGCGGTGCCCGAGCTGCCCGTACCGCTGCCTGTCGGTGCGCCGGGCGACCCGGCCGCCGGCGTCGCCCGGTGGGTGGGCGCGGACCCGATCCGGGGTCTGGTCGCCCGGTTCGGCGGTACCTGGCCCGACGGTGACCTGACCGAGGTACTGCGGTTTCTCGACGAGTTCTCGGCGACACACTGGGACTTCCGGGGTGGCCGGGAGCGGCCCGAGGCCCGCGAGCCGGACCTCGACCCCGACGCCACCGAGCTGGTGCTCATCGCGGCGGCGGCGCTCGGCCTGGTCCGGCCGGTGCCGCCGACCCGACCGGCGTACGCCCACCTGGTCGTCCTCGGCGGTCTGGGGCACGCCTGCGTGCGCCGGGTCGCCTACGCCGCGCACCTGCTGCGCGCCGGCCTGCGGGTGACCGGCGAGGTCGCCGTGCTTGGTAGTTTCCGACCGCTGTCGGACTGGGAACGGCGCACGCTGGCCGATGCTGGCCTGCCCGCCGACGACACCGAGGTCGATGTGCTCGACACGGCGGTCCGGCGGGTGTTCGGGGTGGCTGCCCCCACGGAGCAGGCCGGCGTCGACGCCGGTCACCCACACCACTCCTGGTCGTCGCGGACCTACCGGCCGGCGGGACTACCACCGGTACGGGTGCTGGCCGCGCCATCCAGCGAACCGCAGCGGCGGCGCGCTCATACGGCCGACACCCAGCGCTTCTGGGCCGGGCACGCGCGGGTCGCCCCGGGCGACCAGATACTGATGGTCACCGCTCCGATCTACGTGCCGTTCCAGCACTGCGACGCGCTGCGCACCCTGGCCCTGCCGTACGGGTGCGGCATCGACACGGTCGGAGTGGACCCGGCGCTGGCCGACCTGGCGGTGCTACCCGAGCAGACGCTCACGCCGGGGCGCTACCTCCAGGAGATCCGCTCGGCGATCCGCTCGATGCGCGCCCTGCACTCCCGGCTGCACCCGCGCTGACGCCGGCGGCGTCCGCTGAGCCAGGGCTCAGCCGGCGGTGTCGGCCACGGCCTGGGCGAAGACCTCGGAGCGGTGCTCGAAGTTGCGGAACCGCCCGTAGCTGGGGGCGGCCGGGGACAGCAGCACCACCCCACCGGCCGGGGTCACCTCCCGGGACAGCCGGACCGCGTCCACCAGGTCGTCGACCAGTTCGGTACGCACCTTGGGCAGGCCGGCGAGCGCCTCGACGATGCGGGTGCCGCTGTCCGGGATGCCGATCACGGTCAGCTCCCGCTCGGCCAGGTGCTCGGCCAACGGCGTGTAGTCCAGCCCTCGGTCGTTGCCGCCGACGATCACGGTCAACGGTCGTCCGTCGTACGCGTCGATGGCGTGCATGGCCGCGTACGGGCTGGTGGCCAGGGTGTCGTCGACGAAGGTCAACCCGGACGGGTCGGTGATCTCGGTGAGCCGGTGGGCCAGCCCCTGGAACTCGGCGACCGCGACGGCGAGGTGGTCCTTGCCGGCCACCACGTCGACGCCGAGCGCGTCGAGCACGGCGAGCGCGACGCACAGGTTGCCCTCGTTGTGCCGGCCCACCAGTGGCAGTACGGCGCGCGGGAAGAGCGGCTGGTCGCCGAGGTGGAACCAGGGCGTGCCGTCGGCGCCGGTGGCGACGTGGGTGGTGTCCGGGCGACCGGCCCGCACCGCCGGCAGCTCACCCAACTCGGCGGCGAGCCGGGGGTCCCCGCCGTTGACCACGATCGTCTGCGGGTCGTGGGCGAGCAGGTTGAGTTTGTCCCGGTAGTACTCCCGCTCCCCGCCGTGCGCGTCCAGGTGCTCGGGGAAGAGCGCGGTGACGACCGCCACCCGGGGCGAGTCGGTGAGGTCGCTGCACTGGTAGCTGGACAGTTCCAGCACGTACAGCTCGGCGTCCGGCAGGTCCAGGGTCGGCACCCCGATGTTGCCGCCGAAGACGTTCGGCCGGCCCGTTGCGGTGAGCAGGTGGCTGATCAGGCTGGAGGTGGTGCTCTTGCCCTTGCTGCCGGTGACCCCGATGGTGCGCGCGGCGTGGTCGGCCATCCACAGCGCGGTGCCCTGGGTGACCATGACCCCGCGTCGGCGCAGCTCGACCAGCCACGGGTGGGTCTGCGGCACGCCCGGGGAGCGGACCACCACGTCGGCGGCGGCCAGGCGTTCGAAGCCCGCCTCACCGGTGACCAGCGGCGCCGCCTCGGCCAGCGGGCCGTCCCAGGGCAGGGAGAGGAAGTTCGCGCTGTCGTCGACGGCGACCAGCTCGGCCGGGCCGTGCGCGGCGATCGCTGTCACAGCGGCCCGTCCCTCCCGGCCGGTGCCCCAGACGGCGACGGTACGTCCGCGCAGGTCAGACAGGCGCACTGGGCTCTCCTCGGGGGTCGCGGCGGCGGCAGGGCGGGCCCGGTCCGGACACGGCCGGACGAACCAGGGCCTAGTATGGCGTGTGCCCAACGAGCAGCTCCGGCGGATGGACGCCTTCACCTTCCCGTCCTACTCGATCGACTTCGCCACCGGTGAGGTGTTGTTCGACTACGCGCTGACCGGTCCGGCCGGTGAGCAGCGGTTCACCGAGGTGATCACCCTTCCCCTGCCGGCGGAGCCGCCGTCGGACGAGACGGTGGCAACCCTCGGGCGGGTGCTGGAGGTGCTGCACCTGGTCGCCGGGGTCAGCTACTACAAGACCGCCGCGCCGCCCCGGCTGGTGCTGCCGGCGCCGCTGGGCGCGGCCACCGTCGACTACGTCACGGCCGTCTACACCAAGGGCCTCGCCGAGTACGCGTACCGCAACCAACTGCCCCACGTGCTTGCACTGCGCCCGGAGGTGCCGGCCGGCTCGCCGGAGGCTCCACGCGTCCACGACGACTCCGACCGTCGTCCGCTCTCGGCGGTCGGCGGCGGCAAGGACTCGATCGTCAGCCTGGAGGCGCTGCGCCGGGCCGAGTTGGACCCGGTGCCGTTCTCGGTCAACCCGAACCACGTGATCGTCTCGGTGAACGAGGCGTCCGGGCTGATCCCGCTGGCCGCCCGTCGGCGGATCGATCCGGTGCTGTTCGACCTGAACGCGGCCGGCGCGCTGAACGGGCACATCCCGGTGACCGCGATCAACTCGCTGATCGCGGTGGCGACCGCGGTGCTGCACGGGCTGGGTCCGGTGGTGATGTCCAACGAGCGTTCGGCGTCCGACCCGAACCTGGTCTGGGACGGTCACGAGATCAACCACCAGTGGTCCAAGGGTGTCGAGGCGGAGGGGCTGCTGCGGGCGTCGCTGGCCGAGCACGCCGGCCTGACCGAACCGTACTTCTCGCTGCTGCGCTCGCTCTCCGAGCTGCACATCGCCCGGCTGTTCGCCGAGTTCACCCGTTACGACGACGTGGTGACCAGCTGCAACGCCGCGTTCAAGCTGCGGGACGCGAGCGAGCGCTGGTGCCGTGACTGCCCGAAGTGCCGCTTCGTCTTCCTGGCCATGGCACCCTTCATGCCGCGTGAGCGGATCACCCACATCTTCGGCGGGGATCTGCTCGCCGACCCGGAGCAGATCCCCGGCTACCGCGAGTTGCTGGGCGTGGACGGGCACAAGCCGTTCGAGTGCGTGGGCGAGGTCGAGGAGTCGGTGGTGGCCCTCGGTCTGCTCGCCGAACAGGACCAGTGGCGCGACGCCCCGGTGATCAGAGCCCTGGTCGAAGCCGTCCCGGCGACAGCCTGGTCCGCGGTGGCCCACTCGGACGTCTTCACCCCGGGCGGCCCCAACCACATCCCCCCCACCTACGCCAAGGCCCTGACCCCCCTCCTCTAACCCCACCCCTCCCCCACCCTCTGGTGATCAAGAAGTTTGCGTCACCGAGAGCGGGATTTCTGACGCAAACCTCTTGATCAACGCGAGCAAGGGGGTGGAGGTTAGGGGGTGCGGACTGCTTGTAGGGCTAGTAGCGCTACGTGTAGGGACAGGGATGCCTCTACCGAGTCGAGGTCGACGTCGAGGATGCGGGCGATGCGGGCCAGGCGTTCGTAGAAGGCCGGTCGGGACAGGTGGGCGGCGGCGGCACCGGCGGACTTGTTGCGACCCTGCTCCAGGTACGTGCGCAGGGTGTCGAGCAGCCGCTCCCGGGGGTGGCGGGCGTCGTACTCCAGCAGGGCACCGAGTTCGCGCTCCACGAAGGTCTGCAACCGGGGCTCGTCGCGCAGCAGATGCAGCAGCCCCGCGAGGCCGACGTGCGGCAGTCGGAAGACCGGCAGGTCACGCCGATCCCGGCTGGCCGCCTCGGCGATCTGCCGCGCCTCGACCAGCGACCGTCGGGCTTCGCGCAGGCTGCCCACCCCGGATCCGGCAGCCACGATCACCCCACCCGAGCCGCCTCCGGCCCCTCGGGTCGGATCAGCCAGCCGGCCGGTCTCGACAGGGGACGCCGTCCGGGACACCTCCACGCCCAACTCCGACCTGGACGCGTCGGCCCCGGACAGCGCCCGGGACCCGGCAGCGCCGGACCCGGTCCGGGACGCCTCGGCACCGGTCGTCGCCCGGCCCGTGCCGGCGTCGAGGCGTACTCGGCGTAGTGCGCTGGCGAACGCGGACAGCGCGCGGTCCTCGGCGGCCGGGTCGGTCAGGGCCAGCAGCACACCCACCGAATTGTCGTCGACCGCGCTGGTGAGCGCGGTCAGCTTCGCCTCGCGCAGCGCCTGACCGACCGCCTCGGACAGGTCCCGCAGCCGGGCCTGCGCGGCCTCCGGGCCGCTCTCCCCGGCCGGGTCCTCAGCCCGGTGTCGGACCATCACGCCCACCAGGTGCCGGCGGTCGAGCACCACGCCGAGCGCCTTGGCCCGCAGCGCGACCTCGTCCACCGGTCGGGAGTGGTCGAGGAGCGCGGTGAGCAGGGTGCGATGAATCTGCCGTTCCAGCCCTTCGGCGTCGCGGCGGATCAACCGCCCCAGCGCGAGGGTGGACGCGGCCCGCTCGATCAGGATGGTCAACCGGGTGGGCGGGCCGACGGTCGGCTCGCTGGACTGGGCGCTGGGCACGTCGCCGCTGGCCGGCCAGCGCAGCAGCAGCCGCCCCCAGTCCTGCCCCCGGGCGCCGACGACGGTCACCAGCCAGCCGCTGTCCCTGTCGTACGCGGTCCGACCGGCCGGTCGGATCCGCCGGGAGTGCTGCTCCCAGCCGTCCAGCAGCGGCTCGGCGCTCTCCCCGGCCGGGTCGTACCCCAGCACCTGACGGGACAGGTTCTCCAACACGACGGGGCAACCGGACAGCTCGGCGGCCTGCCGGATCACCTCGGCGGCGTCGGCGCCCTCGACGGACAGGTCGTTGAAGCGCTGGTGGATCTCCTCGGTGGCGCGCAGCTCGGTGAGCTGCGCGTCGACGATCAGGGCGTGTACCGCCTCGGTGATCCGCACGAACGGGGTGGCGCGGCGCAGCTCCACCAGGGGCAGCCCGCGCCGCTCGGCGGCGGCGGCCATCACCCGGGGTACCCCGCTGAGGTAGCGGCGGCCCAACTCGACGACGAGCCCGGAGACGCCGACGTCGGCCAGGTCCCCGATGAACGCGCGTAGCCCGGCGTCGTCCCCGGGGAGGCCGATGCCGGTGGTGAGCACCAACTCGCCGCCGCCGAGCAGGGTGGCGATGTCCGGCACCTCGGCGACGTGCACCCAGCGGACCGGCCGGTCCAGCCCGGCGTCCCCGGCGACCATGCGCGGTGCGCCGTGGCGGACCGGGTCCAGGGCGAGGACCTCACGCACGGTAGGGAACACGGCCGACACGCTACCCTCCGTGACGCCGGATCTCGACATTCGTCGGGCGACGTCACTGAGGGTCGGCGCGGGTTCGTTCAGTCGACGCCGAACTCCATGGCGGCCCGGTCGAGTGCCTCGTCGTCGGCGGAGGTGACACCCCGGGAGGCGATGGCTTCCGCGCCGCCCTCCGGCATCGCACCGATCAGCCCGGTCGAGGCCGCCTGCGCGGCACCGACCATCCGCTGCGGGGTCGCGCCGCCGACCATGCCGAGGTTGGCGTACTGCTCCAGCTTCGCCCGCGAGTCGGCGATGTCCAGGTTGCGCATGGTGAGCTGACCGATCCGGTCCGACGGGCCGAATGCCGAGTCCTCGGTACGCTCCATCGACAGCTTGTCCGGGTGGTAGCTGAAGGCCGGGCCGGTGGTGTCCAGGATCGAGTAGTCCTCGCCCCGACGCAGCCGCACTGTCACCTCGCCGGTGACCGCCGTGCCGACCCAGCGCTGCAAGGACTCGCGCAGCATCAGCGCCTGCGGGTCCAGCCAGCGGCCCTCGTACATCAGGCGGCCCAGGCGGCGACCCTCGTTGTGGTAGTTCGCCAGGGTGTCCTCGTTGTGGATGGCGTTGACCAGCCGCTCGTACCCGGCGTGCAGCAGCGCCATGCCGGGCGCCTCGTAGATGCCCCGGCTCTTGGCCTCGATGATCCGGTTCTCGATCTGGTCCGACATACCGAGGCCGTGCCGGCCGCCGATGGCGTTGGCCTCCAGCACCAGGTCGACGGGGCTGCCGAACTCCTTGCCGTTGATCGTCACCGGGCGGCCCTGGTCGAAGCCGATGGTGACGTCCTCCGTCGGGATCTCCACCGACGGGTCCCAGAACCGGACACCCATGATCGGGTTGACCGTCTCGATGCCGGTGTCGAGGTGCTCGAGGGTCTTCGCCTCGTGGGTGGCGCCCCAGATGTTGGCGTCGGTGGAGTATGCCTTCTCGGTGCTGTCCCGGTATGGCAGGCCGCGTTCTAGCAGCCACTCCGACATCTCCTTGCGCCCACCCAGCTCGGTGACGAAGGCGGTGTCGAGCCACGGCTTGTAGATGCGCAGCTGCGGGTTGGCCAGCAGGCCGTACCGGTAGAACCGCTCGATGTCGTTGCCCTTGAACGTCGAGCCGTCGCCCCAGATCTGGACGTCGTCGGAGATCATCGCCCGCACCAGCAGGGTCCCGGTCACGGCCCGGCCGAGCGGGGTGGTGTTGAAGTACGCCCGTCCGCCCGAGCGGATGTGGAAGGCCCCGCAGGTCAACGCTGCCAGGCCCTCCTCGACGAGGGCGGCGCGGCAGTCGACCAGCCGGGCGACCTCGGCGCCGTAGCTGAGCGCGCGGCCGGGCACCGAAGCGATGTCAAGCTCGTCGTACTGGCCGATGTCGGCGGTGTAGGCGCAGGGCACGGCGCCCTTGTCGCGCATCCACGCGACAGCGACCGAGGTGTCGAGGCCGCCGGAGAAGGCGATGCCGACACGTTCGCCGGTGGGCAGGGAGGTGAGAACCTTGGACACGGGGAAAATTATGCAACAGAGCGCATGGACATGCAAGCCGGAGTGGATTAATCGCTGTCGTCCAGCGGGTCGTCGCGACCCAGCTCCCAGAAGGCGACCGCCGCGGCGGCTGCGACGTTCAACGAATCCACACCGCGTCGCATCGGGAGCCGCACCCGTACGTCACTGGCGCTCTGCGCCGCGCCGGTCAACCCCGGGCCCTCGGCACCGAACAGCAACGCCGCCCGCGCCCGCTGGGCCGCCGAGAGCCGCTGCATCGGCAACGCCTCCGCCGCCGGGGTCAACGCCAGCACCGTGAAGCCGGCCTCCCGCACCTGCTCCAGGCCCGCCGGCCACCGGCTGAACTTGGCGTACGGCACCGCGAAGACCTCGCCCATGCTGACTCGGACGCTGCGCCGGTAGAGCGGGTCGGCACAGGTCGGCGACAACAACACCCCGTCGATGCCGAGTGCGGCGGCGCCCCGGAAGACGGCACCCAGGTTCGTGTGGTTGTTGATGTCCTCCAGGACCACCACCCGACGCGCGGCGGCGAGCACCTCGGCCGCCGTCGGCAGCGGCCGGCGATGGAAGGACGCCAACACCCCCCGATGTACGTGGAAGCCGGTGGCCCGTTGCAGCACGTCCTGCGTCGCGGCGTAGACGGGCGCGTCGCCGGTGTCGAGGTCGGCGAGCTGGTCGATCCGCTTGGCGTCGACCAGGTACGACCGGGCCGGGTAGCCGGCCCGCAACGCCCGGCGCAGCACCAGCTCCCCCTCGGCGATGAACAGGCCGTGCGGCGGCTCCCAGCGGGTGCGCAGTTCGACGTCGGTCAGCGCACGGTAGTCGGCGATGCGGTCGTCGTCAGGGTCGGTGATCTGGTGGACGGGCACCCGACGATTCTGCCGGACGGCGCACCTCGCCCACCGATGCCCACCGGTGGGGTGTTTTGTCCGGACGAGAAGGGGAACGACCGGCGGAGTACCGGACCCGACGGGAAGGACCAGCCAGGTGAGCACAGAGCACGCCGAAGCGGGCGAAGCCGGCGCTCTACCCCGGCACCCCACCGTCGCCGACCACATCGTGTCGCGACTGTTCAGCTGGGGCGTACACCGCTACTTCGGCTACCCCGGGGACGGCATCAACGGCCTCACGTCCGCGCTGCAACGCACAAGTGGCCGCGCCCAGTTCATCCAGGTCCGCCACGAGGAGACAGCGGGCTTCGCCGCGTCGGCACACGTCAAGTACGGCGGCGGGCCGCTGGGCTGCGCCCTGGTGACCAGCGGGCCGGGCGCCATCCACCTGCTCAACGGCCTGTACGACGCCAAGCTCGACCACCAACCGGTGATCGCCCTGGTCGGGCACACCGCGACCACCGCCGAGGGCGGCGGCTACTACCAGGAGGTCGACCTACTCGCCCTCTACAAGGACGTGGCAGCGGCATTCCTCGCTCAGCTCGACCACCCGGCGCAGGTACGCCACCTTGTCGACAGGGCGTGCCGCACCGCGTTGGCCCGGCGTACCGTCACCGCCCTGATCCTCCCCCTGGACATCCAGGACGAGCCGGCCATCCCGAACCCGCCCCACGCGCACGGCTACTACCAGACCAGCAACGTGCCGAGCAGCACTCCCACGGTGCCGCCGGAGGCCGACCTGCGCCGGGCCGCCGAGGTGCTCAGCGGTGGACAGCGGGTGGCCATGCTGGTCGGGCAGGGCGCGCTGGGCGCGCAGGAGGAGGTCCGCGAGATCGCCCATCGACTCGGCGCCGGGGTGGCCACCGCCCTGCTCGGTTTCACAGTCGTCGACCATCGCGAACCCTGGGTCACCGGGGCGATCGGGCTGCTCGGCACCCGACCGAGCTGGCAGTTGATGACCGGCTGCGACCGACTGCTGATCGTGGGCAGCAACATGCCGTACTCGGAGTTCTACCCGCCGCCCGGACAGGCCCGCGCGGTGCAGATCGACCTGGACGGCACCCAGCTCGGGCTGCGGTACCCGACCGAGGTGAACCTCACCGGCGACGCCCGCCCCACGTTGCGGGCGCTGCTGAACGAGCTGGGCCCCGGACCCGGGCCGACCGCCTGGCGGGCGGAGATCGCCGAGGCCACCTCCGCGTGGCGTCACGTGCAACGCGACCTGGCCGAGCAGACCGCCGACCCGGTCAACCCGCAACTGCTCTTCCACACCCTCAACGAGCGGCTGCCCGACGACGTGCTGCTCGCCGTCGACTGCGGCACCACCACCGCCTGGTACGCCCGTCACCTCCAGGTCCGCCCCGGGATGCTGGCCAGCCTGTCCGGCACCCTGCTGTCCATGGGCGGTGCCATGCCGTACGCGCTGAGCGCCAAGTTCGCCCACCCGGACCGACCGCTCGTCGCGCTGATCGGTGACGGCGCCATGCAGATGAACGGCGTCAACGAGCTGATCACCGTGGCGAAGTACTGGCGCAGTTGGGCCGACCCCCGATTCGTGGTGCTGGTCCTGAACAACCGGGATCTGGCGTTCGTCAGCTGGGAGCAGCGTTCCACGGAGGGGACGCCGATGTTCCCGGACAGCCAGCAGTTGCCGGACATCGCCTACCACCAGTGGGCCCAGGTGCTCGGGCTGCACGGTGAGCTTGTCGACTCTCCGGAGCAGGTGCCGGCGGTCTGGGAGCGGGCGCTCACCGCCGATCGACCGGTGGTCATCAACGCCCTGGTCGATCCCGCCGAGCTGATGCTGCCGCCGCACTTCACCGTCGAACAGGCCCGCAAGACCGCGGCGGCGGTGCTGCGCGGTGACACCGACTGGGCCGGGATCGTCCGACGCGGCCTACCGGCCACCCTGGCCAGCTACCGCCCCCGTCGCCGCAAGGGCTGACCGGCTGCGTCAGCCCTGTCCACCTCGCGAGCGACCTCCGCACCAAGATCCGCGCAACATCAGGGATGGTGCTGCCTCCCGCGCGCCGCAGGCAGCACCATCCGGGAAGTTGCGCGGATCTTGGCGCGGGGTGCGGGGTTCAGGGGGTCAGCCGCGGCGGTCGAGCCAGCGTTGCAGGGCCGAGCGGGGGTCCTCGGTGGGTGGCTGTTGACGGTCCGGGACCGCGGGGCGCTCCACCGGGCGGTGCGGGTCGCCGGCCAACTCGTGGCTGGGCGCCACGAACGCCTTCTCCGGCTGTCCCTGCACGGCGGTGGCGATGACCCGGGCCACCGCGTCGATCACCTTGCCCTGTACCGCCGAGCCCACCGAGTCGGCCGGGTCGTCGGGGTTGGCGGCGATGCCGGCCACCGCGACCTGCGGGGTGAAACCGACGAACGTCTCGGTGGAGTTCTGCTCCGAGCTGCCCGTCTTACCGGCCACCGGCCGGCCGTCGAGGATGTCGTTCACCCCGGTGGCGGTGCCGCCGTTGCACTG
Source organism: Micromonospora sp. NPDC005215 (assembly GCF_040607915.1). Taxonomy (NCBI): domain Bacteria; kingdom Bacillati; phylum Actinomycetota; class Actinomycetes; order Micromonosporales; family Micromonosporaceae; genus Micromonospora; species Micromonospora sp. NPDC005215. Next base: position 68,979 of record NZ_JBEXHQ010000022.1, on the reverse strand, counting down.
CCCGAACGCCGACTGCTGGCCCACCGGGCAGCGCGCGGCGTCGGTCGCGGCACGGGCGACGTCGGCGTCGAGGACCCGCTTGCAGGACGGCTGCCCGACCGGCACCTTCTCCCCGTTCGCCGCGGTCACCGAGACCACCGGCACCGGGGTGCAGTAGGTGCCCTCGGCGGCCACCGTGGCGTACGCGTTGGCCAGGTCCAGCGGGGTGGTGGCGGCCACGCCGAGGGTGAACGAACCCCAGTTCGCGGCGTTGTTCTTCGCGAAGGCGGCGTCCGAGTCGGCGCGGAAGGTGATGCCGAGCCGCTGCGCCATCTCGACGACCTTGTCCTGGCCGACCTGCTCGGCCAACCAGACGAAGTAGGTGTTCACCGAGCGGCCGAAGCCGTCCCACATCATCCGGTACCCGTCCATCCAGTCCGGGTTGGCGTTCGCCGGGCACCAGTGGCCGGCGCAGCTACCCGGGCCTTCGGCGGCGTACCGGGTGGGCAGCTTGGCGGGCGCGTCGAAGCCGGTGGAGAGGGTACGGCCCGACTCCAGCGCGGCGAGCATGGTGAACAGCTTGAACGTCGAACCCGCCTGGTACCCGTCGACGCTGGCTCCGCCGGAGATCAACGGGTTGACGGTGTTGGGGTGGTTCGGCTGCCCGCCCGGGTTGTCGGCCAGGCTGTAGTGCCGGTTGACCGCCATCGCCAACACCTGCCCGGTACCCGGCTGGACCGCCGCGATCGGCAGGGCGCGCTTGTTGTCGTAGGAGTAGACCTTGGTGGCCTGCTGCTGCGCGGTGGCCTGGATCTTCGGGTCCAGCGAGGTGACCACTGTGTAGCCCCCGGAGCGCAGGGCCTGCTCGCGCTCCGCGACGGTCGCCCCGAACGCCGGCTGGGCGACCCACCACCGCCGCAGGTAGTCACAGAAGTAACCCCAGTCGTCGTGGCCCTGGGACACGGCGGTGCAGCCGTTGGGCTGGGCGGTGGGGTGCAGGGTCAACGGCTCCGCCTTGGCCTGGGCGGCCTGCGCGGCGGTGATCGCGCCGGTGGCGACCATCGAGTCCAGCACGTACGACCGGCGGGCCAGCGCCTCGTCCTTGTCGCCGCTGATCGGGCTGTACGCGTCCGGGGACTGCACCAGGCCGGCGAGCACTGCCGACTCGGCGAGGGTCAGCTGCGCCGGCGGCTTGCCAAAGTACCGCTGGCTGGCCGCCGCGATCCCGTACGCGCCGGAGCCGAAGTAGGCGATGTTCAGGTACCGGTCGAGGATCTCGTCCTTGCCGAGGCTCTTGTCCAGTGCACTCGCGTACCGGATCTCCTGGATCTTGCGCCCGACGGTGGGGTCGGTGGCGGCGGCGCGCTCCTCGGCGGTGCGGGTGGGGTCGGTCTTGAGGACGTTACGGACGTACTGCATGGTCAGCGTCGAGCCGCCCTGCTCGGTGCCGCCGCCCTTGACGTTGGCGACCAGTGCCCGGGCGAGGCCGCGCAGGTCCGCCCCACCGTGGTCGTAGAAGCGCCGGTCCTCGGCCGCCACGATCGCCTGCCGCATCACCGGGGCGATCTCGGACAACGGGACGTCGGTGCGGTTCACGTCGTAGAACGTGGTGATCAACGTCTTGCCGTCGTTGGCGTAGAGGTACGAGCGCTGCGGGGTGGCCGGGGTCTTCAGCGAGTCCGGCAACGCGGCGTACGACCCGAGCGCGGCGCGGGCGCTGAGCCCGAGCAACAGGTTGCCCGGGAGCGCGGCGACTGCCAGGGCTAGCCCGGCCAACACGCCGGCGAGCAGCACGGTGAACAGCCGCGACAGCGGCGATCGGGAGGCGGCCATGTTCCCCAGGATTGCCACGAAGTTCGGAAATCGGCCAGCCTGGGCGGCAATTGTCAGGCAATTCACCGACAACCGTGGCAGCGGGCCGACCGTCAACCACCCAGTACGCCGCTCCAGCGGATGAAACCGGGCAACAGGAGCACGGCGCACACCAGCGCCAGAACCGTCATCGCCAACGGCAGCCGTGCGCGCCGCAGCGCCCGGCGCAGGTACTCCTGCCGGATCTCCTGCTTCTCGGGCTCGCTGAAGTCACGATCGATGTAGAGGTCGGCGTCGCGTTCGGCCGCCTGGAACAGGTGCGCCGCCCAGGTCAGGAAGCCGGCGGCGACCACCCAGAGCGCCGAATCCAGCGCGATCTTGCCGGTGGAGACGTCAGTGCCCGGAGGGCCCGTGGAGACGGACGTGAGCATGTTGATCCCGGCCCCGGCGAAGAGCCCGGCCAGGAAGTTCAGCGTCGACGGCGCTGGCACCGCGATGCTCACGCGTCCTCCTCCGGCCCGAAGTCGGGCCACGGCAGATCCGGCCACGCGACACCGCAGACCGTGCTACCGAGGGCGTCGATCTGCTCCAACAACTCTCGGTCGGCATGCTCGTCGAGCCGGCTGGCCAGCTCCGTGAGCTGAGCACGGTAGGCCAACTGCTCGCTGATCACCTTCTCCACCGCGGGCGTCCGCACCGGTCCGTCGCGCCTGGTGATCCGGTCGCGGATGGTCCCCTCGATCTGCTCACACCCCCGCTGCCAGGCACGCAGATGGCGCCTGGTCAGGGTCGCCCCGGTGGAGGACGACTCGACAGTCTGTGGCGCCACTGCCACTTCCGAGAGCTCGGACGGCTCCGGCCGACCCTGATTGATGACGTCGCCGAACAGTTTCAGGCTCTCCAACTGCACGATCCGCCACACGATGTCGGCGAGTTGGGCGGCCACGAAGGGAATGCGCAGCCGCTCCTCGGGCGCGGTGGACAGCAGTGCCCGGCTCTTCCGCTCGGTGGTCATTCGGTGGAACAGCGTCTTCAGGTGTTCCCTGGTGCCGTTGGCGGCGCCGGTGCAGAGCAGCGTCGCCTCCAGCACCTGAGCCATGTCGATCTCCCGCCCCTCGGTGGTCCACTCCCCCTCGCGCCCCATCAGCCGGGCGTGCGCGGTCTTCATCTCCGGCCGCATCGGCACCCCGGCGCGCACGAGGGCGCTGAGACACATGGCGGTGGTGGCCTCCTCGCGGTTCCACGTTCCGGTGCCGCTGCGCCACCAGTTGTCGAACGGCCCACCCTCGGACACCGACCGCAGGAGCCAGTTGCAGGCGTCCCGGACCACCGGGTGGTCCACCCGCAGGTTGGCCTGACACAGACCGAGGACCACCCGGGCGGTCACCCACGGCACCCGCGCCGGGTAGAAGTTGCCGTCCTCCTCCTGGGCCTCGCGGGCCACCTCGACCAGCCGGTCGATCCGTTTCTGATCCTGGTGGACGGCCGGCGCGGAACCCTCGAAACCGAGCAGGAGACCGAGCACCCAGTTGCGGTACATCCGCGCGGTGTCCAGCTGCTCGGCGGGCATGCCGGCGAGGTGCGGCGCCGCCCCGAAGATCGCGTCTTCCGTCGCCATCGACTGCCGGATCTGGTCGAAGTCCGCACAGTCGGCAGTCACCCGGTCCACGGGCTCGGGCAGCCCGCAGCCGGGCACGTCGTAGTGCCAGCGGGTCCGCACCCCACCGGCGATCTTCAACCAGGAGTCGACATGGTTGAGCTGGTTGAGCGCGCTCGCGGCGAAGACGGCGGCGCCGGAGTTGTCCCCCCAGGACGGGTCGTCGGCGGTTCGTTTCCGTAACGTCCGGCCGAGCCGGATCAGCGTCTCCCAGGTGCTCAGCAGGTGCAGCGTCTCGGTCCGCGCCGTGTCCGGCGAGACCAACTGGTCCAGCCGGCTCAGCGTCGCCTTCATCAGGCGCTCCCCGCCGCGCTGTAGATGCAGCCACACGTTGCGCTCAGGGCTGTTCCACCGGCGATCGGCCTCCCAGTGCTGGCGGGCGTGGTTCATCACGAGCTGCGCTCGGCGGCGGGAGCCGATCAGGTACGCGCCGTCGATCTGGTAGATGAGGCCGTCGTCGCGCAACCGCTGCAGCGTCGCCAGTAACGGACCCGCCTCCCGGGTGGCCATCTGCAACTCCAGTACGCCCAGGCAGGCCACGCGATACAGCACCTCGCGCTGGTCGTCGCCGGTCATCTGCCGGGTGTAATACGCCTCCAGGTCCGCCTCGGTCGGCACGGTGCCGCGGGTGCCGTAGAGGTCGATAGCGGTCAACGCGATGTGCACGTCATCCTGTGCCAGCTGCTGGATCGTCGGCCAGTGCGCCTCGCTGATGCTGTTTTCCACAAGCAGCTGGCTGATCAACGGCCGTCCCTCGGCCAGGACCTGTCGCAGCTCGCGGGTGGGTTCACCGCCAGCGAGGTTGGGGCCGGCCGACTTCCAGCTCGTGGCGAGCACCTGCACGTGGAGCCCGAAGTCCGAGCGCAGCCGGGTCACACAGTCGAACAACTCGTTGAGCACCAGCGGGTTCGCGTGCAGGTTCTCCAGGACGAGCAGGTAACAGCCGGTACGACTGCGCGACTGCTCCAGCAGGGCCAACACGATCGACTCTGGACCGTCGGCCGGGTCGGCGAGGTTGAGCCACACGACGCCGTCGCCGGCCGCGAGCCGCTTGTCGGCGACGTTGGCAACCAGCGCCGACTTCCCGCAGCCGTGCTCGCCGATCACCACCACGTCCCGGCCCGCCTCGAGCTGCCGTTCGACCTGGGTGGAGCTGTCCGTCAACCGGTCCAGCCGGGAGTAGTACGCCATCGCGCTGGCCGAGGGCGGCTCGGCGTGCCCGACTCGGCGGGGCCGCCAGCCGGAAGCGAACGGATCCTTCTGCAGGGCGTACGAGAGCAGCACCAGCGGCGTCACGCCGTGCTTGCCGTCCCCGAAGGCGGTGGCCCGGACGTCTTTCTCGGAGAGCCGCACCTCGGTGGGCTGCCCCATCGCCTCCACCCGGATGACCAGCTCGTGCCCCACGCTGTCGCGGAACTCCGTCGAGGCGCTGACGACCCGCAGCGCGGCGGGCCGCTCGTCCAGCATGGCGGTCTGCGCGTTGAGGTCCTTGTGGGCCGCGGTGAGCAACTCGTACGCGCCCACCTCGGGGCTGAGAGCCTTGACGGCCGGCCAGGGCGAATAGTCGGGCACCGACCCCCCCCCTTCGGCGATCACCGTGGGTCAACGAGGTCACCACGACATGTTGATGCTAACCGCCAGTCCCTCCGCTGTCGCAGGGCAGGTCCACCCGCAGTCGGAGGTACTGGGTCCGTACCAGCTCACCGTCGACGGCCTTGACGTCCGAATCGGACACCTGGAAGCCACCCCGGCTGAACGCCGCCCGCACCTCCTCGGCGTCACCGAGGTCGTGGCTGGCCATCCGGGTCGCGTAACGGCGGGCCGCCTCGGCGAGATCGTCAAGCTCCACCGAGAGCAGTCCACGCCAACCGGTGGCCCGCTCCCGGAACCGCAGCTCGAAATCGTCGACGAGATCCGACACCCGGTGGCGGCCGTCCTGGTCCTCGTCGTCCCTCGGCCACTCGTTGCCCGGATGCAGCCGGACGGTGGTGATCACCGAACCACCCGGGTTCAGCAGCGCGGACCAGCTGCCGATCACCGCGTCCGCCGAGGCGCGGTTGAACCGGGTCAGGAACGCGTCGGCCAGCACCAGGTCGAATCGGCCGCCCTCGACGAGCCGAGCAACCGCGTCGGGGCAGGTCACGTCGGCCTGGTGCACCTGGACCCGGGCACCGATCTGCTTGGCGTACCAGTCGCAGGCCAGCAGTGGTGTCTGACACTTGTCGAGCACGTGCACGTCCAGGTCGGGGGGGATGCCGCCGAGCGCCGACCGCACCGCCTCCAGCAGGAAGGCGAGGAGGGTGTAGTCGGCGGTGCCGCTGATCATCACCCGGCGCGCGCCCCCGCGGATCGCCTGAGCCAACTGTTGCGCGTAGAACTCGGCGTGCCACTGGGGGCTGCTGACCATGTCGAACAGGCGCAGGTACTGCCACGACTGGTGATACCAGGAACAGTTGGTCTTGTCCAGGTGCGACGGCCCGCAGGACATCGGCGCCATCGCGTACAGCATGTTTGCCGACTGGAGCAGCCAGCGGGTCAGCTCGGGGCCGGGCCGCCGAGGCCGGCCACGGTCGGGCAGGCAGGACCGGCTCATCAGACGATCCCAGAGCAGGCGGGCCCGAGTCACCTCCTCCGAGTGGCCACTGACCACCCAGGACGCGAGACCGTCCCCGCCCACCTCCTGCCGGACCACCACCTGGCCGTCGATCAGCCACATGTCGGTCATCGGCACCAACGGGAGTTCGCCCGCGATGAAGACCGGCACCATGACCGCGTCCAGATCGTGCTCACGGTCCTCTGCCAACTGCTCGTCGATCTCCCCCGTGCCCACGTCCTCGCCCGGCACGAGGTACATGCGGCGCACCGTCACGCGCCGCGCCAGCTGGCGGAACATCGCCCGGGAGAACGGATCGGCGGGACGACCGGCCGTGGTGTACGGGACGATCTGGCACAGCTCGTCGTGCACCCCGGCGACCAGCCCCTGCACCAACTCGTCCATCGCCGCGCCGGGTAGCCGCACGCAGTTGGGGTCGGTCCCCTCGTAGGAGGCCCGATAGAAGAGGCTGGCCCGACGCGCCCGGTCGATCAGGTCAGCGGGTGTGACCCTCTCCGGCGCCACCTTTCGCTCGGTCATGTCCGCCACTCCCTCACCATCGCGACGCCGTGATCACCAAATGGTGGCTGCCGGACGCCAACGCGGCGTGCCGGATGCGCCAACCTGCGTCCCTGACGGCGGCAATGACGTCGGGATAGCTGAACCTGCGGGACTGGAAGCAGCGAATGCGATGGCCTGCCGGCAGCAGGGTGCCATCCAGGACACCCGGTCGTCGGAGCACCGCCTCGCCGGTCACCGCGCCGTCCCCCCAGCGCAGCACGAAATCCAGGTCGACCTCGGGCAGGCCGGCGGCGAGCAGCGGCTCCAGGGCCGCGTCGCGGAACTCCGGGCAGCGGTACGGCGCCAGCACCGTCTCCGCCGGCTCGTCCGGCCGGCCCACCACCACGCTCAGCACGAGCACGTCGCGCGGGCGCAGTGAGGCGCGGATGTTGGCCAGGGCTGCGGTCGGGCATTCCAGGTTGCCGAGGGTGTGCCCGAGCAGGCAGGCGACCACCGGCTCAGGCCCCGGCCGCCACCGTTCGACGCCCTGCGAAGCGCCAGACTCGATGTCCCACACGTGAGAGTCAACGCTCATCTGGCCGCCCGCGAAGTGGGCCAACCGGTGACAGGCGATGGCGAGCAGGGTGGCGCTGAAGTCCAACGCGAGGTAGCGCCGGCAGGGGTGGCCAAGAGTGGTCAGCCGGTTGAGGAAGGCGCTGCTGCGCTTGCCGTTGCCCGGGCCGATCTCCGCGACGGCCAGCGCGCCGGCCGTCAGCGTCTGCGCAGCCAGCAGGGCTTCGGCTTCGTGGCGGGCGGAGGCGAGCATGCTCAGGTAGTCGTCGGTGCGGGCGTAGGCGTCGTGGGTGTGGGCGGCGCTTCCGGCGTACGCGAACTTGAGTGGCAGCTGACCGGCGTGGATGGCCGCCAGCGCGGCGCGGCGGTGCCGCTCACACTCGAAGTGCGGTGGCCGGCACCGGGTCGGGTCACCCGGCGGACCTGATTGCGCTCGTGGGTTGGCACCCGTGCCCGCCTCGCCGATCGTCTCTGCCACAACGTCCTCCGACGAAGTCAGAGCTGCCGTCGACCTGATGGTAGGGCAATGACGCTGGACAATGGCTTGTTTACGGCTGAGTTGTTTCACGATCTGCAAGCACAGCACCTCCTCCGCTAGGACTAGCAGACATAAAGGCCCACCGCCATTGGCCATCAGACTGCGTTATTCAACCGAACGGTCAACTCTGTGACCGAAGTGTGAAATCGTCCCGGCACGACTCAGTCTTACCGGCCGCTGCGGTTGCGCAACTGCTGCACGGCGGCCCGTGCCGCCGTGGTGAACGTCGGCGCGGTGAACTCGTGCCGTTGCCAGTCGCCGTGCAGCCCGCCGATGTCGTCCACCCCCTCCTCCACAAGCAGCACCATGTACTTACTGAAGGCGAGGGCGGCTCCTTTCTCCTCGATCAGCCAGGCGCTGGTCGCGAACTTCTCTCCGGGCTCGGCGAACTGCCGGGACCGGGTCATCAACGAGACGAAGAACTCGCACTCCCGAATCCGGTTCAGCACCGCCATTCCGACGTACCCGTCCGCGGCCCGACCGGTGATCACGGTAAAACCGTTGTCCTCCAACAATCCGCTGAGGCCCCGGACAAACCCGTCCTCCTCCTTGAACCGGTACGACAGGAAGACGCTGTTGCTGGCGACCTTCGGCCGCACCAGGCCCGCGTCGGGTCGGACGTGTTCCAGAATCCGTGCCTGATCCACGTCGTCGACCAGCCGTTCCAACTCGTCGTCGCCGCTGCTGGTCGCCCGGTCGCGCACCTCGTCGATGAGCCGGTCCGCGTTGGATCTGCTGGTGGCGAGCAGCCGGAACGCCTGGCAGCTGGTCAGGACCACATCGGCCTCCGCCGCCAGCATGTCGGGCGGCGTTCGCTTGTCGAGCGTGAACGCGTCCCGAAGGCGGCTCCGGTCGCCGTGGTAGAACGCCGCCGCCTGCTTCTCCACTCGCGCCAGGTCGACGTAGAGCACCACGGCGGCCCCCTCGCCCGAGCGGGACAGCGCGAACCGACCGGCCTGCGCCAGATCGGTGCTGAGCGGATCAACGACGATCACGTCGAATGTGCCAGTGCCGGCCTCGCGAGCGGCGTCGGCGAGAGTCCCAACCGCCACCACCCGCTCCACCAGCGGGCTGGAGGTCAGTTCCTGGTAGAGCCGCCCCGCGGCAGCGTCATCACTATCGCAGAGCAGCACGGTCAATCGGGGAAGCGCAGCCACGATATTGCTCCATGAATGTCGACATCGCCGGGAATTGAGCACCAATGGTGGCACGGCCCATCGACGCATCGCGTCCGCGATGCGTCCGCCGACAATGTCCAAACGGACCCGACCCGCGCCGTTGGGATGGGGCGGCATGGGCTGTGTGCTTTCCGGAGCCACACGCCTGGGCCCTGGGTGGATCCCCGCCCGGCGGAGTTGGTGTCACGACGACTGGACCGATGCCGAGCCGCTGCCGCGGCGCGACCCGGGGCGTCCACCCGTGCCCTCACCAGCGACGGCGCGCCGCCGCACGTCGACTGAATGGTCGTCAGTGGCGAACCGCCAGCCATCTCGCCGCTATCGACGAATGGCGGTAGCGGCTTCGACAATGGCCGGCAGCGGCCTGCGCCGACCAGCACGGAGGCGTCAAGGATCCGACAGTTCGGAGACGGCCATTTTCCGCCGCTGTCCGGCCCTGGACAAAGCCGTTCCGTCTTATGCGCCATCCGTCGCCCGGCACCGCGGCGGGGTTTCGCCGGAACGAATCAGGCGGCGGAAATGGGACCGCCCGAGGCGGTGGGTGGCGGGGCCGGGGTGGAGAGGCTGGCGCTGGCCGCGTCGCGGGCGGTTTCCCGGGGCATCAGGCGGCCGGAACGGTAGCCGATGCCGATGCCGGCGATCAGCACGAAGATCGCGCCGAACGTCTGGAGTGAACCGATCAGCGCACCGCCCAGGCCGAGAAGGGGCGCGGCGATGATCAGCATGGCGCCGTCGCCGAGGCTGAAGGTGCCCGAGCGGGCCACCGCCCACCCGGTGAGGAACCAGCCCACGCTGTAGAACGTCGCGCCGAGCAGGACCAGCGACCGCGCGGTGGTCCCGAAGACCGGCGTCTGCTCGGCGAGCCCCGCGAAGGGCAGCATCAGCACGGTGCCGGCGATGCTGACCAGCAGCCCGGCGGCGGCCACCCGGCGGCTGCGGGTCGCGGCCAGCAGCCCGGTGAGGGCCAGCAGCGCGAGCAGGCCGAGCCAGACCGCGGCCACCCAACCGATCAGGTAGGCCGCCCGGCCGTCGGCCGGATAGGGGTCGTTGCCCACCCCGCCGTCACTGGCCATCGCCACCACGCCGTACAGGATGGCGTACGCGGGCAGCAGCCACACGGCCGCCCGCGCGAACCGGCGCACCGACCACGCCCAACTGGCGTTCGTGGCCGGGCCGCCCGCGGTTGGCTCGTCGACGAACGGCAACACGCCGAAGCCGCCACCGGTGCTGCGGGACCCCAACGGGGCGACCGGGTCGTGCGCGCCGGGCACCGGGGCCGAGGACCACATCCGATTCGCCGGATCCTTCATGCGTCACCTCGCTCGTCCGCGAGTGGTGCGGAACGCGCCGGGGCGCCCCGATTGCCTGGTCACCACCCGTCCTAGGACCGATCGTGGCAGGCCTCGGAGCGCCCCATGAGTCTTTCTCGCATTTATCCCGGCCGGACGGCCGGCGTCCTGGATCAAGCGCGCTCGCGCTGGTCGGCCGGGTCCTCGGTCAGGCTGGCCGGAGACACCGGCTCCGGCGCGGGCAGCCCCTGCGGCTTGGTGCCGCCGGTGGCCTGCGCCTCGGCGACGCGTACCTCGTCGTGGATCTGCTGGGCGGCGTCCGCCGCGGCCTGCGCGGCCTCCGCGGCCTCGCGCTCGACCTGGCTCGCGTGCTCGGCCGCCTCCGGTGCGGGAAGGTCCCCCACCATCTGGCTCAAACCACCCAGCGCGCCACCCATCCCCTCCAGGGCCTTGGTCAGCTCGGCCGGGATGATCCAGACCTTGTTGGCGCTGCCCTGGGCGATCTGCGGCAGGGCTTGCAGGTACTGGTACGCGAGCACCTTCTGGCTCGGATTGGCCTGGTGAATCGCGTCGAACACGGTCCGGATCGCCTTCGCCTGGCCCTCGGCCTGCAGGATCCGGGCCTGCCGGTCACCGTCGGCCCGCAGCACCGCGGACTGCTTGTCGCCCTCGGCGGTCAGAATCACCGACTGCTTGTGCCCCTCGGCGGTCAGGATCGCCGCGCGGCGGTCCCGCTCGGCGCGCATCTGCTTCTCCATCGAGTCGCGGATGCTGGCCGGCGGTTCGATCGCCTTGATCTCCACCCGGGTCACCTTGATGCCCCAGCGGCCGGTGGTCTCGTCCAGCACGCCCGAGAGGTGCCTGTTGATCTCGTCCCGGCTGGTCAACGCCCGCTCCAGGTCGAGCGAGCCGATCACGTTACGCAACGTGGTGACGGTGAGCTGCTCGATGGCCTGGAGGAAGCTGGAGATCTCGTAGGTCGCCCGGACCGAGTCGACCACCTTGAAGTAGAGCACCGTGTCGATCGAGACCACGAGGTTGTCCGAGGTGATCACCGGCTGCGGCGGGAAGCTGACCACCTGCTCGCGCATGTCGACCTTGGTCCGAACCGCGTCGATGAACGGCACCAGCAGGTTGAGGCCGGGGCTGAGCGTGCGCTTGTACTTGCCGAGCCGTTCCACCACGTCCTGGCGCTGCTGCGGCACGATCCGCACCGCCTTGGCCAGCGTTATCACGGCGATCAACGCCACCGCGATCACCACCACCCCGATTAAGGTCATCCCGTTCACCCTCTCGCTTCCGGCAGCTCGCCGGCGGAAGAAATATCGTCCTGCCAGACCAGGGCGGTCGCGCCCCGGACCTTGATCACCCGTACCCGTTGACCGGTGTCGAACGTCTGCGTCGTGTCGTACGAGCGGGCACTCCACAGCTCACCGTCGATCTTGACGAGGCCATGGTCAGCGTCCACCCGCTCCAGAACCAGCGCCGTGGCCCCCTCGATCGCCTCCAGACCGAACGGCTGCTCGCCGCTCTCCAGCGACGAGCGCTGTTGCCGCCGGAGGGCCGGCCGGGCCACCAACAGACTCAGCGCCGACACCACCGCGAAGACCAGCGCCTGCACCGCCACCGGCGCGCCCAGAGCGGCGGCACCGCCAGCGGCGAACGCGCCAGCCGCGAACATGATCAGAAACAGCGTCGTCGTGAAGATCTCGGCGACGGCCAGCAGCACACCCAATACGATCCACACCACGGCGTCCACACCACGATCGTGACACGCAAATGCACGCGCGGCCTCCCCAGGAAGATCAGTAGCCTCGGCGAGGCCCTTTCCGGCCATGATCCGAAGGCTCGATTCCCATGATCCGAACGCCCGATCCGAGGAGATCCCGTTGACCCTGCTGCCCGAGACCGCCCGACGGATCGACGCCCGGGTCGCCCAGGCGCAGCTCGACGGGCACGCCCCGTCGCTGGTCCTGGGCGTGGTCCGCGACGGCGCGCTGGTCCACCTGGCCACCGCCGGCGAGCACCCCCGCCCGGACGCCGACCTGCAGTACCGGCTGGGCTCGATCAGCAAGACGATGACCGCGACCCTGATCATGCAACTGCGCGACGCCGGCCGACTCGCCGTCGACGACCCGCTGGAGGAGCACCTGCCCGGCACCAGCGTCGGCGCGCTCACCCTGCGCCAACTCCTCGGGCACGCCAGTGGCATCCAGCGCGAGCCCGAGGGCGACTGGTGGGAGCGGACCGCAGGGGCCGACCTGGCCACCCTGCTGGCCGGGGTCACCCCCGACAAGATCGCCTATCCGCCGCACGCCACCTACCACTACTCCAACCTGGCGTACGGGCTGCTCGGCGGAGTCCTCGAACGGCTCACCGGGACACCCTGGGCCGACCTGCTCGGCGAACGGATCCTCACCCCGCTGGACCTGCGCCGCACCACGTACGCGGCCACCGAGCCGTTCGCCAGTGGCTACGTCGTCCACCCCTGGCACGACACCCTGCGCGAGGAGCCGCGTACGGACACCGGTGCGATGGCCCCCGCTGGGCAGCTCTGGTCGACGATCGAGGACCTCGGTCGGTGGGCCGCGTTCCTGGCCGACCCCGACCCGTCGGTGCTGGCCGCCGAGACGCTGACCGAGATGTGCTCCCCCGTCGTGGTCAGCGATCTGGAGTCCTGGACCCACGGGCACGGGCTCGGGCTGGAACTCTTCCGGGAGGGCAACCGGGTGTACGTCGGCCACGGCGGCTCGATGCCCGGCTACGGCGCCTCGCTCGCCGTGCACCGACCCACCCGCACCGCAGTGGTCGGCCTGGTCAACGCGTACACCCTGCGCACCGTGCACCTCGGCGCGCTCGGACGACAGCTGCTCACCCTGGTGCTGGACGCCGAGCCCGCGCCGGTCACCCCGTGGCGGCCGGCCGCCGCCCCGCCGCCCGCCGAACTGGCCGAGCTGACCGGCCGCTGGTGGTGGATGGGCACCACGATCGAGGTGTACGCGGACGCCGCCGGCGACCTGCACGCCGGCCCGGTCGGCGCGCCGAACCTCCGCTTCGTCGCCGAGGGTCCGGACCGCTGGCGGGGCCGGACCGGCCGGCAGGACGGCGAGATCCTCACCGTGCGCCGCGACGAGCAGGGCCGGGCGGTCGCGCTGGACATCGCCACCTTCGTCTACACCCGGGACCCGGACGAGATCGGTTGAGGTTCACTCCGGTGGGAGCGCCGAATCCAGGGCGAGGATGGTGTCGACGACGTTCCCGACCGTGCGCACGCTGCTGATCTCCGCCGACGCGGCCGGTACGTCGAAGCGGTTCTCAAGCGCGGAGACCAGGTCGATCAGGTCGAGCGAGTCCATGCCGACGTCGTCGCGCAGGCTGGCGGTCTCGACGATCCCGTCGGCGGGATATCCGAACTCGTCGCACATGACGTCCTTGAGACAGGCGAGGGCTTGCTGACGGTCCACGGGAAACTCCTTCAGAGCAGAGTGGTCTGGTCGAGCGAACGGCAGACGAGACTGACGGCCTCGACGAACCGGTCCGCCTCGTCCTCGGTGAGCACCAGGGGTGGCTGGATCCGCACCACCTGGTTGCGGTTGGCGGTGACGAAGGTGAGCATCCGGTGGTCCCGCGCGAGGTTCGCGACGAACCGCAGGCACAGCAGGTCGCCCAGGGCGCCCTCCACGGCCCGGGCGGCCCGGCGCAGCGCCGTCCGCACGTCGTCGGGGAGGGTCTCCGCCAGGGCGTGCAGGTCGCCGGGCGCCCGGGTGAGTACCTCGTCGGTCAGGGCGGTCATCGCCCCGGCGTACCCGCCGTCGAATTCGATCGCGTTCATCAGCCCGACGCCACGGACGTCAGCCACGAAATCATGTTCCGCGCGCACCTCGGCCAGTCCCGCCCGCAGCCGCGCACCGACCGTGGCCGCCCGGGCCGGCAGGTCCTCGGCCAGCAGGACGTCCAGGGTCGCCAGCGCGGCGGCCGAGGCGAAATTTCCGCCGCCGAAGGTGGACGTGTGCAGCAACGACCGGCTGGCACTGCCGTAGGCGGCGTCCCACACCTCACTGGTCACCAGGGTCGCCCCGATCGGTACCAGGCCGCCGGAGAGAGACTTCGCCAGACAGAGCACATCCGGACGGACCCCCTCGCGTTCGCAGGCGAAGAGCGTCCCGGTCCGGCCGAGACCCGTCTGGATCTCGTCGACGATCAGCACCGCGCCGGCCGCCGCGCAGATGCGCGCCGCGGCGGCGAGGTAGCCGGGCGGCGGCAGAACCACGCCCCCCTCCCCCTGCACCGGCTCCACGATGAAGGCGGCCGCCCCGACCACGGCCCCGCGCAGCGCCGCCTCGTCCCCGTACGGGACAGCCACGCACTCCGGCAGCAGCGGCGCGAAGGGTTCCTGGTACGACTCCCGACCGCTGACCGACAGCGCCCCGAAGGTCTTGCCGTGGTAGCTGTTCGCCGTGTAGACCAACCGGGTGCGGCCGGTCGCCGCCCGGGCCACCTTGAGCGCGGCCTCGACGGCCTCGGCGCCCGAGTTGCTGAAGAAGACCCGGCCCATCTCCCCCGGGGCGAGTTCGCACAGCCGCTCCGCCAGTCGCGCCGTCACCGCGGGCACGGACGTGTACTGCACGAAGGTGGGTGCCGCCGAGTCCAGAAACTGGCGGACCGCGCCGACCACCGCCGGATGGTTGTGCCCCAGGTTGAGGCTGCCGAAGCCGGCGACGAAGTCGAGGTAGTCCCTCCCTTCGGCATCGGTGAGGCGCGACCCACGCCCGCTCACGAAGACCCGGTCCAGGCCGTGCGCGGCGTAGAGCCCAGCCAGCGGCGGATTGACCCAGGACCGGAACTGACGGCGGGCCTGGTGCGCGGCATCCTCGGTCGACCGCCGGCGGCCCCCGTGCCAGCGGGCCAACCCCTCGATCCGCTCCAGGGGCACCTCACGCCCGTGCCGGGCCGGCGGGGCCGCCGAGAAACCGTGCCGCCGGGCCATCTCCCCGATCTCCGCCACCGCCCCGGGCTCAAGGTGCCGTCCGAGCGACCAGGACTCGGCCCTCCCGTCCAGGGCGAGCACCACGGTTTCCGCAAGGCAGCCGTTCAACTGGGTGGTCGGTCCGAGGTTGCTGCCGTCGAAACGGATCCGCTCGTCGGTCCGGACCAGCCCGCCGTCCAGGACGAGGATGTCCGAGCGGTGCCCGGCGCCGGGCGCGACGTCGCGGGGTAGGGCCACGTCCACCACCACGGTCCCGGGAAGCAGCACCGCCGGATCGATCAGCCCGCCCGCCGAGGAGGCGGCGACCACCAGCCGGGTGCGAGCGAGACTGCCGGCCAGGTCCTCGGTGACGGTGGCCCGGCCCACCGCCGGCAGCCGCTCCCGCTCGGACCCCGGGGGCCGGCCCGGGCGGGTCACCAGCACGAGCCGGCAGCCGTCGGCGATCAGCCGGTTCGCGATCGCCCCGGCCACCGTCCCCGGCCAGCCCACCACGCAGATCTCCGCTTCCTCCGCGGGCACCGCGAGTCGTGCCAACACGGTCGTGACCAGGGCATGCGCGGCGTACGCGGTCAGCGAGTTGCCGCTGGTGACGGCGACCCCGGCGCGCCGGGCCGTGGCGACACCCCGGCTACCCACGATGGACGTCGCACCGCCCAGGCCGACCAGTTCGGCGCCGGCGTCGGCGAGTCGACGGACCTGCGTGGCAACGAAACGGGACGCCTCGCCGGGCCGGCCCAGCAGTTCGGCGGCGCTGTGCGGTAGGTACCTGACGTCGCCGGTGCAGCGACCTCCGGCGTCCGACTCGACTGTGGTGAAGGCCGGCAGCCGTACCGGCCCCAGACGTGCCGGCCGACCCGCACGGTCGGCCCACACGTCACCGACCAGCGCCATGGCGCGCACCTGAGCCCGCTGCTCCACCGTCACCGCGTGCGCGAGAAAGCCAAACCTCATCCGCTGTCCTTCGTCGAGCGACCAGCCGGGCGGGTGCCGGCCAGGGTGGGACGCTGCCAGCTGAGGGCGGCGAGGCGACTCAGACCGTCGCCCTCGTTGTTGTGCCCGAGCAGCACCGAGTACAGATCGATGACCCCGGGGGTGGTCAGCCGATCCGCCAGCGCCACCTCAGCGACGTCCAGCACCACCCGGTGTCGTACGGTCTGCCCGCCGATCTGGCGGACCCAGTCACCGTCCAGCAGGCTCAGCACCCCGGTCTGTCCGCTGACGACCGCCGGCTGGAGCCCCTCCCGGTACGTCCGGATCACCGAGTGCGCGCCGTTGACGCACCGGAAGATGCTCACGTTGCCGCGCAGTGCGTGCCCATCGACGACGACCTGCCGGACCAGCGTCGGGACGATGTCCGGAACCAGCGCCGCAGCGCCGTCCCCGACCACGGCCAGCACGTTGTCGGGCCGGTGGCACAGCACACCGGGCAGCGCCTGGAGCGCGTCGCCCATCAGCGCCCGCCCGAACCAGCCGGAGAACCCGGGACCGGTGCGCGGCAGGTTGCACACCGCGCTCAGCCCCGCACGACCGACGTCGAAGACGCCGGTGTAGCGATACCCCAGGTCGTCGATCAGGTGCTCCAGAACGCCACCCAACTGCCGGAAGAAGTAGTTCGGCGACATCGGTCGGACCGGGATCGCCCCGATCACGTCGGCCGCGTGGACCCGCCCCGCGTCGATGGCAGCCCTGCGCCGCGCCAGCAGGTCGTCCGGCACGTCGAGACGGTCGAGGACGATCCGCAGCACCTCCTCGGCTTTGCCATGCAGGCCGGCGGCGATGAACGGCGCCCGGTCCTCGGCCCGCTCGTACACCTGGATCGGGCGGCTGCGGCGCAGCAGAAGCGGCGAGTACGGAGTGTCGATCTCGGCGATCCGGGTGTTGAGAAAGATCAGCGCCTGCTCCGAAGGGGGGCGGAGTCGGCCGTCGGAGTGCAGGAAGTCGTACACCTGCGCCGAGTGCCCGTAGAGGCTCAGCGTGCCGAGGTACTGCGGCACCGGCACGCCGTCGACATATCGGGAGACGGTGCCGGGATGGGTGAGGCTGTCGGCCAGCGCCAGCCCGGCCCGGTGGGCGAGCGTCAGCAACAGCTCCCGACCGGTCGGGCTGAGCGGTCCGGCCTGGCACAGAACCCGTACCGGCCCCTGGTTGACCACCCGTACCAGCTCGTCGATGTCCCCCGCGACCACCGCCGGAGCCGGCCGGGCCACCGACGTCGGCCGGGCCGTGGCCGTCCCGGGCGTCTCCAGCACCTCCCGGGTGGCGAGCAGGACGACCGGCCCCTCGTCCCGCTCGTACGCGGCGACGGCCCGGTCCACTGCCGCCTCGACGGTCGCCGGATCGTCCAGATACGCCACCTGGAGGCCACGCGCCCGAAAAACCGCGCGAGTGTCCTCGGTGGTGTGCACGGTGCCCTGGAACGGGTGCCACTGGGCGGCGCGCGACTCCGCACAGAGGATGAATCCACGGGCCCGGGCCGCACGGAGGTTCGCCAGGGTGCCCCGGAACTCGTCGGACATCCCGCTGGTCACCACGATCAGGAACGGGTGGCCGTCGAGTTGCCAGCGGGCCAGGGCGGAGCACGCCAGACTGTGCTCGCTCGGGCCGGACACCACCGGGTTGCCGTGGCGGGCCGCGTACCTCTCCAGGGTGTCGATGACCGGTGACACCACCGACCCGGTGTAGCTGTGCAGGCCCCAGCCGGCGCCGGCCTGCCGGGTCAGGAATCCGGCGAGTGCCTCGGCGAGAAAGCCGGTCGGGGGCGTGCCATGGAACCGACTGAACCCGTCCAGTTGCAGCGCGTCGGTGAACGAGCAGACCAGGTCGGCCGCCACCACCCACGGCCGCGTCGGTGGCCACCGGATCGTGCACAGCCCGGCGGCGAAAGCCACCTGGTCGTCCGCTTCGACATAGCGGTGGACCGTTCCCGGTGAGGGACGGAATTCGACAGCGTCGAGACCGGCGGCAGCGCTACGCAACCGTCGGTCCAGGTCGTCGCCGCTGATGGCGGGCCGCCGATGCTCGGCATGATCGATCACGAGCAACGCGAGCAGCGAACGCCCGGTGCCGCCGGCGCGCAGCATCGCCAGGTCGGCCACCGAATCGAGTACGCACAACCGCAGCTCCGCGGCCGGAAGCACCTGGTCGAGGTAGCGGCGCGCCCGGTCCACCGCCAGCCGGTAGCCCGGCTCGTCCGGTGACGGCGGAACCAACCCGGTGACGTCGGTGCGCACGACCCGGGACGAGCCGTCGGTCAGGTCCCGCAGTGCGATCCGCGCCGCGTCCACCAGTGCCGGTCGGTCGGTGACCAACACCAGCAGAAGCCGCTCCGCGGTCCGCTGTCGAACGGCCGCCGCCGCGCTCACCGAGCCATCCGCCAATGCCGCACCCGCGACGCGGTGGCGACGTAGGCGATCACGAAGAACACCGCCCCGACCAGCACGATGGTGGTGCCGCTGGGGACGTCGGCGTGGTAGCTGGCGTTCATGCCGAGGAAGCCGGTGACGGAACCGATGCCGATCGCCAGCGGCACCATGTGGCCAAAGGTCGGCGCCAGCATCCGCGCCGTGACGGCCGGCACGACCAGGGTGGCCGCGACCAACGTCACCCCGATGACCGTCAACGTGGACAGGATCGCGAGCGACAGGACCGCCATCAGCATCGCGTCCATGCGACCGACCCGCACACCGGTCGCGCTGGCCACCTCCGGGTCGAAGGTGGTGAACAGCAGCGCCCGGTAGCGGGCGGTGATGAATGCGGCGGTGAGCACGGTCACCCCGACGACCACCCAGACGTCGACCGCGCGGACGCCGATGATCGAACCGAAGAGCGCGGCGTCGAAGGACGGCCCTCGGCTACCGAAGGCGGTCAGCAGAGCCACGCCGAGGGCGAACGAGGCGGTGGTGACCACCCCGATCGCCGCGTCCGAGCCGATCCCGCGTCCCCGGGCCACTCGGTTGATCATCACGGCGCTGACCAGACCCCAGACCCCCGCGCCGATGTAGTAGTTGAACTGGATGATCGAGGCGGCGGCGAACCCGCCGAAGACCGCGTGCGACAGGCCGTGACCGATGTAGGACATTCCTCGCAGGGTGATGAAGACACCGGTCATCCCGCAGAGCGCACCGGCCACGGTGGCGACGATGCAACCGTTGACGAAGAACTGATACCGGAAGGGGTCGAGGAGGGCTTCGAGAGCGTTCACGAGATGGTGACCTCCTGACCGTCGGGCCTCGGCTTGGCCTCGTCGATCACTACCAGCATGCCGAGGTGTTCGAGCACCTCCATCCGCGCCCCGAACGTGCGCTCCAGCACCCGCGGCGTCATCACCTCCACCGGAGAGCCGGCAGCGATCACGGTCTTGTTGACGCAGACCACCCGGGGAAGGTGGTTGGCGATGCCGTTCAGGTCGTGCGTGGTGAGCAGAATGGCAAGGCCGTCCCGGTTCAGGGTCGCCAGCAGGTGCAGGATGTCGTGCCGGGTGACCACGTCCACGCCGCTGGTGGGCTCGTCGAGCAGGATCAGGTGGGGATTCTGTAGCAGCGCGCGGGCCAGGAACATCCGTTGCTGCTGACCGCCGGAGAGCTCCCTGATCTTGCGGTGCGCGACGTGGTCGATGGAGAGGCGCTCCAACACCTCACGGACCTCGTTCCGCTCCTGCCGAGTCGGGCGTGGCCACCACCGGGACTGGCGCCGGGCCATCAACACGCACTCGCCAACGGTGACCGGGAAGTCCCAGTTCACGTTCTCCAGCTGTGGCACGTAGCCAACGGTGAGCCCGGGTGCGCGGAAGAATTCGCCACGGGTGGGCCGGACGGTGCCCAGCAGCAGCCGCAGCAGCGTCGTCTTGCCGGAGCCGGACGGGCCGACCAGACCGATGAAGGCGTCCGCGGGCACCGTCAGGTCCAGGTCGGTGAGGACCGGTCGACCGTCGTACCCGGCCTCGACGCCGCGCAGGCTGGCGAGCACGGGCGAGGCCGGCGGACTACTGGGCGTAGCGGGCATGGTCCGCCCCTGCCTGGTTCACGTCGAGGGCCCGCAGCCGGGGCGCGGAGCCACCCAGCGCCTCGATCATGGTGAGGTAGTCGAAGCGCATCAGCCCGAGCCAGGAGTGCTCCGACTCACCGGGCTTTCCGGGTAGGTCGTCGTCGCGCAGCACATCGACGTAGCGGGCGCCGGTGGCCTTGCCGATCTGTTCCAGCACGCGGGATGGGAACACCTCCGACCCGAAGATCACCTTTACCTCCTCCCGCCGCACCTGGTCGATGAGGCCGACGATCTCGCGGGGGGTGGGGTCCTCGAAGTTTCGGGGCTGGATCGCGCCGACGACGCGCCAACCGAACGTCCGGGCGAAGTAGGCGTACGCGTCGTGGTACGTCAGCAGCTCACGCTGGTCGGCGGGGAGTGACTCCTGGTCGGCCCGGATCGCCTCGGTCAGGGCGTTGGCCTGGGCCACGAAGGTGGCAGTGGATTCGCGATAGACCGTCGCCCCGTCCGGGTCCAGCTCGGTCAACACGTCCCGGACCTTCTCGGCGTACCTGACCGCGTACGTGGGGTCGGTCCACAGGTGCGGGTTCGGCTTGCCGTCCTCCTTCGGGAACGAGAAGTCGAAGATGTAGTCCGTCTCGGGGAGCGCGCTCGTGCCCAACTCGACCACCGCCACATCCGAGCGCTTGGTCCGGTCGGCCAACTCCCGGGTGGGATCCTCCAGCTTGAGGCCGTTGATGAAGATGACGTCCGCGTTGGCGAAGGACCGGCTGGCGCTCGGCGGCGGTTCGAAGGTGTGGCTGTTGACCCCCTCCGGCACCAGGCCGTCGACCTCGATCCGGCCTCCGCCGACGCTGGCGATGATGCTGGTCAGGGGCGCCACCGTGGTGACCACCTGGAGCTTTTCGCCATTCTTGCGGGCCGGCTCCCCGGAACAGCCACCGAGAGCCAGCGAGACAGCCGTCACGGCCGTCACCCAACATGCCGCCCGCCAGCCCTTCCGGTCAACACTGGTACGAGACATGAACTCCCCCATTGTTCTCGTTATGGTCTGATCTATCCGGTTGGAGCAGGTCGGCGGCGATGGCGTGCGGCACCACCCCGTCGGCGTCATGCACGAAGAAGTGGCCCCCATCGAAGAGCCGGACCGAGGTGTCAAGGCTCGACTGGTGCCTCCAGGCAGCCAGTTCCTCGTCGTTCACCGACTCGTCCGCGGTGCCTCCGTAGACCGAGATCGGTAGGCGCAACGGATGCTCCGGCCGGTAGGTGTGGTTCTCGGCGATCGCGAAGTCGGCCCGGAGCATCGGTATCAGCGGCATGAGCAGGGGCAGCTCGTCGAGCACCTCGACCGACGTCCCATTCAGCTCCCGCAGGCGACCGAGCAGGTCACCCACCGGGGCATCGTGGACCGGCGGCTCGCGACGCGGCAACTGCGGCGCCGGTGCCGCCGCGACGATCAGACGCTCCGCGGGCGGCAGGTCGAGACGGCGCATCAGTCGGCACACCTCGAAGGCCACCCCGGCGCCCATGCTGTGACCGAACCAGGCGTGCCGCTCGTAGAGCCACGGTTCGAGGTCTCGCACCAGGGCTGGCACGAGCTGATCGATGCGCTGAAAGGGTCGCTCGGCGAGCCGCGACTCCCGGCCCGGCAAGCGGATCGCCACCACCTCGATGTCGGGGGCGAGCAGTTGGGCCCACCGCCGGAAGGTGGCCGCGCCACCGCCGGCGTGCGGCAGGCAGAACAGCCGCATCGCCGCGCGCGGGGCCGGCCGCCAGCGGACGGCCCACCGCTCCGGACGCGGGGTCCGCCCCGCGTTGATCACGCCATCCATACGGCCACCCGTTCCGCGAGGCAGATGCAGATGAGGTTCGGCGGGACACCGGGTACCGCGGGCATCACCGACGCGTCAACCACCCGCAGCCCGCCCACACCGTGCACCCGGCAGTACTGGTCGACGACCGCCGTCCGGTCCTCGGCCGGCCCCATCCGGGCCGTGCCCACCGGGTGCCAGGTCGGCGACACGAATGTCTTCACCGCCGGCCGCAGCAGCGCATCGTCACCGACCATCCGATCGGTCCAGGCGATGACGCGGTCCACCAACGGCGACATCGCCGGGCCGGTCAACGTCGCCCACGCCAGCCGCACCCCGGCCATCAGCCGATCGACGTCCTCGGTCCGGGCCGCCAGGCCCAGCCGGATGTCCGGGGGCGCCTGCGGGTCCGGCCCGACGACCCGGACCGAGCCACGGGACGTCGGCCGCATCAGCATCGTCGACACCCCGACCGCCAGACCGCCGCCGAGCGCCTGCCCCACCAGCGGCAGCCCCTCGGCGGGTACGTTGCCGAGCAGGAACAGCGCGACGTCGCACGAGCCACCGGTGGTGGACGCCCGGGCCATCACCTCGTGCCACTCCCCACCGTCGTGGCACACGCCGGGGCGGGGCCGGGCCCAGAGGGCGACGGCCGGGTGGTCGGCGAGGTTCGCCCCGACGCCCGGACTGTCCACAGTGGTCTCGATGCCGCACTCGTCAAGCACCGTACGAGGGCCGATCCCGGAGCGCTGCAGGATGGCCGGGGTGTGCACGGCACCGGCACACAGCGTCACCCGCCGCGCGCCGACCAGGTGCGCGCGCCCGTCGGAGACGACCCGCACCCCCACCGCCCGGCCGTCGGCGAGCAGCACCCGATCCACAGTGCTCTCGGTCCGCACGGTCAGGCCCGGTCGATCACCGGCCGCCAGCAGGTGACTGTCCAGCACCGAAACACGCAGGCCTTCCCGAAGGTTGCGCGGCACCACGCCCGCGCCCGGCTCGTCACCGGCGTTGAGGTTCTCGACCCGGGGCAATCCCAGTGCCGCGCAGGACCGGAGGAACGCCGACGACACCGGGCTCAGCTGCTCCTGCGCCGGGCGCGCCGCCGGGACCCGGCCGTACCCGTGCCCCCCGTCCGCGAGCAGGCGGGCGAAATAGGGCTCGACCCGGTCCCAGCTCCACTCGGGATTACCCGCGCCGGCCCACCCGTCGAAGTCCGCGGCGGACCCACGGAACGCCATGGCGCCGTTGACCGTCGACGAGCCGCCCAGTCCGCGCCCCAGCGGGTAGGGCACCCGCCGTCCCCCTGCCTCCCGCTGCCAGGCCGGGTGCTCCCAGTTGGCGCCGCTGAGCACGGGGTGTCCGGTCCGGTCCACGGGGCCCGCTGGGCCGGCCTCCAGCAGCAGGACCCGTCGCCCGGCGTCCTCGGAGAGGCGGGCGGCGAGCACCGCGCCGGCGCTGCCGGCGCCGACCACGACGTCGTCCCACTCCGACTCCTGAACGGCCATCGTCGTCATCGGACCGAACGCCCGTCCAGGGCTGCCGCGAACGCCGCCACGGTCGGGTTCTCGAACAACACCTGCAGGCCCGCCTCCGCCTCGGGCAGCAGGGCGAAGGCGTCCCGCACCCGGGTGAGGATGTGCACCGCGTGCAGCGAGTCCCCGCCCAACTCGAAGAAGTTGTCCTCCACGCCGAAGTCCGCCCGCCCGAGCACGTCCCGCCAGATCTCCACCAAGGTCGCCTCCGTGCCGGTACGCGGTGGCGTCGCCGTCGTCGGCTCCACCACGTTCCAGGGGTCCGGCAGGGCGGCGAGGTCGGTCTTGCCGTTGGCGCTCAGCGGGATGTGGTCGATGGGCAGGTAGTGGTGCGGGACCATGTAGTCGGGCAGCAGCTCCTCGACCCCGGCGCGCAGCTTCGCCGCGTCGACGCCACCACCGTGCGGCGCCACCGCGACCAGGACGTGCTGGGCCAGGGCCGCGGTCACCGGCCGGTCGCCGGGGATGGCCGCCGCCTGGGCGAAGCCGGCCGCGGTCAGCTCCTCCCGCCACTCGGGAGCGGTGAGCAGCGGAAGATCCCGCTGCCCGGCATGTCGGGAGAACCCCTCCAGGAAACCGACGGTGATGGTCTGCAGGAGGGTGTTCTCGGTCCCTTCCAGCAGCACCAGAACGCCGCCGGGTGAGAGCACACCCCGCAGGTGACGCAGCGTCAACGAGAGGTCTCGCGCGTCATGCAGCACGTTGGCCGCGACGACGACGTCCATCGAGCCCCGCGCGATGCCCTGACCAGATGGCTCGCGGTCCACGTCGTACGGGGTGAAGTCGACGAACGGGTAGTCGGCGAACGCACGCCGAGCACGCTCGGTGAAGAACGTCGAGACATCCGTGAACCGGTACCGCACGCCCTCCCCCGGTAGCGCCGCAAGCACGTGCGCCGTGGTCGCCCCGGTGCCGGCCCCGACCTCCAGGACGCGGGTCGCCCCGGCGGCGCAGGCCCGCGCCACCACGGCGGCGACGACGGCGTTCTGCACCAGGGAGACCGGGTTGTCGGCGTAGAGCATCCCGGTGACGTGGAAGCCGCCCTCCGGCATGAGCAGCTCCAGCGGGCTGACCCGCCCCCGCAGCAGGTCCAGTTGCCGCTCGGCGCAGGCCGCCAGGTAGTCGGCGAGGACGCGGCCGGGCCCGGTGGCGGCGAGGTCGGCGAAGCCCGCCCGAACCGTCGCGTCCAGGGCGGCCAGGTCGAACGGTTCCCGGCAGCGGTACCGGTCGGACCCCGTTCGGTCGAGCAGCCCCTCGCCGGCCAACGCCTCAAGCCAGTGGCACACCAGGCCCCGGTGCTCGGTCCGGACGCCGCCGCCCGCCACGATCTCCTCGGCCGTCACCTCCGCGCCGGCCCGGTCGAACGCCCCGAGTTGGGCGAAGGTGCGCGCAACCACGGGCAGACAAAGCGACGTCAGGGACGCCCAGACCCCGTCGAACTCCACCAGGTCCGTCTTGCGCAGCTCCGACTCGTTCGCCAGCGCATCCCGTCCACCATCCAGCAGCTGCTGCCAGCCGTACGGGTCGAGCGCGCCAGCCACCTGCGCCTCGCCCGCCGTCGGCACCACGTACGCCACCAGGTGCCGTCGCCCGGTCGCCGGGTTGGTGTCGACGCGGACCAGTGCCTCGCCCACCCCGGGCTGCTTCTCCACGGCGGCCGTCACCTCGCCGAGCTCGATGCGGAATCCGTTGATCTTTACTTGGAAGTCCTCCCGGCCGAGGAACTCGATGTCGCCGCCCGGCAGGTACCGCCCGAGGTCGCCGGTGCGGTAGAGGAGTTCACCGGTGCGCGGGTGGGTGATGAAGCGCTCCGCCGTCCGAACGGCGTCGTCCCGGTAGCCGCGGGCGAGGCCGACGCCGGCGATGAAGATCTCGCCCACCGCCCAGATCGGCCGCTCACCGAGCCGGTGGTCGTAGACGTGCAGTTTCTGATTGCGCAGGGGCCGGCCGTACGGGATCCGTACCCAGTCCTCGGGCACTGCCGCGACCGGGTAGCAGACGGACCAGATGGATGCCTCCGTCGCGCCGCCCAGACTGACCACCTGCGCCTGCGGGAAGTGCGCTCGTACGGCGTCGGGCAGGCCCACCGGGATCCAGTCGCCACTCAACAGCGCCAGCCGCAGCGGACCGGCCGCGGCGGCGCCCTCCGACTCGAGCCAGAGCCGCATCAACGCCGGCACCGAGTTCCAGACCGTGACCTGGAACCGGGCCACGAGCTCGGACCAGTGGACGGGATCGTGAGCCGCCGAGGCGGTCAGCACCACCACGGCGCCACCGGCGGCCAGTGGTCCGAAGATGTCGTAGACGGACAGGTCGAAACTGAGGGCGGACACCGCGAGCACCCGGTCCCGCCCGGTGACGGAGAACCGGTCGTTGATGTCGAGGACGGTGTTGACCGCGCCCCGGTGATCGATCATCACGCCCTTCGGCGTGCCCGTCGAACCGGAGGTGAAGATGACGTACGCCAGGTCGGAGACGGCCGGTCCGGGAGGCAACGTGCCAGCCCGCGCGGACCCGGGCCCGAGGTCGTCCACCGCCAGGACCGTCACTCCCTCGGGCCAGTCGAGGTCGTCGCGGTGCCGACGGTCCGTCACCACGACCCGCACCCCGGCCGACTTCATGAGCTGGTCCCGGCGGGCGGTGGGCCACTGCGGGTCCACCGGCAGATAGGGCGCGCCGGCGGCGACCACGCCGAGGACCGCGCAGACCTGGTCGGGGTGCCGGGGCAGGACCACCGCGACCGGTTGGTCCCGGGTGGCGTCGAGCGCCACCAGTCGCCACGCCAGCTCCTCCGTCCGCCGGAGCAGGGCGCCGTAGGTGAGGCAGCCGTTGTCCGAGAGCACGGCGTTCCGCTCCGGATCCTGCCGGGCCCGCGCCACGAAGAGGTCGACCAGGGTCCGGTCGGAGAGCGGGCCGGCCGTCTCGTTGGCCACGCGCCGCTCGGCGAGGTGCGCGTCGGGTGGCGCGGGCGCGAGGTCGGGGTCTTCCCAGCCGCCGTCCGGTCCGGCCAGCCGCTCCAGCAACGCCGCATAGCTGGCGAACATGTCGTCGAGCAGGCCCGCAGGGAAGAGCGCCTCCACCGCGTCCCAGTTGTAGACGAGTTGTCCCGCCTCCTCCGTCACCTGGTGGTCCAGCCAGACCTGCGGGGTCTGGCTGATGCCGTAGGTGTAGGCACCGAACCAGGCCATGTTGTTCGGCGCGTCCGACTCGCCGTTGAGCCCGAGCGCACTGGTGAAGACCACCGGCATCGAGGAGCCCGGACCTGGGCCGTTACGCCGCAGCCGTTCCCGCAACACCCGGACGCCGCTGAACGACAGGTGCTCCAGATCTCGCATGAGCTGGTCCTGCACGGCCCTGGCCCGATGGGCGAACGGCAGGTCGGACGTGTCCTGGACCTCCAGCAGGGTGAGCGAGGTGAAGTCGCCGATGACCTGCGCGAGGTCCGGGTGGGTCTCCGGACGGTTGAACAGGGTCACGTTGACGGTGAAGTCGGGCTGCTTGGACCAGAGCCGCAGGACGTCGGCGAAGGCGGCCAGGAGGACGGCGGACGGCGTCACGCCGCGCTCACGGGCACGCTGCTTGATGGCGCGCCACCGGTCCGCGGACAGGGCCGCCCGCCGCCGGGTGAACTCCGTGCGGTCCAGTTGGGCCGGTTGCCGCAGCAGCGGCAACTCCGGTGCGGGCGGAAGGTCGTCCACCCGGGACAGCCAGTACGTCTCGGCTGCCCGGTAGCGCGGTCCCTCGCGCTCGGCCCGCTCGGCAAGGACGTGGTCCCGGTAGCTGATGGCCAGCGGCGGCGGCACCTGGTCCGGGTTCTCGTAGCAGGCGCGCCAGTCCCGGAAGAACAACTCGAAGCTGTACGCGTCCATGATCAGCAAGTCGAGGCTGATGTGCAGCCGCACCCTCGATTCGTGCCGCGAGGCGCGGATCTCGAACAGTGGCCACCGATCCGGTGGAAGGACCTGGTGCGCCATCTCGGCCCGTACCCCCGCGACGTGCGCCCCGTACGCCCCGGCGGAGGCCGAGGCGAAGTCGTCGAAGCGGATCCGGTAGGCCGGCGTGTCACTGAGCACCCGCTGGGTGCCGTCGGAATCGATCACCGCGCGCAACATGTCGTGTCGCCGGATCACCGTCGCGAGGGCGGTCTCCAGCCGCGCCACGTCGAGGCCCTCGCGTTCGAGTTCGAAGTAGAAGTGGGTGGCCACACCGCCGAGGTCGAACGCCCGGTTGTGCCCAACCCAGTAGGCGTGCTGGATGTCGGTCAGCGGGAAGGGCAGGTACCGATCCTCCGGACGGGGCACCAGGATGTGCTCCTCGGCGGTGCCGGCCACGCGCAGCAGCGACACCAGCTCGTCGCGGCGACCGCTGATCTGCTCGCGCAACTCGGCGGTGAGTGCGCCCGGGGGCGCCTGCACCTGGATCCGGTCGTCCACCAGTTGCAGCCGAATACGCCGCCGGTGCAACTCGACCAACAGGTCCTGTTCCATGGTTGATTCCCCTCCTTTCATCGGTCGACCGGTCGGGGGGCGGTGAGCGCGTTGGCGACCGCCCGTACGTACGGGCCGGTGAGCACGCCTCGGTGGTCGGCGTCGAGCACCTGTTCGGTTATCCGGCCGGTCGTCCGGGCTGCCCAGCCCCAGTGACCGGCCGGGCTCGCCCCGTACTCGGGGAACTCGCTGACTCGTCCCCGCCCCGCCCGCAGCAGCACCAGGTCGGCGGAGACCACCGGCGCCGAGTAGGCATGGCAGGCCACCACCACCCCCCGGAACACCGCCCAGGTGGCGGCGAGGTCCGCCGGGCCGACGCCGAGATCCCGGCCCAGCCTCTGCCGGGCGATGGCGAGCGCCCGGTCGAGTTGCTCGGCGGCCGGCAGGGCCGCCAACCGGCGCCGCTCCTCGATGTCGACGCTGGCCGGGTCGAACCCCAGGCCCAGGTCCTCGACGAACCAGAGGAGCAACGTGGCGTCGTCCGGCACGAACGGCACGCCGGGCGCCGGCGCGTCGATCACCGCGAGCCGTTCCACCGTCTCGCCCCGCTGCTCGAGGCGGTGCGCCAACTCCAGCGCGATGGCGCTGCCCGAGGACCAACCCCCGAGCCGGTACGGCCCGTGCGGTCGGATCTTCACCAGGGCGTCGAGGTAGGAGTCCACGAACGCGTCGATCGCCCGCAGCGGTGCTCGTCCGACGGCCGGCCCCGGTGCCTGGAAGGCGTGGCACGGACCGTCGAGGTGCTCGGCCAACTCCCGGTAGCACAGCACGTCACCGCCGGCAGGGTGCACCAGGAACCAGGGTTCGCCGACGTCCCGACCGGGCAACCGCACCAACGGGGACCAGCCGACCTGCCCGGCGTCCACGAACTCCGCCAACCCCGCCACGGTCCGCCGCTCCAGCAGCGCACCGAGCGGCACCACCGCGCCCAGGCGCTGGCGGATCAGGTTCAGCGCGCGGAGGGCGACGAAGGACTGCCCGCCAAGATCGAAGAAGTCGTCGTGCACGCTTACCGACTCCAGGTCGAGCAGCCCGCACCAGATCTGGGCCAGCGCCGCCTCGGTGGCGGTGCGCGGCCCGGTGTGCGGGCGGCGGGCCGTTTCCGCCAGCGGGGCCAGGCCGGCCAGTGCCGCGCGGTCGACCTTCCCGTTCGCAGACAGCGGCAGGTCGTCCAGCACTGTGACGACGCTCGGCACCAGGTAACCGGGGAGCAGTCCCGCCAGGTGGGCGAGCAGGCCCGCCGGCTCCGGCGCGCAGCCCTGCTCTGCCACCACGTAGGCGACCAGTTGCTGCGCCGAGCCGACCCGCCGTGCGATGACAGCGGCCTGCCGGACCTCACAGTGCGCGGCAAGCACGTGCTCGACCTCTCCGGGTTCGACCCGGAAACCCTGGATCTTGACCTGCAGATCGGCGCGGCCGAGGAACTCGATCTCCCCGTTTGGCAGGTAGCGCCCGAGGTCGCCGGTGCGGTAATACCGCATCCCGGTCGTGGGATCGGTGCAGAACGCGGCGGCGGTACGGTCGGGGTCGCCGAGATAACCGCGGGCGACACCCACGCCGCCGACGAGGAGCTCACCGGTGACCCAGTCGGGAAGGTCGCGAGTGAAGGCGTCGACGACCCGCCAGGGCTGGTGGCTCAGCGGCCGACCGTAGGGAATGCTCGCCCAGGACGGGTCCACCTCGTCGACCGGATGGTGGATCGACCAGATCGACGCCTCGGTCGCGCCGCCCAGGCTGACCACCCGCGCCGACGGCGCGACCTGGCGGATCTGGTCGGGCAGGGACACCGGCACCCAGTCACCACTGAGCAGCACCGTTCGCAGCCGCGGCAGCGTACGCCCGGCGGAGAGCGCCGCCTCGACGAAGAGCTGCATGATCGCCGGTACCGAGTTCCATACCGTGACGCCGTGCGCGATCACGTGCTCGACCCACGCCGCCGGGTCGGTGCCCGACCCTGGCGGCAGCACCAGGGTGCCCCCGGCGGCGCAGGTGCCGAAGATGTCGTAGACGGAAAGGTCGAAGCAGAGCGACGAGACGCCGAACACGATGGCGTCGGCATCGACGTCGAACCGGCGGTTGACGTCCAGGACGGTGTTGAGTGGCCCGCGATGGTCCAGCACCGCGCCCTTCGGTGCGCCGCTGGACCCCGACGTGTAGATCACGTACGCGGTGTCCGTCGAGGTTCGCCGGACGACGCGCGGAGCCGGGGAGTCGGTCGCGGTTGGGGGCCGGTCGGCCGCGATCACCGGGCGGTCAGTGAGGTCGGCGATGGCGGACCGTCCGTCGCTGGCGGTCAGCGCGGCCCGCACCCCGGCCTGTTCCAGCAGGTACCGGATGCGGTCCGCCGGCCACCCCGGGTCGATCGGCAGGTAGCTCCCACCCGCGGCAAGGACGCCGTACACCGCTGCCACCTGGGCGACGCTCCTGGTCATGACGACCGCCACCATGTCGCCTTCCCGGACACCGGACTCGACGAGCTGGCCCGCCACGGCCGTCGCCCGCTCGGCCAGTCCGCGATAGCTGACGGTGCCATCGGGCCCGACCACGGCCGGGTGGTCCGGCCGCTCCGCGGCCCAACCCGTCAGGGCGTCGTGCAGCAGCCCCGCCGGGACGACCGAATCGCTGTGGTTCACCCGATCACGCCGCTCGCGCTGCGCCGCCGGGAGCAGGTCCAGGTGCTCCCGTTCCCACGCCTGGTCCTTCCCCGCCAGCAGCTCGATCGCGGTACGCAGGGCCGCGGCCATGGCGTCGACGAGGCCGGCAGGGAACATCTCCTCGATCAGGTCCCAGACGATCCAGAGGGAGCCGTCGCCCTGCTGCCAGAACTGGTTGTCGAGGAGCACCTGGGGCGTCTCCAGATGGCTGACGACGGGGCGGTCCAGCTCACCCATGAACAGGCCACTGCCGACCACGAACGGGCACACCGCCCGACCCGGGGTACGACGGACCTGATTCAGCGCCTGGAGGACCTTGACCCCGCTCCAGTAGACGTGGTCCAGGTCGGACATCACCTGCTCCTGAAGGCGCAGCGCCCGCTGGGCGAAGCTCTCCCGGTGTCGCCAGTCCACCTCCAGCGGGTAGAGGGACGCGAAGTTGCCGACCACCTCGCCAATCTGGGGATGCATCGGTAGGCGGTGGGTGACCATGTTGTTGAGCAGGAAGTGTCGCGACCCGGACCACTGGGCGACCACTTCCGCGTACGTGCCGTAGAGCGCGTTCGTGGGGGTCAGCCCGCGGGCACTCGCCCGCTGCTTGAACGCGTCCCAGGTGGCGGTGTCGATGACGAACTCCCGCCGGCTCAGCCGGGCCCTGGTCCGCGTCTCCACCCCGGATACCAGCGGAACGGCCGGGGCGTCCGGCCAGGCGGCCATCCGATCGCACCAGTAGGTCCTGGACCTCTCGCCCAGCGGTGACCGCTCCAGCTCGGCCAGCGCCAGCACACAGTCGCGGTATCCGATTTCCAGCTCGGGCAGGACGAGCCCGGCATCGCGGTAACGGCGTAGCACGGACTCCAGGAACCGGCCCGTTCCCGGACCGTCGCTGAAGAAGTTGTTGTTGTTGTAGTGCAGCCGGACGCGGTCCTTGCCGTAGCGGGTGAGCCGCACGTCCATCCAGGGCCACCGGTCCAGTGGCAGTTCGGCACGGCGCATCTGCTCCCGTACCCGGGCGATGACCTCAGCGCTGTGCGCCTCATCGAGGTGCCGGCTGTCCTCGATGGTCACCCGCAGCGGCGCGGGATCGCGCACGGTACGCAGCTCAAGGTCGTCGCCGACCACCACGATGCTCTTGCGCTGGCGGCGCAGTTCCGCGTTGAGGGCGGCCTCGAACCGCTCCGGGTCGAGGTCGGCGAAGTCCAACTCCAGGTACTGGTGCGGCCGGACGTGGAACTCCAGCTCCTCCCGTCCACCCAACAGGAAGGAGATCTGCAGGTCGGACGGGGTGAAGGGCTCGTGGAGCCGGTCAGGTTCCGGCACGATCACAGGCAACGCCTCGGCGTCGCGGGCGATGTCGCCGGCGGAGGTCAGCCAGCGCACGAGGTCCGCCTTGTGCCGGACGAGTTCGGCGCGTAGCTCCGTGCTCATCCCTCCGGCCGGCGCCACCACCTCCAACCGCTCGTCGGGCAACAGGCGGAGCCGGACACCGTCGCGGGCGAGACGGGCCAGCAGGGCGGGGGTCGCCGCCGCGACGTCGAACGCGTTGCCGGACGGCCGGTCGGGCTCGGTCGCGACCGCCTCCCTCCCGTTCCGCGTCGGCGGAGTCATTGTCATCTCAGCGCCACCGGCAGGCTGGTGAAGCCCCGCACGTGCGGGTTGGTCCGGCGCTGCGGCTCACCGGCGGGACGTAGCTCGGGGAACCGGCGGACCAACTCGCCGATGGCGGTGGCGCCCTCGATCCGGGCCAGCGGCGCGCCCAGGCAGAAGTGGACGCCGCGGCCGAAGGCGACGTGGTTGTTCGGCGCCCGCCCCAGGTCGAGTTCGTGCGGATCGGTGAACGCCCGCTCGTCGCGGTTCGCCGCGCCGAGCACCACCCCCACCATCTGTCCCTTGCGCAGGGTCTGCCCGTCGATCTCGATGTCCTCCACCGGTACGCGTCCGGAGAGCTGGATGGGTGCGTCGTAGCGCAGCAACTCCTCGATCGCGCTGTTCAGCAATCCCGGCTCGGCGCGCAGCCGGGCCAGCTGCGCCGGGTGTGCCAGCAACGCGCCGACCCCGTTGCCGATCAGGTTGACGCTGGTTTCGAGGCCCGCCACGGTCAGCAGGATGCACATCTCCAGCAGCTCGATCCCGGTCAGCCGCTGCCCGGACTCCTCGGCGGCCAGCAGCGCCGAGATCAGATCTGGCCGAGGGTCTCTGCGACGCATCGCGATGATCTCGCCCAGGTACGCGGTCAGCTCGTCGTCCGCCTGCTGCCCAGCGGCTGCCTGTTCCGGTGTGGTCGCGTGCGAGACCGGGTCGATGGCCCCCATCATGGTCGTCGCCCACCGGCGGTAGCGGTGCTGTCCCTCGGACGGGATGCCGAGCAGTTCAGCGAGCACGATCGCCGGCAACGGCCCGGCGAAGTCGGCGATGAGATCGATCTCCCCGCGTTTCTCGGCGGTGTCCAGAAACTCGGTGACGAGCTGCTGGATCCGGGGACGCAGCCCTTCCACGA
Organism: Micromonospora sp. NPDC005215; assembly: GCF_040607915.1. Lineage (NCBI taxonomy): Bacteria > Bacillati > Actinomycetota > Actinomycetes > Micromonosporales > Micromonosporaceae > Micromonospora > Micromonospora sp. NPDC005215. The sequence continues at coordinate 35,905 of NZ_JBEXHQ010000022.1, read as the reverse complement.
CCCGGGCGGTGAAGGCACGCTGGACCAGGCCGCGCAGCCGGGTGTGGCCTGGTGGGTCCATGGTGAACATGCCCGCGCTGCGGTCGTACCCCGGCGCGGGCTGGTATCCGTCCCACCGGGACCGGTCGCTGGACATCCGCGGGTGCCGGAGCACCGCCAGCGTTTCCTCGTGACCTGTCACCAGCCACCGCTGCGCACCGTCGAGCCAGAGCACCCGACCCTTGTTCCGGAGGACGTCGTACAGCGGGTAGGGGTCCGCGGGCAGGTGCGTCAGGAGCCCGTCCAGGTCGCTCATGCCGGCGCCTGCCCGGTCCGGCCGGCCACCGACGACCGCATGTGCGCGAGGTGTTCGCCCTGGTGGTCGATCATCATGTCGACGATCTGGTAGAGGGATCTGGTGCCGTCCGTGATGCCCGGCGCGGCCGGGGGCACGATGTCCAACTGTTCGTCGGTCAGCTTCCGCAGCACGTCGACAGCCCCGCCGAGGGACTCCTGCATGCCGGCCAGCAGGTCCCCGTCGGCGGCGCCGTTGTCGTGCTGGCCCGACCCGTGCGGGTGCGGGTGCGGGTGCGGGTGCGGGTGCGGGTGCGGGTGCGGGTGGGAGTGGGAGTGGAGGTGCTGCGGCGCCGGAGCGCCGGTGTCGGTCGTGCGGACCAGCCAGCCGAGAACCTCCGGGGCACCTTTGGCGAGGTGCGCGAGTTCGTCACCGACCGTCGATCCGTCGCCGTTCGCGCTCGGCGCGGACAGGCCGTCGGTCGACAGGTCACTGACGAACGCGACGAGGTCGGCGTTCAACTGCTCGAACCGGTCGATCAGCGGCTCGTTTCGCGTGCTCATGGCAACTCCTCGCAGTAGGGGTGGGGCCGGTCTTGTGGTGGTGGGGTCGCGATCAGAGGGTCAGCACCTCGACGTCGCCGTCCTCCGCGCCGACCGGCTCGTCGGCCAGCGCCATCACGTGGCGTACGACGATCTGCCGACAGATCAGGCCGACGACCTCCGCCACGGATCCGCCACCCAGCAGCAGTCGGGGTGGCACATCCGTGGCGAAATCCGCTCGGAGGCGGTTGCGCAGTCGGACGGCCATCAGCGAGTCCAGCCCAAGGGAGTTCAGTCGGGTGGCGGGAAACGTGGGCCGAAGGTCGGCGCGGTCCCGTTCGCTCATGCCGACCAGCTCGGCGACCAGGTCGAGGAGCGCGGCCAGCACGGCCTCCCGGGCCGCACCGGGCTGCTCGACGGCCAACTGGGCGAGCCGCCGGCGGACCACGGCGGCCGTGTCGGGCCCGCGGGGCTCCGGCCCGGTGGGGGTCGCGGAGGCGGCCGGCACCAGCCCGGCCAGCAGGGTGTCACGGCCGGGATGGCCGGTCGCATCGACGAAGCGTGACCAGTCGACCGAGGCCACCGCCACCGTCGGGGTGTCCGCCGCACCGAGCAGCGCATCGAGCGCCCGGAGCGCGTCAGCGTCGTCGAGTGCGCCGATCCCCCGGTGACCCAGGCCCGCCAGCACGTCGGCACGGGCGGCAAGCCCCCGCTCCCGCCACGGCCCCCAGCCGATGCTGAGGGCGGGAAGGCCACGGGCGTGGCGCCAGCGGGCGAGGCCGTCGAGGAACGCGTTCGCGACGACATAGTTGGCCTGCCCGACCGAGCCGGTCACGGCGGCGAACGAGGAGAACGTCACGAAGAGGTCCAGCGGGTCCTCGGTGGTCGCGAGGTGCAGGTTCCAGGCCCCCCGCACCTTGGCCGGCAGCACCGAGTGGAAGCGATCCGCCTCCATGTCCGGCAGCAGCGCGTCCGCCGTCGAACCGGCCGCGTGCAGGACGCCACGGACCGGGGGCAGTGCCCGCCGCACCTCGTCGAGCAGCGCCACCACGGCCGGCCCGTCCGCGACGTCCAGTCGACGCAGCTCGACCCGTACCCCGGCGCGCCGGAGCCGCTCCACCTCCGCCGGCACCGTGGCGGGCAGCGTCCGCCCGGCAAGCACCAGACACCGCGCGCCCCACGAGGCGAATCGACCGGCCGCGGCGAGGCCGAGCCCGCCCAACCCGCCGATGATCAGGTACGTGGCGTCGACCCGCAGCCTGGCGGGCGGGCCGTCGGGCAGGGGGGAACGGACCAGGGCGGCTCGGTACCAGCAGCCCTCCCGCAGGGCGAGGTGCCCGGATTCGCCGTCGCCCAGCAGGGACAGCACTGTCGTCACGGCAGGTACCGGCCCGGCCGGCGGGAGGTCCACGTGGACACAGGCCAGGTCGGGGTACTCCACGGCGACGGACCGAGCCAGGGCGGCGACCGCCGTGCCCGGCAGGTCGGGGGCGACCGGACCGCTGGGGCCGGTTGCGCCGACCGAGCAGAGCACCAGCCGCGGCTGGTCTGCGGCCAACTCGGTGAGGACTGCCCGGACGAAGAGGAACGTGCGGTCGGCCAACTCCTCGGTCCGCTCCGGCTCGTCACCGGGCAGGTCGGCGCCGTCCGCGTGCAGGATCACGCCAGCTACCCGGCCCTGGCGTGCACGGACCCGTTCGGCAAGTCGCGACACCGCGCTGGCCGTCGCCTCGTCCGCCGGCTCGCCGTCGAGGCGGGCGCGACCCTCGGCGTTCAAAACCAGGCCCGTGGCGTCGCCGCCCAGGGAGCGCAGCTGCGTGCCCCAGGTACGGACGATGTCGGCATCGACACCGGCGACCAGCCAGGTGCCGGAAGCCGCCGCGACCTCGGCGTTGACGGGCACCGGGGCGAGGCTGGTCTTCCCGTCCACCGACGCGACGGGCTGCCAGGTGATGTCGTACCGCTCGGGGACCCGCCCGCCGGGCCGCTCGCTGACCGGCCGCAGCACCAGGCCGGAGACCGTCACGAGGACCGTCCCGTCCGGGTGCCGCACGGTGAGGTCGACGCGGGCGTCTCCACCGTCGTCGACACCGTGCCAGCGGGCCCGGCACCAGACCGCGGCGGGCAGCCGGCCGGACACGTCCAGTCGTTGGATCGCGACCGGCAGCATCAGCGGTGTGTCCGGCCCGACGAACGCGCCGGCGACGTGCAGGCAGGCGTCCAGCAGGATGGGGTGCAGGCCGTACCCGTCGTCCACCACCGACGGCGCCAGCTCGACCAGGCCGAGCGCCTCGTCCCCGTGTCGCCAGAGGCGGCGCAGGGCCCGGTAGTCAGGTCCATAGCTCAGGCCCGCCTGGTCCAGCCGGGCATAGAGGGCGGCGACGTCCTGCTCCGGCCACGGTGCGCCCCGGTGGTCCGGGGCGGCCCCGTCGGCGACGGGTCCGAGCAAGGGGGCGGCCCGCAACCTGCAATGCTCCGTCCAGCTGTCCTCGCCCTCGCCGCGACCGAAGCAGCGGACCGTGTAGCCGTCGGACGTCGGCTCCACCGTCGCCTGCAACTCGACCGGATGCCCCTCGGGGACCGACCGGACGGCGACGAACTCCACCTCGTCGAGGCGCCAGGACGTGGTTCCGCCACACGCCTCGAGCGCGGACCGGGCCCATTCGACCATCGCCGCGGCGGGCAGCACCGGCCCTCCGGGCAGCCGGTGCTGGCCCAGGGAGAGCACCGCCTCCGGGTGCAGCGTCGCCGCGAACCGACGTTGCCGGGTCCCCGCCAACTCGACGGGGCGGCCGAGCAACGGATGATGCTCCGGGCGTTGCGTGGTGAACCAGTGCCGACCGGGAGAGAACGGGTGGCCGGGCAGGTCCACCGGAGCGGGTTCAGGGGTGTCGGGGCCGAGACGCGCCTGGCGCAGCCCGGTCCAGTCCACGTCGCCGCCGTGCGCGTACCAGTACGCCAGCCCACGCTGGAACCGCTGGTCGTCGACGTCGCCCTGGTGCAGGCTGGGCAGGCAGGTGGCGTCCGGCATCGCCCGTTCCACAAGCGGACTCAGCGCCGGGCGGCTGCCGCACTCCACCACCACCCGGCAGCCGAGCCCGGCCAGCGTCGCCAGCCCGTCGCCGAACCGCACCGGGGACAGTGCGTGCCGGACCAGGGCCTCGGCGCTCACCTCTGCCGTCAGCTGACCGGTCAGGTTGGCGACCAGCGGTATTCGCGGCGGCTGGTAGGTGACCCGCAGCGCCGTCTCCGCGAACTCCTCGGCGCCCGCCGCCATGAGCGGCGAGTGGAACGCCCGGTTGCCGGTGAGCCGGGTGAGCCGGACCCCCCGACGGGACCAGTCGGCGGCCAACTCGGCCAGGCGACCGGGCTCACCGGACACGACGACGTCCTCGGGGCCGTTGTACGCCGCCAGCGACACCTCGTCGGTGTCCGCCAGCTCCTTCAGCAGGGGCGCCAGCGTCTCCGGGCTGCCGTGCACGGCGTGCATCGCCCCGGGCGGCGCCATCTGCATCCAGCGGGCCCGAGCGATGACCAGCCGAAGCGCGTCCGACAGGTCCAGCACACCGGCCACACACGCCGCCACGTACTCGCCGAGGCTGTGCCCCAGCACCGCGCTCGGATGCACTCCGCAGGACTGCCAGAGGCTGGCGAGCGCGTGATCGACGGCGAAGACGGCGGGTTGGGCGTACAAGGTCTCGGCCAGGTCCACCCGGTCCCCGGGCACGTCGCAGAGGGTGGGTAGCAGGGACACCCCGAGTTCGGCCCGGACCACCGCGTCGCTCTGGTCCAGCGCCGCCCGGAACGCCGCGTAGCGGAAGTACCAGGCAGCGGCCATGCCGGCGTACTGCGATCCCTGACCGGTGAAGACGAAGGCGACCGGCGGCGGGACCGACGGGGCGACGCCGCTGAGGGGGTCCGTGCCGGAGTCGACGAAACGTGTGAGCGCGTCGGCGGCCTCCCCCGCGGTGCGGGCCAGCACGGCCAGTCGGTGCGGGTACCGGGTCCGGCGGGTCCCGGCGACGTGGGCGACATCGGCGAGTGTCCGGCCAGGACCGGGGTCGGTGAGCAGTTCCGCGTACCTTCGCGCGGACTGCCGCAGGGCGTCCCGCGTCTTCGCGGAGACCGGAAGCACCGACCAGCTCTGCCCGTCGCCGACCGGCGAGACGGGCGCCCGGCGGGGTGCCGCGGAGAGCACCACGTGGGCGTTGGTGCCGCCGAAGCCGAAGGAACTCACCGCCGCGACACGCTGCGCCGGGTCGCCCGGCCACCGGGTCGACTCGGTCACGACGGAGCACCGCGACCCCGCCAGGTCGATGTACGGGTTGAGTCGGGTGAAGTGCAGGGACGGCGGCACCAGCCCGCGCTCCAGGGAGAGCACGGTCTTCACCAGGCCGACCACCCCGGCCGCGGCCTCCAGGTGACCGATGTTCGTCTTGACCGATCCCACCAGAAGCGGCTGGGACGCGGGACCGCCGTACACCGCCCGGATCGCCCCCATCTCGATCGGGTCGCCGAGGGGCGTGCCGGTGCCGTGCGCCTCGACGTAGCCGACCTGCCCCGGGCTGATCCCGGCGTCGGTCAGGGCTGCGCGCAGCACCGCCTCCTGGGCGGGTCCGTTCGGTGCGGTGAGGGTGCTGCTGCGGCCGTCGGAGTTGACGGCTGAGCCGCGGACCAACGCTCGGATCCGGTCGTTGGCCCGGACCGCGTCGGTGGTCCGGCGCACCACCACGACGGCGCAGCCCTCACCGCGGACGTACCCGTCGGCAGCGGCGTCGAAGGTCCGACAGAGGCCCTCGGGAGACAACATCCCCGCGGCGGTGAAGCCCGTCGTCAGGGCGGGGTCGAGCAGGAGGTTGACCCCGCCGACGATGGCGATGTCACTCTCGCCCCGGCGCAGACTCGCGCTGGCGGCGTGCAGGGCGACCAGGGACGAGGAGCACGCGGTGTCCACCGCCTGGCTCGGCCCGCGCAGGTCGAGCAGGTGCGAGATTCGGTTGGCGGCGACAGTCAGCGCGTTTCCGGTGCCGTCGTACGCCGTCGCGCCGGTGCCGGCCCGCGTCTGGAGCTGCCGGTAGTCGGTGCCGCTGATGCCGACGAAGACACCCGTTCGGCTGCCGGCCAGGGAATCCGTCGGTATTCCGGCGTCCTCCAGTGCCCGCCAGACCACCCCGAGCAGCACCCGCTGCTGCGGGTCCATCCGGTCGGCCTCGGTCCGGGAGATGCCGAAGAAGATCGGATCGAACGCGTCGACGCCGTCGATGAATCCGCCGTGGACGACGGTCCCCTCGTCGAAGCGGTAACCCAGCGCCGAACGCTCGGCGGGCACGGCACGGATGGCGTGCTGACCGCCGGCCAGCAGCTCCCACAACTCCTCGATCGAGTCGGCCCCGGGCACCCGGCAGGCCATTCCGATCACGGCGACCGAGGTGGCGTCGGCCGGCTCGGTCGATCCGGACCGGGACGAGGCGACCGCCGGCGGAGCGGATTCCGAGGTGAGCGCGCCGGCCAGGCGCGCGACGGTGGGGTGGTCGTAGAGGTCCTGGGGGGAGAGCCGGATGCCGAGTTCAACGCCGAGTTCGCCGGAGAGGCGGACCAGGGTGGCCGAGTCGAGGCCGAGACCGCCGAAGGGCTCGTCCACGGAGATGGTGACGGGGTCGGTCCGGCGCGCCGCGGCGATCCAACGCACCAGCCACCCGACGATGTCGGCCCGGCCACGGCCGGTCCGCCCCGCGGCCGGCCCGGCAACGGCGGGCTCGGCCTCCCGGGTCTGCCAGGTCGCGCGCACCCCGGTGAGCTCACCGGCGAGGTATTGCCGCCGACACTCCCGCCGCCGCACCTTGCCGCTGGAGGTCAGGGGCAGCTGACCGGGTCGCAGGAGCACCATCACGTCGACGCTGATGTCGTGTGCCTCGACCACGGCCCGCTGGAGTCGGGTGAACACCTCGTCCGGGTCCGCGGTCGTCCAGGTCGCCCGGGTGAGTTCACCGACCAGAGCGAGCCGTTCCTCGCCGTCGATCTCGACGGCGAAGGCGACCACCCGGTCGGTGGCGACGGCCGGGTGCGCGTCGGCGGCGGTGAGTTCGAGATCCTGGGGGTAGTGGTTGACGCCCCGGATGATGATGACGTCCTTGCGCCGGCCCGTGACGTACGTGCGCCCGCCCAGCCGAGCACCGAGGTCACCGGTGCGCAGGTAGCGCCCACGCCCGTCGGCGAGCTGACCGCCGAAGACGGCCTCCGTCTCGTCGGGGCGTTGCCAGTACCCGGCGGCCACCGTCCGCCCGGCCACCCAGATCTCGCCGATCCGCCCGTCCGGGCAGCGTTGGAGGGTGTCCGGGTCGACGATCAACAGCTCGGTGTCGAGCAGCCCGTCCCCGTTGTCGGGCAACTCCCGGGCCTCGCCGGCGTCGGGCGCCTCGACCAACCGCCCGCGGCCCAGCTCGACCGGGTCGAACCGGGTGACCGTCGGCTCCTGCCCCGCCGGCGAGAGCGCGACCGCGAGGGTCGCCTCGGCCAGGCCGTACCCGATGTTGAAGCTGTTGGCGCGAAACCCCGCCGCGCCGAACCGCGCGGTGAAGCGCCGCAGGGAGCGGGGCCGCACGGGCTCGGCACCGACGACAATCAGACGGAGGCTGGTGAGATCCAGCGTCCGGAGCGAGTCGTCATCGACTCGGTCGCAGGACATGTCGAGGGCGAAGTTGGGTCCGAAGGTCACGGCGGCGCGGTAGCGGCTGATCGCGTCGAGCCACCGGAACGGGTGCTGGACGAAGGCGACCGGTGCCATCATCACGTTCGTCGCCCCGGAGACCAGCGAGTACATCGTCGCGGCCACCAACCCGAAGTCGTGGAACATGGGCAGCCAGGACACCACCACCTCGTCGTTCGACAGCCGCCAGGCGCGGGCGAGGAGCCGCATCTGCTGCGCCAGGGCGTCCTGGGTGACCATCACCCCCCGTGGGGCCGAGGTCGATCCGGAGGTGTACTGCAGGTAGGCGACGTCGTCCGCGGCCGGCTCCACCGGTTTCAGCGGCGGCAGCCCCTCGGCGAGCACGTTCGCGGGGACGAGGGTCCGGCAGGATTCGGGAAGCTGTCGGCGGATCGCCGCTTCCTGGCGGGCGGTGACCACCGCCAGCGCGGGCTGGCAGTCCGCGACGACGGAACTCACCCGCTCGCCGTTGCGACTGCCGCTCGGAGGAAATACCGGAACGGCGATCGCGCCAGCGTAGAGACAGCCGAGAAATGCGATGACGTATTCGACACCCTGCGGCAACATGATCAGCACTCGCTCGCCGCGCATGTGTTGTTCCTGCAGGTACCGGGCGAAATCGCGAGAGCGCTCGTCCAATTCCGCGTAGCTCAGTCGGGCAACCTCATCCTCGCCATCGGCAAGCATGACAAGTGCCGGCTTGTCCGGACTTTCCGCAACGCGTTGGCCAATTTTGGCGAGCGCGAAAACATCGCACCCCCGACTGCCGGAAGTAGACACGATTCCCCCATGATTATTGCAGCATCCAGTGAGGACATACGGGTCACCGTCGCTCACTGGCGACAATCAGCAGGCTGCGTCCGGAAAGGGTGCCGGTCGTCCGATCAATGAATGACGAGCGGCAACTGTCACGAGCCGCACCCGTCCCCGTCGCGCGCTGACACGTGGAGCAGCAGCGGGAACTGGACTGCAATTAAGGCTGAACCAGCAGCTCACAGACGTGCCGGAACCAGCTCAGGCGGCCCGCCTCGACAGCGCGACCTGCGCGCGGCCCGTACGAGCGGCAGAGATTTTGATGATGATCCTTGTCCATCGCTGGATCTCCTCCCCCGAGGATCACTTGTCCGCACCAGATTGCCAGAGCATTCAATCCGGCGTCAAGAAGTGAGACCTGTAAACAAGAGGTCAACAACCTTAATGCAAATACTTTGCAATTGCGAGCCGCCCAACGCCGGGGCAAACCGGACGAATTTCGGCACTCACCCGCCGCGCTGGACGTGCGCGCATTTCACCCCTTGGGACAGGTCGCAAATCAGTCTCGTCCGCCTGCCAAAAAAGCCGAGGCCCACGGGTGGCAACAACCCGCGAGACCTCGGCCGCAACAGCAGATTTCAGACAATATCCGAGCGAGAATTTCTCAAATATGCGAAGACGAAGATCAATACAATCCACCCACCGAAGACCGCAGCTCCGGTGTCCATGGAGAGCAGTCCGTCCTGCGGGATGCGCCGCAGGGACTGCGCCGCCGCGCCCGGTAGCCAACGGCCGACCGTGGTGGAGGCCTCGAAGACGATCGGCTCGAAGACGATCAGCCAGGCCAGGGCGGCCACGATCGCGACGACCTGGTTCCTGGTGGCAGCCCCGAGGCACACCCCGAGTGCCCCGAACAGCGCTGCCGAGGCGACCGCCCCACCGAGGGTCGTCCAGATGAACGACTGGCCGAGCTGGAGCGTGAGCCCCTCGCTGCTGATGGCGACCCACATGGTGCCCAGCGTGGCAGCGCCCGCGATCACCCCGAAGACAGCCCCGAGCACTGTGTAGAGCAGCAGCTTGGCGGCCAGCACGACCCCGCGCCGCGGTTCGGAGACGAATGTCTGGTCGGCCTGCCCGAACCGGAACTCGCCCGCCATGCCGATGATCCCGGCGATCGCGACAAGGATCGAACCGCTGCCCACCGAGTGCAGGTCCCCCCGGAGGGCCTCCTCGCTGACCAGGGAGACGTCTCTGGCGTTGGCCAGCACTATCGCCCCGATGGTGGAGGCGATGGCCAGCAGCGTCGTGCCGACGAGCAGCCACCAGATCGTGGGCGTCGCCCAGAGCTTTCTGAGCTCACTGCCGAGCAGACGGTTCACCGGACACGCTCCAGGGACTTCTCCTCGGCCGACGCGGTCAGCTCGAGGAAAACGTCCTCCAGCTCCGCCCGCTCCGCACTGAGGTGATGCACCGCGACGCCGCCGGCCAGGGCAAGCTCGCCGACCTCGGGAGCGGTCAGCCCGACCACCCGCAGCCCGCCGTCCGGATCCACGCTGCTGCTGCCGCCCCGACCGCGGATCAACTGTTCGAGGATGCCGTTGTGGGCGGTGCGGACCACGACCGCCTGGCCCCGCCGGCTCATCAGCTCGCTCAGGCCGCCCTTGGCGATCAACCGCCCCTTGTGTAGCACCACCACGTGATCGGCGATCGCGTCGAGCTCGGCCAGATGGTGGCTCGAAAGGAAGACGCAGCGTCCCTCCGCGGCGAGGTCGCGCAACAGCCCGCGCAGCCACAGCATCCCGGGCGGGTCCAGGCCCTTTGTCGGCTCGTCCAGCATGATGATCCGCGGATCCCCGAGCAGCCCGGCCGCGAGAGACAGGCGCTGCTTCATCCCCAGCGAGAACGCGCCGACCCGACGCTGCGCCGAGTCCGCCAGGCCGACCATTTCCAGCACCTCACCGATCCGGCGCTGAGGGACCCCGCCGGCACGGGCCAGGATGCCGAGGTACGCCCGGGCCGTGTGACCCGGGTGGGCGCCGGGGCTGTCCAGGACGGTGCCGACCGTCAGCCGCGGGTTCGGAATGTCCCGCAGCCACCGGCCGTCGATCAGCGCCTCACCCGACGTCGGCTGCACCAGGCCCAGAAGCATCCGCATCGTCGTGGTCTTGCCCGCGCCGTTGGCCCCCACGAAACCGGTGACCGCGCCCATCGGGGCGTCGAACGACAGGTCGTCGACGGCGACGACGTCGCCGAAACGTTTGCTGAGTCGGACGCACCGGATCCCGTTGCCGGCCTCGGTGGTGCCGTCGCCATGCACTGTGCTCATCGCTTCGTGCCACGCCTCTCTGGATCAACCGTGCAGTGTGAAGCCGTGCCCGCCGTGTAGACCCGCCGCGGATCCGGCCACGGGGCGGCCGGCCGGCATGGTCAGCGCCGCGGCGATCGCGAAGCCGGCCGTCACGCCCGCCGCCACCAGGAAGCCCCGCTGCTGACCCGCCAGGACCATCAGGCTGCCGCCCGAGACGGCACCCGCGGCGGACGACAGGATGGCCACGCCGAAGGCGCCACCGATGTCGTGTGAGGTCATGTAGAGACCCGACGCACTGCCCGCCCGGTCGCCCTCGATGCCCGACAACGCGGTGACCGAGAAGACGACGAAGCTGAGCCCCAGGCCGAAACCGAGCAGTACGAGCCCGGGAAGGATGTCGGCCGGATAGCTGACCGGTGTCGAGGCGCGGCTCAGCAGCAGGGCGCCGACCGCCGCCACCGCGAGGCCCGACGCGCTGGCCCACCGGGGGCCGAGATGCCCGAGCAGCGCGCCCCCGAGGTGCGCCGCCAGGGCGATCGCCAACACCATCGGGAGCAGCGCGAAGCCGGTCTCCAGGGCGGAGGCCCGCAGCGTCGTCTGCAACATGAACGCGCCGAGGAACAGGGCGCCGACCAGGGTGATGGTGGCGCCGAAGATGCCGACGGTGCTGGCCGCGAGGCTCCGTTGCCGCCAGAGCGCCGGCGGCACGAGCGGGCGTCGGACGTGTCGTTCGACCCCGGCGAAGACACCGAGCAGCGCGACTCCCACGGCGAGCAGGAGCACGGTGCGCGGGGCGCCCCAGCCGTGTCGGTCGGCGTCACTGATGCCGTAGATGGTGACCGCGAACGCGGCGGTGCCGACGACGGCGCCGATCAGGTCGAGCTGCCCGGCGGCGGCGACGCGGGGAGACCGGGAGATCAGTCGTGGCACCAGGATCAGGACCAACAGCCCGACGGGCAGGTTGATGAAGAACGCCCAGCGCCAATCGAGCCAGGTGGTCAGCGCGCCGCCCACCAGGAGCCCGGCCGCGGCTCCGCCACTGGCAATCGCGCCCCATGCGCCGAGCGCCTTGGCCCGCCGCCCACCGTCGTAGACGAGCGCAATGATGGACAGGGCCGCCGGAGAGAGCAGCGCCGCGCCCACGCCCTGCAACGCCCGGGACGCGACGAGCAGCGCCGAGGTGTTACTCAGGCCGCTCACCGCCGACGCCGCGGTGAACAGGATCAGCCCGGCCAGGAACACCCGTCGGGCGCCGAACAGATCCGCCAACCGGCCCCCCAGGAGGAGCAGACCGCCGGTAGCCAGCACGTAGACGGAGACCACCCACTGCACGTCCCCCAGGCCGAAACGCAGATCCGCGTCGATGGCGGGAAGCGCGACGTTGACCACTGTGACGTCCAGCGCGACCATGGCCTGCGCGCAGGCCAGGACGACCAGGACGGTCCACGGGGTCGGGCGGGTGGCGTCCGGCCCAGCGGGCGTCGCCGCGCTGGTCGGGGCGACGCCCGGCTGATCGTCCCGCACCGTCACGGCTTGGTCCCCGAGCCACGCGTGCCGCCTGTTCCTCCGTTGCGACGCCGACGGACGACCTGGAAAGCGCCGAAGACGAGCAGGGCGACGAGGCCGAGGATCGCGATGACCAGGTGGAAGGTCTGCTGCACGGGTGAGCCCCTCGGGTAGAATGAACGAGCGCTCATCAGGCTATGAGCGAGTGTTCATACCTGTCAAGCGGGGCACGCCCACATGGGTAACGGTTCACCCGACTGGGTTAGGCTGCCGGCGTGCCCCGCGGAATCGCCAACCCCGAGCTGCGTGAACAGCTCTTCGACGCCGCCGAGCGGGTACTGCTGCGAGACGGGCCACAAGCCCTCACCGGACGGGCGATCACCCGCGAGGCGAACTGCGCCACCGGGCTCCTGCACAGCCATTTCGGCGACCTGGAGGGGTTCCTCACCGCGTTGATCGTGCGACGCTTCCGCGAGCAGGCCGAGCTGGCCGCGGCCCTCCCGCCACTGGCGGGCACGGGTGACGTGGTGGGCAATCTGACGCGCGCCGGGCTCACCCTGTTCGAGCCTCGCACGCTGGGCATCGCGAACCTGGTCATCGCCCGCCCCACCCTGCGCGCCCGGGTCGAAGCCGTGATGTCCGAGGGCGCCCCCGGGCTCCCCGAGGTGACCACCTCCATCAGCGACTACCTCGACCGGGAGCGACAGCTCGGGCGGCTGCCCCTCGGCACCGACAGCGGCGCCGTCGCGCTCGCCATCGTGGGGACGGTGCACCACCTGCTGCTCACCGGCGACGTGACCGACCCGGAGGCGGTCGTCACCCGGCTGGTCCGCGCGCTGGTGACCGAGGGCACGCCGGGGCCCGGCCCGGTCAGCCCACCGGTTCGGTGACGAAGTCGATCAGGCGTTCCATCGCGTTGATCAGGGGCGTCTCCACGTCGGCGAAGCTGCCCACCCGGGAGAGGATGTGCCGCCACATCGCCGCCGGCTCGGCCACCCCGAGGGCCGCGCAGACCCCCTCCTTCCACGGCTGCCCCGGCGGCACCACCGGCCACGCCGCGATGCCCAGCGCCGCCGGCTTCACCGCCTGCCAGACGTCCACGTAGGGATGGCCGGTCACCAGCACGTACGGCGAGTTCACCCGGGCGACGATCCGGCTCTCCTTGCTGCCCGGCACCAGGTGGTCGACGAGCACGCCGAGGCGTCGGGTCGGACCGGGGTCGAAGCCGCGTACCTCGGCGTCGAGGGCGTCGATGCCGTCCAACGGCTCCACGACCACACCCTCGATCCGCAGGTCGTCGCCCCAGATCCGCTCGACCAGCGCGGCGTCGTGGATGCCCTCCACCCAGATCCGGCTGGCCTTCGCCACCTGGGCGCGGACGTTGTCCACCGCCACCGAACCGGATGCCGTCCGTCGACGGGCCGCCGGCACCGGCGCGCGGCTCGGGCGGCGCAGCGTCACCGGGCGGCCGTCGAGCAGGAACGCCGCCGGCAGTAGCGGGAAGTTGCGTCGCCGGCCATGCCGATCCTCCAGGACCACGGCGCCGGCCTCGAAACCCACCACCGCCCCGCAGAACCCGGAGTCGGCGTCCTCCACCACGAGATCGGGTTCGGCGTCCACCTCGGGGGTGACCTTCCGTCTCCGCCAGTCTCCCGCCAACACGTCCTCGCCGTATCGCCCCGCCATGTCGATCACGCTAACCCCCGCGGCTCCGCCCCCGGCCCCGACACACCGCCCGCCCCGACCGCCGGACACGCACAGACCGGCGCCGAGGCAGTGATTCGGGGCGAACAGGGTAGTTCGGGGCAGGCCGGGCGACCGGAGCGGCAGTCGAGACAGGGCCGGTCGGGACCACGTACCCTTTCGGCATGTCCACCCCCGCAACGGGCGCGGCCACACTCACGCCGCGCCGGTCGAGCCGGTTCGTTGCCTGGGTGCGCGCATGGCGCGCCGGGTTGGTGCCGTACGACGAGGTCGCCGACGCCATCGCCGGCGACGAGGAGCACCTCGTCGCGGACGCCCCCGGCACCTGGACCGACGTCCCGCTGGGCGCCGCGCTGCCCACCCTGGCCAAGCTCTCCCCGGACGACATCCGCCTGGTGCTGCCCGCGCCGGGCGACCCCCGGGGGCTGCCCGGCCCGGGCGACTTCGCCGGTGCGGCGTTGGTTACGGGCGAGGCGGTGGTCGCCGGCGGGCTCGGCCTGATCCCCCAGGTGCGGACACACACCTCCGGCTCGGGGGACTGTTTCGAGACGGTGCTCTGGCGGGTGTACCCGCTGCCGGCCAACGCGCCCGCCGCCTCACTCGCGCTGCCCGGCGCCGCCGAGGCGGAGGCCGAGTTGGCCGCCGCGCTGGCCGAGACGACCGCCGCGCTGACCCGACTCGACGTGGCCCAGTGGCGACCCGAGTTGGCCGGTGCGCTGGCCGCGCTGCGCCGCCCGGACGGCGCCACCGACCTGCCACCGGGCTTCGACCCGCGAGCCCGCCGACTCTTCGCCCGCGCCGCGGTGCTCGACCGGGTGCTCGCGTTGGCCGGGCACGCCGCGCCCGGCGGCGCGATCAACAACTACGAGGCCCAGCAGCGCGACGCGGCTCTGCGCCCCCTCACCACGGCCTGCCGCCAGGCGCTGGTGGCCGCCTGCAACGCCCCACTGCGCCCCTGACGAAACCCAGCGGTGGCGGAACACCGCCCCGCCAATCCACTATCGTGCCGCGGGTCAGATCTCGTCGAGCAGGTCCGCGACCGAGTTGATGATCCGGGACGGGCGGTACGGGTAACGCTCCGCCTCGGTACGGCTGCTGATCCCGGTGAGCACCAGGATGGTCTCCAACCCGGCCTCCAGGCCGCAGAGGATGTCGGTGTCCATCCGGTCGCCGATCATCGCGGTGCTCTCCGAGTGCGCGTTGATCGTGTTGAGCGCCGAGCGCATCATCATCGGGTTGGGCTTGCCGACGAAGTACGGCTCCACCCCGGTCGCCTTCGAGATCATCGCGGCGACCGAGCCGGCGGCCGGGAGAGCACCCTCCACGGACGGGCCGGTCACGTCGGGGTTGGTGCAGATGAACCGCGCCCCGTCGTTGATCAGGCGGACCGCCTTGGTGATCGCCTCGAAGCTGTAGGTGCGGGTCTCGCCGAGCACCACGTAGTCCGGGGCGAAGTCGGTGAGCACGTAGCCGACCGCGTGCAGCGCCGTGGTCAGCCCGGCCTCACCGATGACGTACGCGGTGCCGCCCGGCCGCTGGTCGGCGAGGAACTGGCCGGTGGCCAGCGCGGACGACCAGATCGACTCCTCCGGCACGTCCAGCCCCATCCGGCTCAGGCGGGCCGTCAGGTCACGCGGGGTGTAGATCGAGTTGTTTGTCAACACCAGGAACGGCTTGCCGGAGGTTCGCATCCGGTTGATGAACTCCGGCGCCCCGGGCACCGGCTGGCCCTCGTGCACCAGCACGCCGTCCATGTCGGTCAGCCAACTCTGTACGGGGTTGCGGTCATGCATCGGTGCTCCCAGCAGGCGTCGGACGGCGGGTCGGTACGCAGCAGACGGTCGGGCAGCTGTCCCACATCGGCAGCTCGCCCAGGCGACGGCGCAGCTGCGCGCCGTCCGGGTCGGTCCGCTCGGTGACCAACTCCCGCACCATGGTGACGAAGCGCGGGTCGGTGCCCGGGGTGGCGGCCCGGACGAAGTCCAGGCCGAGCTGCTTGGCCGTCTCCAGCGCCTCGGTGTCCAGGTCCCAGACGACCTCCAGGTGGTCGGAGACGAACCCGATCGGGCTGACCACCACCGCGGTGGTGCCGCCCTGCGCGAGGGTGGCCAGGTGGTCGTTGATGTCCGGCTCCAGCCACGGCATCTGCGGTGGGCCGGAGCGGCTCTGCCAGACCAGGTCGTACGCGAGGTCGGGGGCGGCGGCCGCGGCCACGAGCCGGGCGGTCTCGTGCAGCTGCGCCTCGTACCGGCCGCCGTGCGGGCCGGCGTTCGCCGCCATCGAGGTGGGGACGGAGTGGGCGGTGAAGACCAACCGGGTGGTGTCCCGCCGCGCCGGGTCGAGGTGGCTCAGGGCCGCCCGGACCGCGTCGATGTGCGGCTCGACGAAGCCAGGGTGGTCCCAGAACTGGCGTAGCTTCTCGATCACCGGGGCGTCCGGGCCTACCGCGGCCCGCGCGGCGGCGATGTCCTCCTGGTACTGCCGGCAGGACGAGTAACCGCCGTACGCGCTGGTGACGAAGGCCAGCGCCCGGGTGACCCCGTCGTCGCGCAGCTGGGTCACGGTGTCGGCGAGCATCGGGTCCCAGTTGCGGTTGCCCCAGTAGACGGGCAGGTCGAGGCCGTGCGCGGCGAAGTCGGCGCGGATCGCGGCCAACAGCTCGCGGTTCTGCTTGTTGATCGGGGAAACCCCACCGAAGTGCTGGTAGTGCTCGGCGACCTCGGCCAGCCGCTCGGGCGGCACGCCTCGCCCCCGGGTCACGTTCTGCAGGAACGGCATCACGTCCTCGGGCCGCTCCGGCCCGCCGAAGGACACCAGCACCACCGCGTCGTACGACATGGGGTCATTCTTGCCGGTCGGCCGGGACCACCCGGCGACGCCCCCTGGTCCGGACGCGTGGGTCACGTCGGCGGCGGTCGGGGGCGTCGTCGGGGGAACGTCAGGAGCCGATGGCGTGGTAGCCGCCGTCGACGTGGACGATCTCGCCGGTGGTGGCCGGGAACCAGTCGGACAGCAGCGCCAGGCAGGCCTTGGCGGCGGGCACCTGGTCGCTGAGGTTCCAGCCCAGCGGGGCCCGCCCGGACCAGGCGTCCTCGAACTCGTCGAAGCCGGGGATCGACTTCGCGGCGATGGTGCGCAGCGGCCCGGCGGCGACCAGGTTGCTGCGGATGCCCTGCTTGCCCAGGTGCATCGCGAGGTAGCGGGACGCCGACTCGAGACCGGCCTTTGCCACGCCCATCCAGTCGTAGACCGGCCACGCCACAGTCGCGTCGAAGGTCAGGCCGACCACCGCGCCGCCGGGCGACATCAGCGGCAGCGCCGCCATGGCCAGCGACTTGTACGAGAAGGTGGAGACGTGCAGCGCTGTCGCGACGTCCTCCCAGGGGGCGTCGAGGAAGCCGCCGCCCAGGCAGCTCTGCGGGGCGAAGCCGATCGAGTGCACGACGCCGTCGAGGCCGTCGACGTGCTCGCGTACCCGGTCGGCCAGCCCGGCGAGTTGCGCCGGGTCGGTGACGTCCAGTTCGATGACCGGGGCCGGCTCGGGCAGCCGCTTGGCGATCCGCTCGACCAGGGAGAGCCGGCCGTAGCCGGTGAGCACGACCTGAGCGCCGTTCTCCTGGGCGAGCTTCGCCACCGAGAAGGCGATCGAGGCGTCGGTGATGACACCGGTGACGAGCAGCCGCTTACCGGCGAGCAGTCCGGACATCGCAGTTTTCCTCCGTACTCAAAAAATGGGTCAGTGGCCCATGCCGAGGCCGCCGTCGACCGGGATCACGGCGCCGGAGACGTACCCGGCGCTGTCGGAGGCCAGCCAGGTGACCACCCCGGCGACCTCGTCCGGGCTGGCCATCCGGCCGGCCGGGATCGACTTGCGGATCTCCGCCTTGCGGTCCTCGGGCAGGCCGGCCGTCATGTCGGTGTCGATGAAGCCGGGCGCCACCACGTTGGCCGTGATGTTGCGGCTGCCCAGCTCCCGGGTGATCGAGCGGGCCACGCCGACCAGACCGGCCTTGCTGGCGGCGTAGTTGACCTGCCCGGCACCGCCGGCGAGGCCGACCACCGAGGAGATGAAGATCATGCGGCCCCACTTGGCGCGGAGCATCTTCCCGGAGGCCCGCTTGGCGACCCGGAACGCACCGGTGAGGTTGGTGTCCACCACGCCGGTGAACTGCTCCTCGGTCATTCGCAGCAGCAGCGTGTCAGCGGTCATGCCGGCGTTCGCGACAAGCACCTCGACCGGCCCCAACTCGGCTTCGACGGCGGTGAACGCGGCGTCGATCGAGGCCGCGTCGGTGACGTCGGCCCGTACGCCGAACAGCCCCTCGGGCGCCTCGCCGCTGCGGTGGGTGACCGCCACCCGGTCGCCCTGCTTGGCGAAGGCCTGCGCGATGGCCAGGCCGATACCCCGGTTACCCCCGGTGACCAGCACGGTACGGGCCACTGTTCCCCCTTGCGAATGCTCAGCACGGACGCGTCGGAGCCTAGGCGTTACCGGCAGGTAAGCGCTAACCGTAGCCGCGTCACACTGAGGTACGACACCGGGATCAACCCCTGGTGGCACGCCCCGTGACGGGCTCGGCCCGTAGCCTCCCGATGGTGAACCGGCAACCGATCGTCGTGGCCCTGCGGGCCCTGCGACAGACCCTGCTGGGCCCGGACGCCCCGCCCGGTCGACCGCTGCTGGCCCGCTGGCCCCGGCTGGCCCGACCCGCCGCCCCGGTCGGGCTGCTCGCCGCGCTCGGCCTCTTCTGGATCACGCTCAGCGTGGAGAGCGACTGGGGCCTGCCGCCGCCGATCGCGGTGCTGTTCGCGGCGATGACAGTGGCGCCGCTGCTGGCGCTGCCCCGGCGTCCCCTACTGGCTTGGCGGCTGACCGTGCTGGCCCTGCTGGTGTGCACGTTCAACGCGCCGACCGACATGCCCGGACCGTGGACGCCGCCGCTGGCGCTCGGGTCGGTCGCGGTGGTCGCGGTGGTCGTCGCGCGGGTCGACCGTCCGGTGCTGGCCTGGCTGGTGGCGATCACCGCGGTGCCGGTGCTCATCCTGGTGCACCCGGAGAACCGGGCCGCGGTGCTGGCGCTGCTCGGCGCGTTGGCGATCGTCGGTGACCTGATCCGGCGCAACCGGTTGTCCCGGCGGGCACTTGCCGCGCAGACCGAGCTGAGCGAGCGGGAGCAGGAGCGCCGCGCGGTGCTGGAGGAACGCACCCGGATCGCGCGGGAGTTGCACGACGTGGTGGCGCACCACATGTCGCTGATCGCGGTGCAGGCGGAGACCGCGCCGTACCGGTTGACCGAGGTGCCGGCGCCGGCAGCCGCCGAGTTCGTGGCGATCGCCGCCTCCGCTCGCGACGCGCTTACCGACATGCGGCGACTGTTGGGAGTGCTGCGCAGCGAGTCCACCGGCCCGCAGGTCGCTCCGCAGCCCGACCTGGGCGACCTGGGCGCGATGGTGGACGCGGCGTGCCGGGCCGGCCTGCCGGTCACCCTCGACGCCACGGTCGCTGACGACGGGCGGGTGCCCGCGCCGGTCGGGCTGGCCGCGTACCGCATCGTGCAGGAGGGCCTGGCCAACGCGGCCCGGCACGCGGCCGGGGCCGCGGTGCGCGTCACCGTCCGCGCCGAGGGGTCCACCCTGACGGTACGCGTGCGGAACGCGCCGCCCGACGACGTGCGCGCCCGGGCCACCGAGGCCGGGGCCGGGCACGGCCTGACCGGCATGCGGGAGCGGGCCACCTCACTGGGCGGTACGTTCACCGCCGGGCCGCTGCCCGACGGGGGTTACGCGGTGGTGGCCGAACTGCCGTACGACGCGGAAGGCGGGGACGCGTGATCAAGGTGCTGATCGTCGACGACCAGGCGATGGTCCGACAGGGCTTCGGCGCGCTGCTCGCCGCCCAACCGGACCTGCTGGTGGTGGGTGACGCCGCCGACGGCGCGCAGGCCGTCGCCGCCACCCGCCGGCTCGACCCGGACGTGGTGCTGATGGACGTGCGGATGCCTGTCATGGACGGTCTGGCCGCCACCCGCAAGCTGCTCGGCGACCGGTCGGCGCAGCGACCCCGGGTGCTCATCCTCACCACCTTCGACCTCGACGACTACGTGTACGAGGCGCTGCGCGCCGGGGCCAGCGGCTTCCTGCTCAAGGACGCCCCGGCGGCCGATCTGGTGCAGGCGGTGCGGGTGGTGGCGGCCGGGGACGCGCTGCTCGCCCCGGCGGTCACCCGCCGGTTGATCGCCGAGTTCGCGGCCCGCCCGGACCGCCGCCGGCCCCGCCCCACCGATCTGGCCGGGCTCACCCCCCGGGAGACCGAGGTGCTGCGGTTGATCGCCCGGGGTCGCAACAACGCGGAGATCGCGGGTGACCTGGTGGTCGCCGAGCAGACAGTGAAGACGCACGTCGGGCGGATCCTGGCCAAGCTGGGGTTGCGCGACCGGGCCCAGGCCGTGGTGCTGGCGTACGAGACGGGTCTGGTGGCCGCCGGCGAGTAGCCCCGCGGAGCCACCCCGCACACGGCTCCCCGGGACGATGACCGCGCACCGCCCACCCGCGCACTGTGCCTCCGGACGACATTCCGGAGGGAGAACGAGATGCGACGACGAGGTGCCAGCCGAGTGGCGCTGGCCGCGCTGCTCGGCGTGAACCTGGTCCTGCCGACCCGAGCCGAGCCGGTCGCGGCGACGGGGTTCGTGGAGGCGTACCCGGTCACGGCGGCGGCGATGCGCGCGGCGGGCCCGCCGTACGCGGACTGGGCGGCCGACGGGCGTCGGTTCCTGTCGTTCGACAGGCGGGGCGACGGCCGCGCGGTCGAGGTGCTCGGCGACCTGGCCGGCGCGGACCGGATCGCGGTGCTGGTGCCGGGGGTGGGCAGCACCCTTGCCGACTTCGACAGGGGGTTGGGCGGGGTGG
This sequence comes from Micromonospora sp. NPDC005215, assembly GCF_040607915.1. Taxonomy (NCBI): domain Bacteria; kingdom Bacillati; phylum Actinomycetota; class Actinomycetes; order Micromonosporales; family Micromonosporaceae; genus Micromonospora; species Micromonospora sp. NPDC005215. The sequence goes on along the minus strand of NZ_JBEXHQ010000022.1, from coordinate 15,203 downwards.
TCCGCCGGGCACCGGCGGTGCAGGCCGGGCAGCTCTACCGGGAGTTGCGGGCGAGCGAGCCGTTGGCGCGGGTCGCGGTGCTGGCCTGGCTCGGCTACGACCCGCCCGACGGGGTGTGGACGGCCGCCGGTGGCCTCAGTGCCCGGCGCGGCGCGGCCGGGTTGGCCGGGCTGCTGCGGGAACTGGCCGCACGCCGTCCGGCGGCGACGATCACGTTGGTCGGGCACAGCTACGGGGCGCTGGTGGTGGCCCTGGCGGCGGCGGACGCCCCGGCCCAGGTCACCGATGTGGTGAGCCTCGGCGGCGTCGGCGCGGGGGTGCAGCGCGCCGACGATCTGCCGGGCGGGCAGCGGTTCTGGGCGGCGGAGGCGGCCACCGACTGGATCCGTCGGGTTCCGCCGGTGCGACTGCTCGGCCTCGGCTTCGGCCGCCGCCCCGGCGACCCGGCGTTCGGCGCCCGCAGCCTGCCGGTGGGCGGGGTGGCCGGGCACGACGGCTACCTGGCTCCGGGCAGCGCCACGCTGGTGGCGGTGGCGGGGGTCGTGCTGGATGGTGTCGACGCCGACCGGGTCGGGGACGCGCGGTGAACCGGGACCGTACCGTCGACGCGCTGCGGGCGTACGCCATCGGCGGGGTGGTGCTGGGGCACTGGCTGGTCACCGGGTTGGTGCTGACCGGCGACGGCGGGCTGCACCAGGCCAGCCCGCTGACCGCGTTGCCCGCTCTGGCCCCGGTGACCTGGGTGTTGCAGACGCTCGGGCTGTTCTTCTTCACCGCCGGCTTCGGCTCGGCCCGGTCGCTGGCCGGCCACCGGGGCGGTCCGGGTGGCTGGTTGGCCGGTCGGCTGCGCCGGTTGCTGCTGCCGACGGTGGCGCTGCTGGGGGTGGGTGCCGCCGTGCTGCTCGCCGCCACCGTCGTCGGCACCCCGGACGACACGCTCGCCGTCGCGCTGCGGCTCGCGGTCAGTCCGTTGTGGTTCCTGGTGCCGCTGGTGTTCCTGATCGCGGTGACCGGACCGCTGCGCACCGCCGTACGCCGGTGGGGGCTGGGCCGTTGCGTAGTACCGGCGGTGGCCGTGGTCGCCGCGGCGGACCTGGCGGTGCGGCTGCTGCCGGCGGGCAGCCACCTGCCACCGGTCAGCGTGGTGGCGGCCTGGTCGGTGCCGTACCTGCTGGGCGTGGCGCACGCCGACGGGCGGTTGGCCGGCCGACGGGCGGCGGGCACGCTCGCGGCCGGCGGGGTGGCCGCGCTGACCGCGTTGCTGGCCGTGGGCTACCCGGTGAGCGCTGTCGGCGTGCCCGGGGCCGGGGTGTCCAACCTGAACCCGCCGTCGCTGCTGGCCGTGGCGCTGGCGGTGACCCAGGTCGGGCTGGGCCTGCTCGCCCGGCCGGCGCTGGAACGGCTGCTGGCCCGGCCGTTGCCGGGCCGAGCGGTGACCGAGGTGAACCGTTGCGCGTTCCGGATCTATCTGTGCCACCAGCCGATACTGGTGGGGGTGACAGCGCTCACCGCCCGCGGCGGGCTGGCGCTGCCGGGGTTGCACACCGTGCCGGACGACCCGGGCTGGGTGCTGGCGCGTTTCTGCTGGCTGCCCTTGCTCGCCGCGGTGCTGGTCACGGTCGTGCGGGCGGGCCAGCCGCGGGCGCGGCGCCAACCGGGCGGTGGAGGGGTCGCCGGCCGGTCGGCCGAGTGCGTCTCGCCGGCGCCGCAGGTGTACGATCATCGACGTTCCGGCCCGCCCGACTTGCAGGAGGTGATCGCTGTGCGAGATAGCGATCCTCCCAGTCGTGGCCGGGCCGATGGTCAGCCCCGCTGAGCCACGACTCAGTCTGGTGAGCTGACCCCGCTCCGCTCCCCCGCCCCTCGGCACACGCCGAGGTGTGTGTCGCGCCGTCCGATTTCGGGCGGTCGCCGGGAGCCGCCCGGTCACGACTTCGTGTGCGCGTCCCCACCCCCTGCGGTCCGCCCCCGCACGCGGACCGTCCAGCCGCCACCCGGAGCCGTCCATGAGCCGCTACGTCGCCCCACTGGGCTTCACCCTCGCCGCCGTCTGGGTGGCCATCGTCTTCGTGCTGGCCGGCGGCGGCCACTGAGGTCGTGCTGGCCGGCGGCGGCCACTGAGGTCGTGCTGACCGGCGGCCGTCGGTGACCACCGCCGGTCCACCGCTCAGAGCATCCGCGACGACCACAGCAGGCTGAGCGCGCCGGCGCAGAGCGCCAGCAGCAGCGCCAACCCGGCGTACCACTGGGTCACCTCTCGTGGCTCGGTCCGGAAGCCGATCGAGCTGCCCATGTCCTGATAGACCTGCTTCAGCTCGCTCACCGAGGCCGCCTCGTAGAAGTAGCCCTCGGTGGTCTCGGCAAGCTCGGCCAGGGCCAACCGGTCCACCGGCACCCGCTGCAACTGCCCGCCGATGTCGACCTGACCGGTGTCGGTGCCGAACGCGATGGTGGAGACCGGCACGTTGGCAGCCTGCGCGGCCGCCGCCGCCTCCTCCACCGCCCGCCCGGAGGTGCGGAACCCGTCGGAGAGCAGCACGATCCGTGCCGGCGGGATGCCCGCCGCACCGTCGGCCGGCACCGACCGGATCGCCTCCAGGCAGGTGAACACCGCCTCGCCGGTCGCTGTCGCCTCGGCCAGCACCAGACCGTCGATGGCACTGGTCACCGCGTCCCGGTCCTTGCCCGGCGGCACCAGCACGTTGGCCGCCTTGGCGAACGACACGAGACCCAGGTTGTAGCTCTCCGGCAGCTCACCGACGAACTGCTTGGCGGCCTCCTGGGCCGCCTCCAGCCGGTTCGGTGCCACGTCGTCGGCCTGCATCGACAGCGACACGTCGATGGCGAGCATCACGGTGGCCCGCTCCAGCGGCTCCCGGGTGTCCACCGCCGGCCGGGCCAGCGCGGTGGCCAACACCAGCAGGCAGAGCAGGAACGCCGTCGCCGGAACGTGCCGACGCCAACCGAGCCCCTTCGGCGCCACCGTACGCAGCAGGTCCACATTGGTGAACCGCATCGCGAACGCCCGGCGGTGCAGCTGCCGCCAGACGTAGAACGCCGCGAGTGCGAGCACCGGCAGAACCGCCAACAGCCACCACGGTTGCATGAAACGGATCATCGTGTCGTCCCCCGGGTACGAGCGTGCCGCTGCGCGGCCACGAATCGCACCATGTCCAGCAGCCAGTCTCGGTCCGTACGCAGACGCAGGTGGGCCGCGCCGGCGCCGCGCAGGGCGGCGGCGATCGTGGCCCGTTGGGCGGTCGCTGCGTCGGCGTAGCGCTGCCGCAGCCGTGGATCGGCGGTCTGCACCTCGTGCAGCTCGCCGCTCTCCGGGTCGACCACCGGCAACACACCCACGTCGGGCAGCTCCAGCTCGCGCGGGTCGATCACCTCGATCGCGAGCACGTCGTGGCGGACCCGCAGCTTGCGCATCGGCCGGGCCCACTGCTCGGCCGGCGCGAGGAAGTCCGAGATCACCGCGGCCACCCCGCGCCGGCGGGGCGGACGGTTGAGCATCTCGATCAGGGCGCCCAGGTCACCACGGCCCGGCTGGATGGTGGTGCCGGCGACGGTACGCAGCAGACCCTGCGCCTCCTTGCGACCGGAGCGGGCCGGCAGCCGGGTGAGCACCCCGGGTCCGGCCGGCGGTGGTGCCGCACGCCAGCGGCGGGCCGGTGCGGACACGCCGCCGCCGGTGCCGATCACCGCGCCGATCCGGTTGCCGCCGCGCACGGTCAGGTGGGTGATGGCGGCCGCGGCGGCCACCACCACCTCCCGTTTGAGCCACTGCCCGGTGCCGAAGTCCAGACTGGCGGAGAGGTCCACCGCCAGCCAGGTCTCCAATTCCCGGTCGGCGACAGTACGCCGCACGTGGGGGGTGGTGGTCCGTGCGGTGACCGGCCAGTCCATCCGGCGCACGTCGTCGCCCGGGCGGTACTCCCGGGATTCGCCGGCCTCGCTGCCCGACCCGGGCAGCAGACCGGCGTAGTCGCCCTGGAGCAGACCGTCGAGCTTGCGGGTGACGAGCAGTTGCAGCCGGGACAGCACGGCCTCGCTGCGGTCGGGGGCGGGACGAGGGGTGGGTGAGGTCACGGCCGCTGCCCGGGCCAGCCAGCGCCCGGCGGCGGCGCGGTCGGCGACGGGGTGGCCTGCTGCCGGGGCGCGACCGCCGGCAGGGGAATTGTCGACATCACCCGGTGCACGATGTGGTCGGCGGGCACGTCGTCGGCGAGCGCGTCGTAGCTGAGCACCAACCGGTGCCGCAGGATGTCCGGCGCGATGTCCTGCACGTCCTGCGGCAGGGCGTAGTCGCGCCCGCGCAGCAACGCCAGCGCACGCGTCGCCCGGACCAGGCCCAGCGAGGCGCGTGGACTGGCCCCGTACTGGATCAGTTGGGCGACGTCGGGCATGCCGTGCTCGGCGGGGGCGCGGGTCGCCAGCACCAACCGGACCGCGTAGTCGACAAGGGCGTTGTGCACGAAGACCTGGTCCGCCTTGCGTTGCAGGGCGACCAGCTCGGGTGTGTCGAAGACCGCGGTCGGCTCGGGCGCGGACACGCCCATCCGGTAGACGATCTCGCGTTCCTCCGCGTCGGTCGGGTAGCCCACCACGATCTTCATGAGGAACCGGTCCCGCTGCGCCTCCGGCAGCGGGTAGACGCCTTCCTGCTCGATCGGGTTCTGGGTGGCCATCACCAGGAACGGGTCGGGCACCCGGTGGCTCTCGCCGCCGATGGACACCTGCCGCTCGCTCATCACTTCCAGCAGCGCGGACTGCACCTTCGCCGGCGCCCGGTTGATCTCGTCGGCGAGCAGGAAGTTGACGAAGACCGGGCCCAGTTCGACGTCGAACTTCTCGCTGGACTGCCGGTAGATGCGGGTGCCCATGATGTCGGAGGGCACCAGGTCCGGGGTGAACTGCACCCGGGCGAAGGACCCACCGACGACCTTGGCGAGGGTCTCCACCGCCAGGGTCTTGGCGACCCCGGGGACCCCTTCGAGCAGGCAGTGACCGCGAGCGAGCAGCGCGACGAACATCCGCTCCACCATCCGGTCCTGCCCGACGATCACACGTTTGATCTCGAACAGCGCCCGCTCCAACACTGTGGCGTCCTGCGCGGGTGTGGTCACCGCCGCGGGCGTCTGCGGTGCCGCCCCGTTCGGCGTCGGGGCGTCGGGCATGGTCGGCTGGGCCACCGGTCCTCCACAGCGTTTGTCGGTCGTCGCGGCTCGTGCGGTATCCAGACTCGCATGCCTTGCTGAGTGTCGAGGTGGGGAGAAGCCGATTTTCGCCGCGCCGCCCTCAGCAGCAGAATCGCCCGACGAGGGTGTACAAGGACCGGCCTGCCGCGTGTACGATTCACCCCGTCGCCGGGCGGCTCCCCCCGTGGTCGCCCGGCGATCAAACTTTCCGTCCGGCCGCCCTAGACTGGCCCGGATGAGCATCCCCTCCAGCGCCGACGAGCCCCTCGTCTGCTCGGCCCGCGGTTGCCGCGCCTCCGCTCTCTGGGCCCTGGAGTGGAACAATCCCCGGCTGCACGACGCCGATCGGCGCAAGACCTGGTTGGCCTGCGCCGAGCACCGGACCAGCCTCGGTGACTTCCTGGACGCTCGCGGCTTTCTGCGTGCCGTCACTCCGGTGCCCGGATCGCCTACGCTCGACACGTGAGCACCCCCGGCGCCCCACCGCCTCCCGGATACGACGCCTCGACGGCCGCACCGGCGGGCCGAGGGCCGCTGGAGCCCTGGCCCGACACGGTCCACTGGCAGCCGATCTCCACCGACCTGATCTGGGTGGAGCTGATCCGGCTGGCAGTCGTTGTCGCCATCGGGCTGGCGGCAACCGGTGTCGGCTGGGCGTTGAGCGGCCACTGGCTGTTCGGGCTCGCCCTCGCCGTCGTGCTGGTGCTCGGCGGGTGGCGGGCCGTCGCGGTGGTCCGCGCGGTCCGGGCCTGGGGGTACGCCGAGAGGGACACCGACCTGCTGGTCCGCCACGGGCTGCTGGTCCGCCGGCTCTCCATCGTCCCGTACTCGCGGATGCAGTTCGTCGACGTCAGCGCCGGGCCGTTGGAGCGCGCCTTCGACCTGGCCACCGTGCAGTTGCACACGGCCGCGGCGGCGAGCGACGCCCGGGTGCCCGGACTGCGCCCGGCGGAGGCGTCCCGGCTCCGCGACCGGCTCACCGCGCTCGGCGAAGACCGGGCGGAGGGGCTGTGAACGCTGGAGCGGGCTGGTCGGGGTGGCGCTGCGGGCCGCACCGCGACAGACCTGGCACGTCCGGAGCGGAGCACCGGCCGGGCTCGGGACCGGCCCGATGAGCGACGGTCCCGCCGAGTGGAGCACCGTGCCACCCGCCGACGCGACGCCGCACGCACCGGTGCCACCCGCCGACTCGGCACCGCACGCACCGGTGCCACCCACCGACGCGACGCCGCACGGGCCGGTGCCGTCGGCGGAGCCCTCCGCCTGGCCGGCGCCCCCGGGCGAGGGCGAGCCCCGGCAGCGACTGCATCCGCTCAGCCCGCTGCTGCACGGCGCCAAGTCCCTGGCCGTGGTCATCGCCGGGTTGTCGTGGTCGACGCTGTCCCGGGTGGGCTTCGGCTGGTTCGCCGCCATGGTGGCGGTGCTGGCGCTCGGCGCGACAGTGCTGTCGGTGATCAGTTGGTACAACACCGGCTACCACGTGGTGGGCCGCGAACTGCGGGTCTACGAGGGGCTGCTCTGGCGGCGCACCAGGGCCATCCCGTTGGAGCGACTACAGGCCGTGGAGGTGGTCCGGCCACTGCTGGCCCAGCTCAGCGGTCTGGCCGAGTTGCGTCTGGAGGTGGTCGGCGGCGGCAAGACCGAGGCGCCGCTGGCGTACCTCGCGGTGGCCGACGCGGCCCGGCTGCGCGAGCGGCTGCTGGCGCTGGCCGGGCGGGTGACGCAGCCGACCGTGCCGGGCCACGCGGCGCCCGCTGTGGTCCCGGGGGCGGCGGCGCCACCGATGACGGCCGCGCCGGGCCGGCCACTGCACGCGGTACGCAACCAGAGCCTGCTGGTCAGCCAACTGCTCACCCCGCAGGCGTTCCTGCTCCCGTTCGGGGTGGCCTTCGTCGTGGTGCAGTTCGTCACCGCGGGGTCGTGGTCGTTCGTCGCGGTGGCGAGCACGCTGACCGCGATGGCGGGCGTGCTGCTGCAACCGGTCCGGCGGGTCCTCGACGACTGGAACTTCCGGCTGGCCCGCGACGGCGGCACGCTGCGGGTGCACAACGGCCTGCTGGAGACGCGGGCGCAGGCCGTGCCGCTGGCGCGGGTACAGACCGTGCGGGCCACCTGGCCGCTGCTCTGGCGGGTGAACGGCTGGCTGCGGCTGCGCCTGGAGGTGGCGGGGTATTCCCTCGCCGAGGCCGACGACCGCAACCGGCCCGACCGGCTCCTGCCGGTCGGTGACCTGCCGACGGCGACGATGATCGTCGCCGAGGTGCTACCCGGGGTACGCCTCGACAACCTGCCGCTGACCCCTCCACCGACCCGCACCCGATGGCTGCACCCGCTGGGCCGTCGCGCGTTCGGTGCGGGACTGTTCGACGAGGTGTTCGTCACCCGCTCCGGGCGGCTCACCCGGCAGTTGGTGATCCTGCCGTACGCCCGCATCCAGAGTGTGCGGGTGGTGCAGGGGCCGGTGCAGCGCCGCCTCGGGTTGGCCTCCGTGCACGCGGACACCGCTGGCGGTTCGGGTGCCACCGCCCAGGACCGCGACCTGGCCGAGGCGTGGGCGATGGCAGCCGAACTGAACGCCCGCGCCCACCAAGCCCACCACCCCACCCACCCCCACCCCTAACCCCACCCCCACCCCCACCCCGCGCCCCCGTCCCGCCGACGCCTGTTGATCAAGAGGTTTGCGTCAGGAATCGGGGGTGCGGTGACGCAAACTTCTTGATCAACAAGGGTCGGCGGGGCAAGGGTCGGCGGGGCAAGGGTCGGCGGGACGGGGGTCGGGGTGGGGGTTAGTGGTCGGCGGGGACGTGGGGGTGGTCGCTGATGGGGTCTGGTGCCTGGGGTGGTGATGGGGGCTCGGTGGGCGGTTGCGGTTCGGCCTTTGGGTGACGGGCTCGCCAGGCCGCCCAACCGCGCTCCGCCAACCCGACCACCAGGAAGGTCAGCCCCACGTACGTCCAGCCGACCAGCACGTCGATCACGTAGTGCTCACCCGAGTAGACCAGGGTGAAGGTCATCGCCAGCGGGTACGCGAGCAGCAGCGGCCACCAGCGGCGGCGGGTGGTGGTCAGGAAGAACAGCACCACGAACAGCGCCCACGCGGTGTGCAGCGACGGCATCGCGGCGACCGGGTTGGACGCGATCTGGCCGGCGTTGAGCACGTTGCCGGCACCGTGCATGCCGAACGCCTTCCAGCCCCGGGTGGAGATCCGGGCGACCTCGGTGAGCAGCCCGTTCTGCGCCGCCCACCAGGGCGGGGCGGCCGGGTAGATGAAGTAGGTCACCAGGCCGGCGGCGCAGAGGAAACCCCAGCGCCGCATGTACGCCGCCCAGCGGTGGCGGTCACGCAGCCAGAGCACCGAGGCGGCGGTCAACGCGACAACGAAGTGGGAGAAGTACACCCAGCTCGCGGCGACGTCCCACCACTGCACCTGCGGCTGGTAGAGGTGCTGCTGCAGCCAGATGGTCGGCACCTCGCCGCCGGTGGCCCAGCCGAACATGAACCGGTCGGCGACGATCAACTCCATCGCGTGCGGGGTGGCCCCGTTGTCGGCGAACCCGCGCGAGAGGTTGTAGACGACGAACAGGAGCACCACCGGCACCCAGTCCCGGGCGAAGCGCAGGTGACTGCGCCACGGCCGGTCGCTGTTCCAGGCGATGGTCGCCGCCCAGATCCAGACGAAGGCGTACGCGGGGTCGGTGGGCAACCCGATCGCCAGCCACGCGGTGACGAAGGCGACCCCCCACACGCTCATGGCGACGACGCGCCGACGACCCCCGTCGCCGGACGCGGGCGGGTCGGTCCGGGCGGGGGGCTGGGGGTCAGTCACGACGGCCATCGTCGTCAAGGTTAACGACGGGTACGGCATCGACCGACGGGGACCACCCGTCGGTCGTTCGGGGCGGGTGCGCACGGATCGCCGGGCGCGTGCCCGACGCCTCCAGCGAGCACCTAGGCTGACGACCATGCAGGAGCAGCCCGAGCCGGCCTTCGCGCCGGGTCTGACCGCCCAGGTCGAGTTGACAGTCACCGACACGGACACCGCCCAGGCGGTCGGTTCCGGGGACGTACCGGTGCTGGGCACTCCCCGGGTGCTCGCGCTGGCCGAGGCCGCCACCGTCGCGGCGACGGCGACCGGGATGCCGGCGGGGTCGACGACAGTGGGGACGCGTGTCGAGCTGGAGCACCTGGCGCCGACCGTGGTCGGCCGGACGGTCCGGGCGCAGGCCCTGCTGGCGACAGTCGACGGCCGCCGGCTGTCGTTCGAGGTCACGGTCAGCGACGGTGACCAGACGGTGGCCCGGGGCCGGGTGGACCGGATCCTGGTGGACCGGCAACGCTTCGTCGAGCGCGCCGGGCGGTCGTCGTGACCGCCGGTTTCGCCGAGGTCGCCGACCGGGTGCACGTGCTTCGCGAACCACTGCTGCGGGTCAACGTCACACTGGTCGTCGGCGACGACGAGGCGCTCCTGGTGGACACGCTCTCCTCGGCCGCTCAGGCCGCCGAGCTGGCCGCCGCCGTCCGGGCGGTCACCGACCGCCCGTTGACGCTTGTCAACACCCATCACCACTACGACCACTGCTTCGGCAACGCCGTCCTGGCCGGCGACCCGCCCCGCCCGGTGTACGCGCACGAGCTGGCCGCGACGGCGCTGCGCACGCATGCGGAGCGGCTGCGCCGGGAGGCGTACGCGGAGCTGCGCGAGGAGCATCCGGCGCTCGCCGCCGAGCTGGCCGACACCCCACTGCTCGCCCCCACGCATACCGTGCACACCGAGACGTCGCTCGACCTGGGTGGCCGGCGGGTGCTGCTGCGTCACCCGGGGCGGGGCCACACCGACGCGGACCTGGTGGTGCACGTGCCGGACGCCGATGTGCTCATCGCCGGAGACCTGGTGGAGCAGAGCGGGCCGCCCGCCTTCGAGGACGCGTACCCCCTGCGGTGGCCGGACGCGGTCGCGGACCTGCTGCGGCTGACCACCGCGCGCACTGTGGTGGTGCCGGGTCACGGTGACCCGGTGGACGTCGACTTCGTCCGCGCCCAGCATGCCGAGCTGGCGAGGCTGGCCTGGCTGATCCGGGCCGCGCACACCGGCAGCGCGCCGCCGGAGAGGGTGGCCGCGGAGGGTCCCTTCGGCGCCCGCGCCGCCCTGATCGCCGCCCGCCGCGGCTACGCCGAGCTGAACGGCGAGGTCTAGGCCCCGAAGCGGCGTTCGACGTCGGCGCGGGTGGGCATCGCGGTGGCCCCTCCGGGGCTCTCGCAGACCAGGCCGGCCACCCGCAGCGCGAACGCGACCCGCTCGACCCAACCGTGCGGGGAGTCTGGTTCGCCGTCGACGAGCAGGTCGGCGATCAGCGCGGCCAGCACCGAGTCGCCGGCACCGGTGGCGTCGATCACGTCGACCTTCGGGGCCGGCACCCGGACCGGGTCGGCGTCGGCGGCGGCCAGCACCGCACCGGCCGCGCCGAGCGTCACCACCACCGTGGCGGCGCCCAGCTCGCGCAGGTACGCGGCCACCCCCTCGACCGGTTCACCCGGGTAGAGCAGCCCGGCGTCGGCGGCGCTCAGCTTGACCAGGTGCGCGCCGGCGGCGAACTCGGCCACCACCTGGCGTAGCCCGTCCAGCGCGGCCGGACCGTCCAGCACTCGGGGGCGCACGTTCGGGTCGAGGACCCGCAGACCCGTGGCGAGCGACCAGGCGCGCCGGGCGGCGGCCAGCGGGCCGGGCTGGAGCAGCGCGATCGAGCCGCAGGAGAGCACGTCGGCGCCCTCCATCAGCGCGAGATCCAGATCGTCGGGGCCGAGCAGGCCGTAGGACGCCGGTTCGCCGTAGAAGCGGAAGTCGGGTTCGGGTCCGGCGTACGTGACCACCGCGAGCGTGGTCGGCGCCGGCACCGTCACCGCACCGGCCACCCCGACGTCGGCCGCGGTCAGGAAGGCGCGGATCCGGCCGCCCAGCACGTCGTCGCCGAGCGAACCGACGAACTGTGCCGCACCGCCGAGGCGGGCCACCCCGACGGCGACGTTGAGCGGCCCGCCGCCGATCGCCTGCCGGTAGACCCGCTCCCCGTCGCGCTCGCTGTCGAGCAGGTCGACGAGCGCCTCGCCGAGCACCACCGCGTACCCCATGCCGATCCTCTCGTCGTCACCAACCACCGGCCGTCGCACGCCGAGCCGATCGCCGTGCCACCAGGCTGGCACAGCGCACGGCCCGGTGGGCGCCGAAGGCGGCGCACCGGCGCGCGCTACCCCGGTCGGTGGATCGCCCCGTCGAGCGCCGCCAGCGGACGACCGCTGCCGCCCCAGCAGGCCGCGACGATCTGCGCTGCCACACTCACCGCTGTCTCCTCCGGGGTACGACCACCGAGGTCCAACCCGATCGGGGAGGCGAGCCGGCCCAGCTGCGCCGCACTGAGCCCCGCCTCGCGCAGCAGCTTGTGCCGCTCGTCGTGGGTGCGCCGCGAGCCCATCGCGCCGACGTACGCCAACCGGTGGCGTAACGCCAGCTCAAGCACCGGCACGTCGAACTTCGGATCGTGGGTGAGGACGCACACCACCGTCCGCCCGTCGGTGCGGCCCGCGTCCAACTCCGTCCGCAGGTAGCGGTGCGGCCACTGCACCACCACCTCGTCGGCCTCGGGGAAGCGCCGTGCGGTGGTGAAGACTCCTCGGGCGTCGCAGACGGTCACCCGGTATCCGAGGAACGCACCGATCCGGGCCACCGCGGCGGCGAAGTCGATCGCCCCGAAGACGATCATCCGCGGCGGGGTGGCGTACACGGTCACGAAGAGGGTGATGCCGCTGCCGCGCCGCTGCCCGTGGTAGCCGTACCGGAGCACCCCGCTGTGCCCGGCGGCGAGCAGCCCGCGGGCGTCGACGCGGGCGGCGTCGTCGAGCCGCTCGTCACCCAGCGAGCCGATCGACCGCTGGCCGGTCAACACCAGCCGCCGGCCCAGCCGCCGCGCCGGATCGGTCGGCACCGCGCCCGGTGGATCGCCGGCATCGGCGGCCACGCAGGTGACCACTGCCGCCGGTTGGCCGCCTCGGCGGGCGGCGGCGACCGCCGCCAACTCCGGCAGGGCGCCGCCGTCGACGCGCTCCACGAACACGTCGAGGATGCCACCGCAGGTCAGACCCACGGTGTACGCGTCGTCGTCGCTGACGCCGTACCGGATCAGCTCGGCTACGCCGGTGTCGAGCACGCGGCGGGACCGTTCGTAGAGGTCAGCTTCGACGCAGCCGCCGGAGACGCTGCCGGTGACAGTGCCGTCGATCGCCACCGCCATTGTCGCGCCGGGCGGTTGCGGCGCGGAGTGCCAGGTGGCCACGACGGTGGCCAGCGCTACCGGCTCACCGGCGCGGCACCGGCGGTGCACCTCGTCGAATACCTCCGGCACCGGCCGCCGCCTCTCCGTTCCGTCGTCCCCGTCCGCAGGATATGGCGTTCGACGGCGGCCGGTGGGTCAACTCATCCATCGAGGAACAGCTATTGCGCAGCGGCGGCGTGGCGTGATGGGATGGCGGGTACCGGGCGGTGCGAGGGCTGCCGCGCCACCGGTTGCCGGGTTCGTCACACGCGAGGGCGCCGGTCCCTGACAGGACCGTTGATGGCGCGCGTCCACCGGCCATTCTTCCGCCGGGGCACGTCGCCGTGATCGTCGCACCGCTCACATCAGCGGGGCGAGCAGGCCACGTCCCACCCGGTTTGCGGTGGGACGGCTCGGGCGGCGCGCCTCGCGAGTCAGGAGAACCCGTGAACCGTTCCCGTATGGCCGCGTTGCTCACCGCGGCCATGACCCTCGCGCTGGGCGCTGTCGCCCTGGCGTCCAGTCCCCAGCCGGCCGCCGCGCACGGCGCGGCGATGACCCCGGGCAGCCGTACCTACCTGTGCTGGCAGGACGGTAAGAGCCAGACCGGCGAGATCAAGCCGAACAACCCGGCGTGCGCCGCAGCCGTGGGCCAGAGCGGGGCGAACTCGCTCTACAACTGGTTCAGCGTGCTGCGCTCCGACGCCGGTGGCCGGACCACCGGCTTCATTCCGGACGGGCAGTTGTGCAGCGGCGGCAACACCGGCTACCGCGGCTACGACCTGCCCCGCACCGACTGGCCGCTGACCCACCTGACGTCCGGTTCCCGGCTGGACTTCCGGTACAGCAACTGGGCACACCACCCGGGCACGTTCTACTTCTACGTGACAAAGGACAGTTGGAGCCCGACCCGGGCGCTGGCCTGGAGTGACCTGGAGGAGCCGTTCCTCACTGTGACCAACCCGCCGCAGCGCGGCGCGGTCGGCACCAACGACGGGCACTACTACTTCAGCGGCAACCTGCCGTCGGGCAAGAGCGGCAAGCACATCATCTACTCCCGCTGGGTGCGCTCGGACTCGCAGGAGAACTTCTTCGGCTGCTCCGACGTGACCTTCGACGGCGGCAACGGCCAGGTGACCGGGGTGGGTCCGGGTACCGGTTCGCCGTCGCCGAACCCGACCACGCCGCCGCCGAACCCGACCACCCCGCCGCCCAACCCGACCACGCCGCCGCCCAACCCGACCACCCCGCCGCCGAACCCGACCACGCCGCCGCCGAGCGGTGACTGCATGGCGGTCTACAAGGTGACAAGCGCCTGGCAGGGTGGCTTCCAGGGCGAAGTCACGATCATGAATCACGGCAGTACGCCGTTCTCCGGCTGGACCGCGAGTTGGGCCTGGCCCAACGGGCAGTCGATCAGTCAGATCTGGGGTGCCACCCAGACGTCGTCCGGCTCGTCGGTGACGGCGACGAACGTCGCCTACAACGGCACTGTCGCACCGGAGGGCACCACCACGTTCGGCTTCCTGGCCAGCACCACGGGAACGAACGGAATCCCCACGGTCACCTGCGCCCGCCGCTGACCACCACCCGCTAGTCGATCAAGAGGTTTGCGTCACCGAGGCAGCTCCCGGTGACGCAAACCTCTTGATCAATTTGGGTGTCAGCGGACCATGGAACCGACCACCGGCTTCGTGAGCAGGGCGGACTGGTTGCGCTGGATGCCCGGGTCGAGGGTCTTGGCCACGAAGATGGCGTGCCAGATGCAGAAGATCAGCACCGTCCACACCTTGCGGGAGTGGTCGGCCTCCTCCCGCTTGTGCTCGTCGAGCAGCCGCAGCGCGTACGACAGGTCGAGCAGGTCGCCGGCGCCGGAGGTGCTCAGCACGTGCCGGGCCCACTCGTACATCTCGCCGCGCAGCCAGACCCGGGTGGGCGTCGGGAAGCCCAGCTTCTTGCGGTTGACGATGGCCGGCGGCACCACACCCTGCAACGCCTGGCGCATCGCGTACTTCGTGGCGTCGGAGCGTGGCGGCAGCTTCAGGTCCACCGGGATCTTCGCCGCGACGTCGAAGACCTCGCGGTCGAGGAACGGCACCCGCACCTCCAGCGAGTGCGACATCGAGATCCGGTCGGCCTTGACCAGGATGTCCCCGCGCAGCCAGGTGTACAGGTCGACGTACTGCATCTTGGTGACGTCGTCCAGCTCCGTGCACTCGGCGTAGATCGGGGCGGTGACGTCGGTGTAGCGCACCGAGGGGTCGTAGCGGCGCATCAGGTGCTGCTTCTCCTCCTCGGTGAACATCCGCGCGTTGCCGTAGTAGCGCTCCTCGATCGGGGTGGTGCCACGCTCCAGGAAGCTCTTGCCCTTGACCCCCTGCGGGATCGCCTTGGAGACCGCGCGCAGACCCTTCTGCACCCCGCCGGGCAGGCCGTTGACGGTGCCCAGCGACAACGGCTCCCGGTAGATCGTGTAGCCGCCGAAGAACTCGTCCGCGCCCTCACCGGAGAGCACCACAGTGACGTGCTCGGCGGCCTTCTTCGCCACGAAGTACAGCGGCACCAGCGCCGGGTCGGCCACCGGGTCGTCCAGGTGCCAGACGATCGTCGGCAGCGCGTCGATCATGTCCTGCGGACCGATCTTGGTGGGGATGGTGGTGACGTCCAGGTGCCGCGCCGACTCCTGCGCGACGTCGA
>NZ_JBEXHQ010000021.1:0-115074 GCF_040607915.1 Micromonospora sp. NPDC005215 | reverse complement strand
AGAGCGCCACGGTCGCGGCCAGCCCTCTGGCCCACGCCGACAATCGGCCACCCCAGCGGACGTTCGTACGATGCACGGTTACCTCCTGTGACTCACCCGGCAGCCTTACGACTCCGGGTCAAGGCTTCACTGCTGGCGGTAGTCGAATCGATTCGACGGCCCGCCAGCGTCGTCGGTCACCCCTGAGGGTGAACACGGCCGACACGTAGATGTGATTAACCGGCAACATGGGCACTGAGTCAAGGATTTGAACTCATCTATCTTGTACCGAAGCCTGAGATTCCATCAATCCCGACAAAAGCCGCAGCAAAGGTAGGATGAAAGGCCGTGCGACCCGGAGTGGCCGGGCGGCGCCAGATCGTCGACAACGTCCGGGACGCCCGCTTCGACAGGGACCCCAACATCGTCGAGGTGCACGTCGGCCACCTGCGCCGCAAGATCGACCACCCCTTCGTCCGGCGGGCCCTCCAAACGGAACGGGGGATGGGCTACCGGCTGGCCGCGGACGGCGGATGACAGCGCCCGGAACGCTGTCAGGCCCCATAAGCGCCGGGAACTGACTGACCCTGTCGGTGGTGGCCACGAGCGGGAGCGGAACCGGGTTCCCGCTCGTGGCGCAGTCATCGGGTGATCCGGCGGATGCCCCTGGTCGCCGGCTTGTCGGGGGTTGGTCCGCGGGTCGAGCTGTGGTGCGTGACCGCCGAACCACTCACCCGGATGCTGCTGCTCGGTCAGGGCCTGTGGCGGAGTCGATACGGAGCAACCGCGCGACGGCGTCCGGGCGGTCCAGTGGCACGAGATGACCGCTGTGGGGAATCAGCTCACCGGTCAGGTCATCGGCGATGGGGGTGAGCTGCCGGTAGAGCAGGTCGCCGACGGTGTTGCCGCCGACGGCGAGGGTGGGCGTGGTCAGCCGGCCGGCCGCGGAGATCGCTGCCGCGTTCTGCTCGGCGGCGCGGTAGTAGCCGAAGCCGCAGCGCAGCGCCTCACGACCGGTGTACGCGCTGACGAACGCGTCTCGGATCTCCTGGGGCACCCCCCGACGTTCGAAGGTGCCGGCCGCGAGGAACCAGTCGAGGTATTCGGCCTCGTGGCCTTCGAGCACCGTCTCGGCGAGCCCAGGGGCGGAGTGGAAGCCGAACCACCACGGTGGTGCCGGGAAGCCACCAGGCAGGCCCGGCAGCGTCCCCTCCATCAGCACCAGGCGGGGCACCCGGGCAGGGTGCAGGGTGCCGAGCAGGAAGGCTGCGGGTACGCCCGCGTCCAAGGCCACGACCTCGGCCTGTTCGACCCCCAGCGCGTCGAGCAGGCTGAGCATGTCGCCGGCGCCGGTTAGCGCGTCGAAGCCGTCTGCCGCGCGAGCGCTGTCGCCGAGCCCTCGCAGGTCTGGTGCGATGACGCGGCGTCGCCCACCCAGCAACGGCAGTACCTCGCGCCAGACCTGCCAGGTGTGCGGCCAGCCGTGCATCAGCAGCACCGGTGGGCCCGCGCCGTCCAGGGCGACGTTGAACTCGGTGCCGTTCGTCCGGATCCTGCGCAACTCCATGGGTGCCTCCTGCTGGTTACCATTGGTTACCTACTTAACATGGGAGATGCCGGATGAATCGGCAAGACGGCACTTGTGCGCCACCTGGTGAGGCCGGGGTAACCGGGGATCTCTTCAGCCCGGCCTGCCCGACCCGGCAGCTGCTCGACCGGATCGGCGACAAATGGACGTCGATGTTGATCAAGGTGCTGGCGGAGAACCATCCGGCGGAGCTCGGGTTCGCGGAGCTACGCCGCCGCGCTCCCGGGGTGTCGAACAAGATGTTGTCGCAGACGCTGCAGAGCCTGTGCCGCGACGGCCTGGTCACCCGCCGGGTCGAGGCGAGCGTGCCGCCGCGCGTCCATTACGCGCTCACCAGCCTGGGTCTCTCCCTGGACACCCCGCTGGCAGCCGTCCGGGCGTGGGCCGAGCAGCACATCTCGACAATCGAAGAGCGCCGTCGCGAACCTGACAAGTAGCGGCGCCCCGGGCCGGGTCAGCCGGCGAGGCTGTCCCGCCGACTCGCGACGGTGATTGGACACCCACGCGTGCAGGGGCCGTTCGCGGGGGATTTCCCCGGAAGCGATCCGCCAGCCGGCGGCGGCCGCCGCGACCGTGGCCGTGCGGCAGTCTCAGGACATCGGGGTACGGCTGGTTCGAGACCTCGACGAACTGGGGGTCCGAGTCGGATGGCGCTGCCCTGGATGCCGCGCTGGCACAGACGGCCGGTACGCGGCGGCCCGCCCTCCGGCCGCGAACTCTTCGTGGGTGGAGGACGCGCCTGCTACCCCTGTCGATCGCCGCAAGCATCGACCGCGACATTCCAGGTCCCAGCGTCACAGACCTGCCTACTCCGGGCACCAGTTCACCCACTGAGCCCGCTGACTGACCACAGCACGCGCAATTGAGGGCTTACCCGGTCGGGCTCTGGATGGCCGCCGTCGAGTTACGGCTGATCGTTGGCGCCGAGGCGGTCGGCAAGCTCGCGCGCCGCCTCATTGAACGCCTCGTCGGACTCGCAGGGAGTGTGACCTTTGATCGGGGGCGGAAATATGTCGCCGGCCGGAGCTATGACGCCAGACGGGTCGCGTAGCCGTCGGTCCACCGGTGCCTCATGAACGACTGCGGTGGGTGTCTCGTCGGGTCGTTGCGGCGGGAAAGCCCGGCCGCCGATGGGGTCGGTGTCCCGCCACAGGTTCACCCACCGCCAGTCGACCCGGTCGGCGATCTCGTGGATCACGTCGTCGCTGACGTAGGCGGGAAAGAGCCGGGCGTACAGCCGTCGAAGGGGCGAGCCGTGGGTGAGCAGGGCGATCCGGTCGGTGACCCGTGGTGGCAGTTGGAGCACTGTCGCGGCGAGCAGGACGGAGCCGTGGCTGTGTCCGGTGAGCACCACAGTGTTGCCGGAGTCGACGAGGTGGGTGATCCGGCAGGTTAGTTCGGGAACGGCGCGTTCGGCATAACACGGTGGCGCGAACGGGTGCGCGGCTCTGGGCCAGAAGGTGCCCAGGTCCCACAGCACGCCGACGTACCGGCGATAGCCAGGGGTGCGGTAGGCGAAGATTCCACCGACGATCAGGCCGACGATGATGGCGGCGATCAGATAGCTGCCGACACCGATGCTGAAGTTGACGAAGCTGGCTGGCAGCCCGAGGTAGCGCTGGACCAGTTCGCCGGGAGGCGTCGGCAGCAGACCGAGCGCAACCGCTGCTATGCCGATTCCGGCAAGGCAGGCGTAGAGCACCGCGAGCGGCACCAGCCGTTCGGTGAACCGGGCACGGGCGATGGCTCTGCGCACCTGCCGCAGCCGCGGCGTGGCATCGGCCGGCGCGTCTGGGAAGTCACGAGCAACGATGGCCGCCGCGGCACGGATCCGTCCCGGTCGTGACGCCAGCGACACCACGCCGGCGACGGCCAGCGTCACCAGCACCGCCAGCGAGAAGCCGAGAATCGCCCAGATGCAGGCACGCGGAGGGCTGGTAATCAGCGCCTCCGCGGTCGGCGCGCCCCTGTTCAGGACGTCGGACACCCGATAGGCAAGTTCAGCGGAGAACGTGAGCGCCAGACTGATCGCGGCCACGGAGGCCGCCAGCGCGCCGAACCCGAGCGAGGGCGCGACATCCGACTGCCGATCCCGGTGCCAGAACAGCACCGCTCCCAGGGCAGCCAGCAGCACCGCCTGACCGATGAACAGCCCGACGACTGCCAGGTTGTAGCCGGGCAGTCCGTTCCTCTCCGGCCAGGAGGCCGAACTGGTCAGAACGTGGACCCAGACCACCACGGTCAGGCCGAGGGCGATCGTGCGCAGCACGCTGACCAACCGGTCGAGCCGCCCTTCCGTGGGCGCGGTCAGGGGTGGAATGCAGAGCAGAACCGCACACGTGATCAGCAATAGTCCGGCACCTGCCGCCAGCGCGACGGTGCCGATCGACAAACCTTGTGCGGCCCGGGCGCCGAGCAGGCTGAGGTCCAGCGTGGCAAACGCCGCCGCAACGTGAATCGAGCGCAGTCGACCGACCAGTGGCTCATTGTCCCACCGGCCGACGGCGGTGAGCCGGTGCGCCGGAGAGGGCTGGTTGGCCGCGCCGGAGACGTCGAACGGGAGTGCCGGGCGAGCACTGAGCCCCCACACCAGGCTGATGGCCGCAGCCGGCGCAAGCGCGAGCACCGCCAGGCGCAGTCCGGCGGGACGTCCCCCGAGCCAGGAGAGCCAACTGCGTCCGGCCAGGCAGTCTGGCGAGGACATGCACCTCCACGCAATCACATCCAGCGCGATCCCCACCATGCTCAGCACGTACATCCCGGTCAGGGTGAGTGCCAACAACCGGCACAAAGCCTTGATCACCGGGTCGGTAGCGGCTCCGGCCGGACGCATCCAGATGGCGAGGTTGATCAGCATGAAGGGCAACAGGATCACCATCGACAGCGTTCGCACCGCGTTGCCAGCGGGCAGATTGTTCCAGCGGTAGGCCTCCAGCGTCACCCCGTTCGCCTCGCCGCCCTCGTGGTTTCCCGGCCGAGGTCGGTAGAAGCCGCCCCGGTGGTCACCTGCCACCTGCTTCGCGTGCGGCCGATCCAGCAGGTCATCCGGCCCGATGGCGGACACCCCGTGCACCCGCAGCTCCACGACGCCGTCAGCCCCAGCGCGCCCGCCCCCGTCTCGCTGATCCATCCGGTACCGGCCCCCGGCGTGTACGCGGCTCACACCGACCCGCTCGGCTGATCCGACGGCGCCCGCGTGGCGCACCGGGCGTACCCCTCGAAGTGAGAAACAACCCCGTGCCGTGGGTTGGCCCGGCCCCGTCTCCCGGCACGGAATCGCCGCCATCACACCTGGCGAGCAGGAGTCTGGGGCGATCGTTTCCCACAGCCAGTCATGTTCGCGGGCGTAGTGCGCCGATTTGAGCCGATGGCGCGGTGGCGGACCTACCCAACGGAGGAATGGGGACGGCGACGCGTACCGGAAGGTGCGTGGCCCGCCGGCATTCTTCGGGTATCGACTCGACGACCTGTCCGGCGTGATACCAATACCCAGATAGGCGAAGCCGGCAGAAATGGGCCGCCATGTCGACAAGGGCAGCAGCGCTGCTTCGAAAGCCGGGGCAACCGCAGCGGCCGAGCCTTCTGGAACTCTTCTTCGACCTGGTGTTCGTCTTTGCTCTCAATCGGGTCTCACAGCGGCTGGTCGAGGAGCTCACCGAGCGGCGGATCGTCCTCATCGAGGCCGGCGAGACGCTGTTGTTGCTGTTGGCCTTCATGGTGCTGTGGTTCGTCACGGCGTGGGTGACCGACCTCTACGACCCACAGACGCCGCAGCTGCAGTTGCTGGTCTACACGGCCATGCTCGGCGCGCTCGTGATGGCAGTCGCGGTGCCGCACGCCTTCGGTGACAGAAGTCTGGCCTTCGCCGGCGCGTACGTCGCGGTCCATATCGTTCGTGGGCTGGTCATCGTGCCGATACTGCGCGGCCACGACGCTCAGCGCCGGGCGGCTGGGGTGTTCTTCTGGTTCACGTTGTCGGCCGTGCCGTGGATCGCTGGCGCGATCGTGGCGGATCTGGCCCGAGGGCTGTTGTGGACGCTCGCGATTTCCATCGACGGCGCGGCACTGCTGCTGTTCTATCCCACGCCGTGGTCCCGCCCCACCCAACAGCAGTGGCCTGTCCTGGCCGAGTACCTGTCTGAGCGCTACCGACAATTCTTCATCATCGCTCTTGGCGAGCTGATTCTGACGACGGGCTCGGCCTACAGCGACACATCTTTCCAGCACGGTGGAGCCGCGGCCGCCTTCGCGGTCGCATTCATCACGACCGTGCTGCTGTTTCGCGTCTACGTCTTCAAGGCGGGCCAGCTGTTGCCCGAAGCGATCAGAGCCGCCGCCGAGCCCGCGCACCTCATCCGGGAGGCTTTCCTCGCGCATGTACTCATGGTGGCTGGCATCGTCGCCGTCGCCGTCGGATACGAAATCGTGATCGAACACCCGTTCGGGCACACCAACGCGGCATGGATTCTCGTTGTCCTCGGCGGACCGATGCTGTTCCTGATCGGGCGAGCCCTGGTGGAATATGCCGTGTTCGCCCGGGTGTCCCGCTCTCGGATCATCGGCGCTCTGGCGCTCGCCGGCGCCTCGCCGTTCATGATCCTGTTGCCGCCGCTGGCAGTGGCCGTCACTGCCGTCGTCGTCCTCGCCGGCATCGCCGCTTTCGACGCCATCCATGCCCGGGGAAAACCGCCCGAACGGCCGCACCCGCCCAATTCCAGGAAGTGAGCGGCAGACGCCTGCGCAGGCCCACCGGCCCATCGGCGCGGTGGGTGGACTCCCCGAGGCGACCCGGGTTCCACGGACCGTCACCATCCGTCGGCCGATCGGGCCCGCTGCCGGTTGCGGCGTGCGTACCGCACCCGGCAGCGATGTCAGCCACCCTCACGCCGTTGAAGTTCCTGGCCGTCAACCTCAGCATCGGCGCGGCGGGCGCCCTGGCGATCCTGCTCCTGGTGTGGATCGCCAAGGTGCCATGGCGGAGCCTGGTCAGCTCACCCCGAGCTCTCGACGCCCGCCGCCTACGTACTACCTGATCGGCGCGGCGCTGCTGGTGGGCGCTGGGATCGGTGTCGTGGCGCTGGTCGCGCCCGACGCCCCGGGCTGGACCACCTTCGGTGTCACCGGCACGACGATCGGCATGTTGGTGATCATCGTGCTGAGCACCCCGATGCAGGCCGCCGGCGAGGAGTTGATGTTCCGAAGTGCCGTGCTGCCCGCCGCCGCGTCCTGGGTGCGGGCGGTTCGCCCCGCCCTACTCGTCGGGCTCGTCGTCTCCGGCCTGGGCTTCGCCGTGGTCCACGGGTCGGCCGACCCCTGGCTGTTCGGTTACTACACAGTGATCGGCATCAGCACTGGCCTGATGGCCATCATCAGCCGCGGCATCGAGGCACCGGTCGCTTTCCACGTCGCCAACAACGTCCTGTTCACGACCGTCAACTCGGTAATGGCGGGCGGCGAGCCCTTCGCGATCGACAGGTCCACCGACTCCGGTGACGCGTCCCTGCTGATCCTCGGCGCCGTCAACATCGCCATGGTGGTGCTGGTCTGGCTGTGCGAGCGGCGCGCCCGGGCCACAAGCGCGGGCTAACCCCACCAGGGCAGGGTGCCCGTCCGCGGGTGGTCGTTGCAGGCTAGGCGTCGCGGCGCAGCGTGAACCAGAAGGTCGGCACCGAGTTGGTGCCCGGTGTGACGTCGATCAGTTCCCAGCCGGGGAACCTGGCGCGGAGTTCGTCGGCTGTGACGCCCGCCGCCCACGACGTGACCTCCGGGATTGGATTGCCGAGCGGTTCGGGGCCGTACCCGAACATCAGCAACCGTGCTCCGGGAGCGGCGCGGTGGGTGAGCCCGGCGGCGTAGGCGTCGCGGCGGTGCAGTGGGACCCCGCAGTAGCAGCTCAGGTCGAAGAACAGGTCGAAGGGGCCCGGCACGTCCAGCTCGTCGAGGCGGGTGGCGTCTCCGTGCAGCACCCGTACCGCCACTCCCGCCGCCGCGGCCTTCTCCCTGGCCTGGTCGACGGCGCGGTCGATCAGGTCGACGGCCGCCACCTCCCAGCCGTGCCGTGCGAGGTAGGTGGCGTTGGTTCCCGTGCCGCAGCCGAGTTCGAGGGCGCGGCCGGGCGGCAGCGCGCCGTGCCCCTCTACCAGGTCGACCAGCTCGGGCGGCGTCACGCCGGTGTCCCATGGTGGCTTGCCGGTGCGGTAGTAGCCCTCCAGTGCGCGGTGGACGGACTCCTCTTCCGGGTCTCGCCGCGTTGAGGTCAGGTCCGGTTCCGGCTTCTGAGTGGCGTTGGGCTGGTCCATCGTCTCCTCCAAGAACTTAGAGCTAAACTCTAGTGACATACTCTAAAGGTAGGCTCGCAATATGGACAAGGTCAAGCGGCCGGACAAGCGAGCCGAGCGCTCACGCCGCACCCGTGAAAAGGTCGTCGAGGCGGCTCGCGACCTGTTCGTCGCGCAGGGTTACGGGGCGACGAGCCTGCAGGAGGTCGCGGACCGGGCGGGAGTGGCCGTCCAGACGGTCTACTTCGTTTTCCGCAACAAGCGCACGCTGTTCAAGGACGTCGTCGACACGTCCATCGCCGGGGACACCGAGCCGGTCGCCACCATGGATCGTGAGTGGTTTCGCGCCGCGTGCGCCGAGCCCACCGCAGCCGGGCAATTGCGCGCGCACGTCCACGGCACCCGTGACATCCTGGGCCGGGTCGCCCCGATCATCCCGCTGATCGCGGCTGCCGCAGCCACCGACCCTGAGATCGCCGCACAGTGGCCGAACGGCTCCGACCCGCGTTACACAGTGCAGTACGCAGCGGCCGAAGCCCTGGCCGGCAAGCCCGACACCCGTCCCGGCATCTCCATCGAGATGGCGGCGGACCTGCTGTTCGGCCTGCTCAGCCCGCAGCTCTACCTGATCTTCGTCCGCGACCGCGACTGGTCACCGGACACGTGGGAAGAGTGGGCATGCACCGCCTTGACCTCTCAACTCTGCGCCGACCCCGGCTAGTAGTGCTTTGTTAGGTTCTGTGGCGTCTGTTGCGGTGTAACGGTTTTACGGGTTGGTGGCAGGTGAGGCAGGCGCCGGTCCAGGTCGCGGGGAGTCGTTGCAGCTCGCGGATGACTGTGTAGAGGGTCAGGCCGGCGCAGCCGCTTTTGGGTCCAGGCGCAGTTCGATGATGAACAGGTGCGCGGCGGTGACGAGGGTGACGTGGCGGTACCAGCCGATGAAGGAGCGGCCTTCGAAGTGGCCCAGGCCGAGGCCGGACGGGCCCGGAACGGGTGCCGTCACCGCAGCCATTCAGCAGCGCCTCGGAGGACGCGGGCGGCACATCGCAGTTGAAGTCGATCCATGAGCGGCTGGCCGCGCTGCACCCGGCGGTCGACGTGGTGAACGCGGACGCGACCGACCTTGCCACGGTGCGGGGCGGGTCCTGCGTCACGCCCTGCACCCGCGTCCACGCCCCAGCCGAGGAGGAGCGGCCCTGCTTGAAATCGGCGCGGAAGCGTGCGAGCAGTCTGCCCGCTCCCGACCTCGTCCATCCGGGCCGGGATGGCGCTGATTGCCTCGACCGAATGTTGCATGTGATCACCTCTCCGCGTTGTCAACCTTCGAGGTACTCGAGCGGACGTGTGTCCAGGCCAGCGGCGTGCTCCGCGAGCCCGGTCGCCATGGCCTGCATGAAACGGCGGAGGTACCACTGGAAGACCCGCCGTGTCCCTCGCCGAGCCAGGAACGTGCCGTGCCAACGAATTCGTGTTCCGCCGCCGGGGAGTTCGTGCAGTTCGACAACGGCCTGGTAGTTGGCCATCTGTGGGTTCTCCACACCCTCGTACGCGAACCGGTGTCCGGGCTGTAGGGCGGTGATCCGTTCCGTGGTGACGACGTGCCCGGTGCGGAAGGCGCGGGTCGCGCCGACGTCGTCTCGCCCATTGGGTGACAGGTCGCGCGACTGGCCGGATTCCAACGCGTCGATGCGCGACCATGCGGGCCAGCTCCTCGGATCCAACAGTAATGTCCACACTGCGTCTGGCGGCGCCGTCGATTCGGCGGTGACGTCGTACGACTGCATTCCGGGGCTCCCTATGCTGTTTGGCTGTCGGCAGGCGGGCGGGTCAGGAGATGTGTTCCGGGAGGCGGGCGGGTTCCTCGCGGGCCGCCGGTGCGTCGGGCAGTTCGGTGGACAGGGTTCCACCGGTCTCGTCCAGTCCCACCCGTGCGTGCAGACGTCGGGCCCACGGCGGTGCCCACCAATTCGCCGCCCCGGCGAGTTTCATCAGTGCCGGGACCAGTGTCGCTCGGACGATGAAGGCGTCGATCAGCACGGCGATGCCCAGGCCGAGGCCGAACATCTTCATGAAGGTGATGCCGCTGGTGGCGAAGGCGAAGAAGGTGATGGAGAGCACCAGCGCCGCGGCGGTGACGATCCGTCCGGTCTTGGCGAGTCCGGTAACGATCGAGGCGTGGTTGTCGCCGGTGCGGTCGTACTCCTCCTTCATCCGGGCGAGTAGGAAGACTTCGTAGTCCATCGACAGGCCGAAGGCGACCGCGAACATCAGCAGCGGCATCGCGGTGTCGGTGAGACCCGTCGCAGTGAATGCCAGGGGGCCGGAGAGGTTGCCGTCCTGGAAGATCCAGACCATGAGGCCGAGCATGGCCGTCAGGTTGAGGGTGTTGAGGACGATCGCCTTCAGCGGTACGAGGAAGCTGCCGAACATCAGGAACAGCAGGGCGAACGTCGCCACGGCGATCCAGAGCGCGGCCCACGGAGCGACGGAGGAGATCGCCGCTTTCATGTCGACGAGTTGGGCGGCGCTGCCAGCGACGAGAGCCTCGAAGGGTGGGTCGAGGTTACGCAGGCCGTGCACGACGTCCTCGGCTTGCGTCGAGCTCGGCAGCACCGAAGGCACGACTTCGAACCACTGGCCTGCGTCCGCGACATACCGTCCCGAGTCCGGGGTGGGACCGCTGACCCGCTGCCCGTCGGCCCAGGTGCCCTGGGCGGTGACGACCTCGGCGACGTGCTCGACCCGGGACGCGGCCACAACGTACGCCTCGACGTCGGCCGGGGTGGCCGAACCCCTGATCACAACCGGGAGCGCCTCGGCGGCGAAGCCGAAGTCGCGCTGCGCCTTCTCGGTCGCCTGCCGCGCGGCAACGTCGGCCTGAAGTACGCGGGCGTCGGGATTGCCGAACTGGGTGTTGAGGATGGGGAGGCTGAGCAGCACCAGCAGCGCGATCACCGCGCCGGTGACCAGGCCGGGCCGGCGCAGCACCCGTTCGGCGACCGCCGCCCACCGGCGCGACCCGCTCTGCCCGCCCCGCCGCATACCCGGCAGCCGCCACGCGTTGACCCGGTGACCCAACACCATCAGCAGCGCGGGAAGGGTGACCACTGCGGCGAGTACGGCGACCAGTACGACACCGACACCGGCATAGGCGAACGAGCGTAGGAAGTAGAGCGGGAAGGCGGCGAGCGCCAGCAGCGCCACGGCCACGGTCACCCCGGAGAACACGACCGTCCGTCCGGCGGACTCGACGGTACGGATCGTGGCGAGGCCGACTCCGTGCCCGGCGTCCAGTTCCTCACGGAAGCGGGAGACCATGAGCAGGGAATAGTCGATGGCTAGACCGAGACCCAGCGCCATGACGAGGTTGGTTGAGAAGACCGAGACGTCGGTGAACTGAGTGATCCCCCACAGCACGAAGAACGCGCCGAAGGTCGCCGCGCCGCCGACGACGATCGGCAGCAGAGCCGCGACGACGCCACGGAAGACCAGCAGGAGCAGGAGCAGCGTCAGCGGGATCGCGATCATCTCGGCGAGTACCAGGTCCTGCTCCAGACCGTGGCCGAGAGCCTCGCCGATGGCCGCGGCGCCGCCGATCTCGACGGTGAGCGCACCCCGGTCTCCTTCGAGCCGTTCCCGTACCCGTTGGACCGTCGCGTCGATGGCCGCGTCCTCGCCGCCGGCGCGGGCGAGGACCAACGCCGACGAGCCGTCTGCGGCGCGTAGGGACGGCGGTGAGCCGACTTTCCAGTACGACGTCACCTCGTCGACGCCCTCTACGGTGGCGAGTTCGGTGGTGAGGGCCTGGCCGGCGGCTGCCGCGTCCGGGGCGTCGACGTCACCACCGTTCGCCGTGACGACGAGCAGGGTGTTGGGCGTGCCGGCACCGAACTCGTCTTCGAGGAGCTTGCTCGCCCGCGCCGAATCCGAACTCGGATCCTCGAAGCCACCCGTCGACAGGCTGCCGAAGACCCCACCGCCGAGGATCACGGTCAGGGCGAACACGACAAGCGAACCGAACAGGGTCAGCCGGGCACGTCGGACGACCAGCCTCCCGAGCACAGTGAACATGACGACCTCCTCCAAGGCCCGGTCGGTCCGGACGCCTGCCGATGAAGTCTGGGGCCGGCAGGCCCCGATGTCCTCGGAGCGCGGTGCCGTTACCCACCCCTCCCCAGAACGGGAGATCGGCGGTCCGCTCGTACCCTGGTAGGAGAGCCCAGGCACCGTGGTCGGAGCCGACGGCGGCGGTACTGACCTATATTCCTGGCATGCCCGCACTGCTACGTGACCGCGACGAGTTCGTGATCGGGGCGGCCGTCCTCGGCACCGGCCTGGGGGTGCTCAGCCTCCACTACACGTCGGACTGGGGCTGGATCCTCGCGCTGCTGATGCTTCCGGCGCTGATCGTGCGGGCGTTCTGGCGGTCGATGCCGGGCTGGCTGCTGCTGTCGTGGGTCACGATCCCGACCCTCGTCGGCGACGCGGCGGTCGTCACCCAGAGCGCCTACCTCGTGGTCGTCACCGCCCTGGCGGTCGTCGCGGCCAGCCGCCCACGACGGCTCGACACCGTCGTGATGATCCTCTGCCTGCTGTCGCCGTTCCTGATCTGGCTACTCGAGACCAACAACTGGCACCGGGGTCTCGGCGCATGGCTCTGGTTCGGCGGCCTGCTGATCGGATGGGGCTTCGGCCACGTCGTCCGCCGGCAGTTCGCGCTGATCGACGAGTTGGAACGTACCCGCACCAGGCTGGCCGACACCGCCGTGGCCGAGGACCGGCAACGCATCGCCCGGGACCTGCACGACCTCGTCGGACACAGCTTCAGCGTCGTCCTGCTCCACCTCTCCGGAGCGCGAATGATCCTCACCTCCACACCCGACCAGGTCGCGGAGGCCGCGGAGGCGCTGGCGCAGGCAGAGGTCGTGGGCCGCAAGGGCATGGACGAACTGCGCCAGGCACTGATGCTCATGCGCCAGGGTTCCCACTCGCTCGCATCACTGCAACCCGGCGAACTCGAACACCTGCTGGGCAGGTACCGCGACGCCGGGATGCGCATCGACCTCGACGTCACCGGAGATATCGAGGACGTGTCGGCGGCACCCCGCATCGTCCTGCACGACGTGCTCCGGGAAGCCCTCACCAACGTCGCCAAACACGCACACTCCCCGGAGGCGACGATCCGGATCGGCGTGGACCGCGAACGAGTCGACGTACGGGTCGAGAGCCCGCTCGGTCCGACTCACTCGCGTGCGGGCAGCGGCATGGGACTGGCCGGGCTCGAACACCGCGTGGCCGCCATCGACGGCACCTTCCAGGCCCGGACAGACCGGGAACACTGGGTGGTCCGGGCACAACTGCCCCGCCGCCTCGCCGGAGCGTCCGCGTGATCCGCGTACTCCTGGTCGACGACCAGCCGATGGTCCGCGCCGGCCTCGGCCTGATCCTGCGCAGCCAGCCCGACATCCAGGTCGTCGGAGAATGCGGAGACGGCGGCGGCGTCGTCCACACCGTCTCCGAGTGCACTCCCGACCTCGTCTGCATGGACGTGCAGATGCCCATAGTGGACGGAGTCGAGGCGACCCGCCGGCTACGGGCCGCCGACGGACCGCCGGTCTGCATCCTCACCACCTTCGGCGACGAAGAGGTGCTCTGGTCAGCGGTCGACGCCGGCGCGGCAGGATTCGAACTGAAGTCCGCCACCCCCGAGAACCTCATCGAGGCGGTCCGCACGGTCGCCTCGGGTGGCACCTGGATCGACGGAACCCTCCTCGGGCCGATCCTCGACTCCTACCGGCAGTCGGCACGGTCGAGGACCCTGCACAGGAAGCGGCTCGACGCACTCACCGACCGCGAACTCGACGTCCTCCGCCTGATGGCGCGCGGGGCCTGCAACCGGGAAATTGCCGAACAGCTGTTCCTGGCGGAAACCACGATCAAGACCCACGTCAGCTCCCTCTTCAACAAACTCGGCACTCGTGACCGAGCCGCGGCCATCGTCCTCGCCTACGACGCAGGACTCGTCCGACCACGACGATGAGCGAGCGTCGCCGAGGACCGCACAGCCCTGACGTCGGTCACCATCGGCAACTTCGGCCTTGCCAACCTCGCTGTGTGAGCTGAGTGGGGACAACTTGCGGGCGGTCACCACGGCCGTCCTCGCCGAACCGTGTTCCACGCCGTGGGCAGCCCTTGTGTATAACCAACTAAAGCTGTAGGAAAAGTAGGCGATGGTGATCGGGAGGGACTATGACCACTGCCCCTGCAGTACAGACCGTCGGCGCCGATGCCGCGGCCCCACCACCGACGGCCCGCCCCCGTCCACGAAGCGGGGCTGGCTGGCGGCGACGTGTCGTGCTGCGTGCCGCCTCCCTCGTGGTCCTGCTGCTGGTCTGGCAGGCACTCGCGATTCTGACGGACAACCCGACGTTCATCCCGTCACCGGGTGCCGTGTGGGACCGCCTGGTGCAGACTTCGACCACCCATGACGGTGTCCGGGGCTACAGCGGTCACCTGCTGATCGAACACCTCGGTGTGAGCCTGCGCCGCATCCTCATCGGTTCGGTGGTGGGCGTGGCCGCCGGGTTGGTGCTCGGCCTGGTGATGGGCACCGTCAGCTGGGTGCGGGTGGCCACCGAACCGGTCGTCACCTTCGTCCGCGCGCTGCCGCCCCTGGCGTACTTCAGTCTGTTCATCATCTGGTTCGGCATCGACGAGACCCCGAAGCTGTGGCTGCTGTCCATCGCCGCGCTGCCCCCGGTCGCGGTCGCCACCGCGTCCGCCGTCAAGGCCGCACCGGCCACTCTCGTCGAAGCGGCCCGCGCGTTGGGCGGTGGCCGCTGGGCGGTCACCCGCGACGTGGTGCTGCCGCACGCGCTTCCGGAGATCTTCACCGGCATCCGGCTCGCCGTGGGCATCGCCTATTCGTCAGTGGTCGCGGCCGAGACCATCAACGGCGTACCGGGCATCGGGGGGATGGTCCGCGACGCGCAACGGTATTCGCAGACCGACGTGGTGGTGCTCGGCCTGTTCGCGATCGGTCTCTCCGGTCTCCTGATCGACGCGCTGCTGCGTACCGCGGAGGACCGACTCGTTCCCTGGCGCGGTCGAAGCTGACCCGCGTTCACCCCACCTCCTGCAGAAGGGTCACCCATGCGTCGACCATGTGTCAGAACGCTCCTCACGACCGCCGTGCTCCTTGCCGCCGTCCCGCTCTCGGGGTGCGGCGACGGTGCCGCCAGTGGCGGTGGCGACCCGCAGCGCAAGAGCATCCGGCTCGCCTACCAGGCGTTCCCGAGCGGCGATCTGATCGTGAAGAACCAGCAGTTGCTGGAGAAGGCGCTGCCGGACTACACGATCACCTGGACCAAGTTCGACTCCGGCGCGAGCATCAACACCGCGTTCGCAGCGGGCAGCGTGGACTTCGCCGCGATCGGCTCCAGCCCGGTCGCGCGCGGTCTGTCGGCGCCGCTGAGTCTGCCCTACAAGGTGGCCTTCGTCCTCGACGTCGCCGGGGACAACGAGGCGCTGGTCGCCCGCGACGGCGCCACCATCACCACGATCACCGACCTGCGGGGCAAGAAGATCGGCACGCCGTTCGCGTCGACAGCGCATTTCAGCCTGCTCGCCGCCCTGGAGCGGGCCGGTGTCAAGGAGAGTGAGGTGACCCTGGTCGACCTGGAGCCGCAGGACATCCTCGCCGCCTGGACCCGCGGTGACCTCGACGCGGCGTACTCGTGGTTGCCCTCCCTCGACGACCTGAAAAAGACCGGAAAGGTGCTCGTCACGAGCCGAGAGTTGGCCACCGCCGGCAAGCCCACCCTGGACCTCGGCGTCGTCTCCAGCGCGTTCGCCGACGCGCACCCCGAGGCCGTCGACGCGTGGCGTAAGGCGCAGGCCAAGGCCCTCGATCTCATCGCGAGCGACCCGACCGCCGCGGCGACCGCTGTGGGTCGTGAGTTGAACCTGGACACCGCCGCGGCTCAGCACCAGTTGAGTCAGGGCGTGTTCCTCAAGCCCGCCGACCTGGCCAGCCCCGAGTGGCTGGGCTCGCCCGAGAAGGTCGGTGGGCTGGCCGAGAACCTGTACAACGCAGCGGTCTTCCTCAAGGCGCAGAAGAAGATCGACGCGATTCCGGACCGGTCGGTGTTCGAGGCCGCGATCTACACCAAGGGTCTGCCGAATGTCCTCCAGCCCTGACGCCGCGGTCGAGGTCCGCGACGTCACTCACACGTACGGGAGCGGGTCGGCGGCGGTCACCGCCCTCGGCCCGGTCGACGTCCGCGTACCACCGGGCACCTTCCTGGTTCTCGTGGGTGCCTCGGGCTGTGGCAAGACGACACTGCTGCGGCTGGTCGCCGGTTTCGAGCAGCCCACGACCGGCACGGTGACCGCGGCCGGCCTGCCGCCGGTGCCGGGCCGTAATGCCGGTCTGGTCTTTCAGCAACCACGGCTGCTGCCGTGGAAGACGGTCGGCGGCAATGTCGGGCTCGCGCTGCGCTACGCGGGTGTGCCACTGCCCGAGCGAACCCGCAGGGTGTCCGCCCTGCTGGACCGGGTCGGCCTGCCGCACGTCGCGCACCGCCGCACCTGGCAGCTCTCCGGCGGCCAGCAGCAGCGGGTGGCCATCGCTCGGGCGCTGGCCGTGGACAATCCCCTGCTGTTGCTCGACGAGCCGTTCGCCGCCCTCGACGCGCTGACCCGGGAGAGATTGCAGGAGGACCTGCGCCGGGTCAGTGCCGAAACCGGCCGTACGTGTGTGTTCGTCACGCACAGCGTGGACGAGGCGGTCTTCCTCGGTAGCCGGGTGATCGTCCTGACCCGGCGGCCCGGGCGGGTGGCCCTCGACGTGGACGTCGACCTTCCGCGCGCCGGCGTCGAACCCGACGAGTTGCGCGGCTCACCCGAGTACGCGGCCCTACGCGCCACGATCGGCCACGCCGTGCGTGCCGCCGCCGCCTGATTCGAAAGGGCATCGCAATGACCGACACTCTCGTGAACCTGACAGTGGACCCGCTCGGGCCGCACTTCGGCGCCGAGGTGCGTGATCTGGACCTGCACCGCGCGAGCGACACGGACCTCGCGGCGGTGCGGGCCGCGTTGGTGGACCGCAAGGTGCTGTTCTTCGCCGATCAGCGCCTCGACGACGACGGCCAGGTACGCCTCGGTCGGCGGCTCGGCGAGCTGACCGCCTCCCATCCGGTCGTCGGTGGAGTCGACGCGGAACATCCCGAGGTGTACGCGCTGGACAGCGCGGACAACGGCTTCGCCGATGTGTGGCACACCGATGTCACCTTCGTCGCCCGTCCGCCCCTCGGCTCGATCCTGCGTGCGGTGACGCTGCCGCCCAGCGGCGGAGACACGACCTGGGCGGACAGCCAACTCGCGTACGACTCGCTCGCCGAACCGGTGCGGCGGCTGGTGGACCAACTGGTCGCCGTGCACGACGGGAACCGGGAGTTCGGCTACTACCTCGCGCAGCGCCGTGGTGGCCGGGGCAGCGTGTGGGAGGGGGAGGTGGTCACCCGGCTGGACCCGGTGGAGCACCCCGTCGTACGTGTCCATCCGGAGACCGGCCGCCGAGGCATCTTCGTCAACCCCGGCTTCACCTCGCACATCGTGGGCGTGTCGGAGGCCGAGAGTCGCGCGATCCTGGACCTGCTCTACGCCCACCTCACCAAGCCGGAGCACCTGGTGCGACACCGGTGGCGGCCCGGCGACGTGGCGATGTGGGACAACCGCAGCACCGCCCACTACGCCAACCGCGACTACGGCACCGCGCGGCGCGTGGTGCACCGCATCACCCTGCGCGGCGACCGCCCACGCGGCCCCGTGGATCCCTGGCACGGCCCCGAGACGGTACGACCACCGAATCACGGGTAGTCGACCGGATCGTTGCGCTGCGGGTGTTTGCACCCACCGGTCGTCACCCCCTCCGAACCAACCACTCGGGAGGATCGACATGCCCCAGTCCACCGACGCCCCGATCGATGCCGGCAGCGACGCGCTGCGGACGTTGCTCCGTCATCAGGCCAGCACCGTCACGGTGGTCACCGCTGCCGGCGCGCCGGCGGTCGGCTTCACGGCCACCTCGTTCACCTCGGTGTCACTGACGCCGCCGATCGTCTCGTTCTGCCTGAACCTCGCTTCGTCGAGCTGGCCAACTGTCGCTCGGGCCCGCCACGTGGCCGTCCATCTGCTGGCCCACCACCAGCAGGAGTTGGCCCGGACCTTCGCGACGAGCGGCATCGACCGCTTCGCCGCCCCGACCCGCTGGCGGATCGGCCCGCAGGGCGTGCCGATTCTCGACGACACCCTCGCCTGGCTGCTCTGCCGGGTCGTCGACCGGGTGACCGTCGGCGATCACGCCGTGGTGCTGGCCGAGCCGGAGGTGCTTCGGCACGCCGACGTCGGCTTGCCCCTGCTGTACCACCGAGGCCACTACGCCGGGTTGGCCGCTGACCAGACCGGCGCGACCCGCCGTTCCGCCGCCTGACCGCACGGTCGCACGCCCGGTCCGCGATGAGGAGGATGCCATGCGCGCGATCGTCGCCGCTCCGGACACGCCCGAGGGGTTCCGGATGACCGACGAGCCCGACCCCGTCCCCGGCCCTGGGCAGATCCTCGTCGAGGTGCGGCACGCCGCCGTCAACGCCGGCGAGATCCGCCACCTCGGCGTCTGGCCGGCCGGGACGGTGCTCGGGTACGACGCCGCAGGTCACGTGGTGCGCGCTGCCGCCGACGGGTCCGGCCCGCGTGCGGGTGACCGGGTGGTCGCCTTCGGGGCGGGCGCCTGGGCCCGCCTGGCGGTGTTCGACGTGGACAGTGTGGCGGTGGTGCCCGCCGCTGTCGACCTGGGCGAGGTGGCCGCACTGCCCCTGGTTGGCCTCACCGCTCTGCGCACACTGCGGGCGTCAGGTCCGCTGCTCGGCCGCCGGGTGCTGGTGACGGGCGCGTCCGGGGGAGTGGGTCGGGTCGCCGTCCAACTCGCCCGGCACGGTGGTGCGTACGTGGTGGCGGTGGTGGGCTCCCCGGCTCGTGGTGCCGGGCTGGCCGATCTCGGCGCCGACGAGGTGGTCGTCGGTCTCGATGGCATCGTCGATCCGGTCGACGTGGTGCTGGAAACCGTCGGTGGGGCGCATCTGGTGGCTGCCTGGGGTGCGCTGGCCCCTGGTGGGGTGCTGCACAGCATCGGCTGGGCGTCCGGTGAGCCGGCCGTCTTTCCGGTGAACTCCACCTTCGCTCCGGGCGCGGCACGCACGCTGCGGTCCTTCGGCGATGCCACCGCCCCAGGCCCGGACCTCGCGCTCCTGGTGGATCTCGTGGCGCGGGGCGTGCTCCGGGCGCCGATCGGTTGGCGCGGCTCGTGGCAGCGTCTCGGGGAGGCGACCGACGCGCTGCGGCAACGCCGCGTCGCGGGGAAGATCCTGCTCGACCTGGACTGACTCTGACCTGCCCGGGCTGGTCCACCAGCCGGGGCGCAATCCCGTCAAACCCTATAGGTCTAATAGGTTATCCGTCAACGCATCGACGTCCCCGCGTGCGATAGCCGACATCCGGCAACTGATTCGTTGACACCACCGCCGTTCGGAAGGTGGACTCAGCTCATGTCCAGCAAGCTGCGGCTGACGATCCGCGGCCACATCGACTTCGGTCGGGTGTGGTCGAGTTCCTGTCTGGCCTGACCCGGCACCCACGCCCGTAACCTGGCCCGCCGCACCGGCCCGCCGAGGTGAGGCGCACCGCCGCGCCGCCACAGCACCGACACCGTCACCGGTCCACGCCCACGCGCAGGGGCCGGGTGTCGGCACACCCGCTTTCCGCCTGCCTGGACAGGAGATCTCACCATGCCCGCGTACCGTCTGCGTACCCTGGCCGCCGCCGCGCTCGTCCCACTGCTCGCCGTCGTTGCCGGCTGCTCCACCGGCGCCACCCCGGCCGCCGAGGCGGCCGGCCTGCCCCGCTCCGGCGGCACCCTCACCTGGGCCGTGGAGACCGAGCCGATCACCCTCAACCCGCACCAGTACGCCCAGGCCAAGGCCCGCCTGCTGGTCTGGAACACCTTCGAGTCCCTGCTCACCTACGACCAGCAGGGCAAGCTGGTGCCCTGGCTGGCGACCGGCTGGCAGGTCACGCCGGACGGGCTGTCCTACACCCTGACGCTGCGCGAGCGGGTCACCTTCACCGACGGCACGCCCTTCGACGCGGCGGCCGTCAAGGCCAACATCGACAAGCTCCGGGAACCCGGGTACGCCCCGGGCGTCGCCGCCGTCCAACTGCGCAACCTCAAGGCCGTCGAGGCCGTCGACCCGCGCACCGTACGACTCGTCCTCACCGCCCCGGACGTGCTGATCCTCGACTTCCTCGCCTCCCCGCAGGGCGCGCAGGTCTCCCCGACGTCGCTGCGGCAGGCGAAGAACCTCAAGGCCGGTGGCACTGACGTGGTCGGCACCGGGCCGTTCGTGCTGGACCGCTACGTCCCCGGTCAGGAACTGCGCTATCGGCGCAACCCCGGCTACGACTGGGCGCCGCCCACTGCGACGCACACCGGCCCGGCCCACCTCGACGGGATCACCTACCGGTTCCTCAAGGAGTCGGCGGTCCGCGTCGGGGCCCTCACATCGAACCAGGTGCAGCTCATCGAGGGAGTGCCCGCCACCGACCAGCCGCTGGTCACCGGCAACCGGGCGCTGCGCCTGACCCGCGAGCTCAACTCCGGCTCCGCGTACTCCTACTACCTCAACACCTCCCACCAGCCCTTCGACGACCTGCGGGTCCGGCAGGCGTTCCGGGAGGCCGTCGACGTCGACACCGTGCTCAGGTCGGTCTACCGCGACACCGCCACCCGCGCCTGGAGTGTGATCAGCCCGTCCAGCCCGCTCTACGACAAGCGCCTCGAGGGCGGCTACAGCGGCGATGCCACCAAGGCCAACACCCTCCTCGACCAGGCCGGCTGGGCCACCCGGGACGGCGACGGCTACCGGGTGAAGGACGGCAGGCGGCTCACCGTACGGCTCGTGCAGTCCGCACCCTTCGTCCGGGACCGTCGCGACGTCCTCGCCCAGGCCGTGCAGGCCGCCGTCAAGCAGAGCGCCGGCATCGACCTCAAGGTGTCGCTGGTCGACCAGGGCACCGCCACGGAGGCGTTCCAGCGCAACGAATACGAGGTCTTCGACAACTCCCGCGCCGACACCGACGCCGGTGCCGCGCTGAACCTGCTGCTGCACTCGAAGGGCGGCATCAACCGTACCCAGGTCAACGACCCCCGCATCGACAAGCTCCTGGAAGCCGGTCAGGCCGCCGCCGACCCGACGAAGCGCGCCGGCATCTACGCCGACGTGCAACAGCAGGTCGTCACCGAGCAGGCCCTGGCGCTGCCGCTCTACGCCCCGGCCGACCAGATCGCCGCCAGCACCGGCGTCGGCGGGGTCCGTTTCGAGCCCACCGCCGGCGTTCCCGCCAGCGCCTACGACCTGTGGATCGGGAAGTGACATGAGCCGCCCACCCGTACGCGCCGTGGCCCGCCGGCTCGGTGCCGGCCTGGTCGTCCTCTGGGTCGCGGCCACCGCCGCCTACCTGGCGCTGCTGGCCGCCCCCGGCGACACCGTGGACAACATCATCGGCGACGGTGCGGACACCCCGCAGATCCGCGCCCAGATCATCACCGAGTGGGGTCTGAACCGGCCGGCCCTCGTGCAGTACCTCGACTACCTGCAAAGGCTCGGCGGCGGCGACCTCGGTCGCTCCTACCTGCTGCAACGCCCGGTCGCCGAGGTGATCGGCGAACAACTCGCCCCCACCCTCACCCTCGCGGTCACCGCCGCCGGGCTCGGGCTGCTGCTCGCCCTGCTCATCGCGGTGGCCACCGCCGGGGACCGGCGACCGTGGCTGCGCCGGGTCAGCTCCGGCACCGAACTGCTGCTGGTCTCCACCCCGCCGTTCCTGATCGGACTCCTGCTGCTCAGCGTGCTGTCGTTCCGCGTCGGGCTCTTCCCGGTCTCCGGCGACCGCGGGATCGCCGCGTTGGTGCTCCCCGCCGTCACCCTCGCGCTGCCCATCGCCGGACTGCTGGCCCAGGTGCTGCGCGACGGCATCGACAAAGCCCTCGACGAGCCCTTCGTGCTCACCGCCCGCGCCCGAGGTGTACGGGAACGAACGGTGGTGGTGCGCCACGCGTTGCGGCACGCCCTCCTGCCGGCCGTCACCCTGGCCGGCTGGCTCTTCGGCATCCTGCTCGGCGGCGCCGTGATCGTCGAGCAGGTCTTCGGCCGCCCCGGCCTCGGTCAGGTCACCCTCACCGCGGTCACCACCCGGGACATGCCGGTGGTGCTGGCCGTGGTCACCCTCTCGGCTGCCGTCTACGTCGTGGTCAACACCACTGCCGACCTGGCGTACCTGCTGGTCGACCCGCGTCTGCGAAGGAGCTGACCCCGATGACCGTCACCCTGGGCACCCCGCTCACCGACGCCACCGCACTGACCCGCGCCGACCCGGCCGGCCCGGTCGTACGCCGGCGGTCCCGACCGCGACCCGGTCTGCTCGCCGCCGGGGCGTACCTGATCCTGCTGGTGGTCGCCGCGGCCTGGCCGGCGGCGCTCGCCCCCGGCGACCCGCTCGCGGCCGACCCGCTCGGCGTGCTCAGTCCGCCCGACGCGGCGCACTGGTTCGGCACCGACCACCTCGGCCGCGACGTCTGGACGCGGGTGGTGCACGGCGCCGCTCACTCGCTCACCATCGGTGTCGCCGCCACCGCGCTCGCGGTGGCCGGTGGCCTGCTGCTCGGCCTGCTCGCCGGCCTTACGCATCGGGTCGCCGACGAGGCGCTGAGCCGCACGTTCGACGCGCTGTCGGCATTCCCCATGCTCCTGCTGGCCCTGCTGTTCATCACCATCGCCGGCCCCGGCAGCGCCAGCCTGATCGTCGCCATCGGCATCGCCACCCTGCCGCATTACGCCCGCGTGGTCCGTGGTCAGACGCTTGT
Source organism: Micromonospora sp. NPDC005215 (assembly GCF_040607915.1). Taxonomy (NCBI): domain Bacteria; kingdom Bacillati; phylum Actinomycetota; class Actinomycetes; order Micromonosporales; family Micromonosporaceae; genus Micromonospora; species Micromonospora sp. NPDC005215. Next base: position 92,249 of record NZ_JBEXHQ010000021.1, on the reverse strand, counting down.
CGTCCGCCGCTCCGGCTATGTCGAACAGGCTGTCACCTTCGGCCAGTCCCGGCCCCGACTGGTGCTGCGGCACGTGCTTCCCAACGTGGTCGGCCCGGTGCCGGTGCTCGCGGTGATCGGGCTCGGTGAGGCGATCCTCGCCGCCGCCGGGCTCAGCTTCCTCGGCATGGGCCCACAGCCGCCGTCGCCGGAGTGGGGCGCGATGCTCTCCGAGGGGCGCAACTACCTCCAGGTGGCCTGGTGGATCAGCATCCTGCCCGGCCTGGCGGTCACCGCCACAGTGGTCTCCCTGACCGTCGTCGGCCGGCGCTGGCAGGCCCGCTTCGACGGGCGGAGCCACTGATGGCCCCCCTGCTCGCGGTCGAGGACCTGCACGTCGACTTCGACACCTCGACCGGCCGGGTGACAGCGGTGCGTGGAATCAGCTTCACCGTCGAGCGCGGCGAGTGTGTGGCCATCGTCGGGGAGTCCGGCTCCGGCAAGAGCGTCACGGCTCGTACGCTGGTCGGTCTCGCCGGCCCGGGTGCGCAGGTCCGCGCCAGGCGGCTCGAGCTGGCCGACCAGGATGTGCGCGGTTACCGGCCACGGGACTGGCGCCGGGTCCGAGGTCGGCTCGCCGGGTTGGTCCTCCAGGACGCGCTGGTCTCCCTCGACCCACTGCGTACGGTGGGCGCCGAGGTCGGCGAGGTGCTCACCACCCACGGCATCGTCGGGCGCCGGGAACGGGCCGGCCGGGTCAGTCACCTGCTCGACCTGGTCCACCTACCGGAGCCGGAACGCCGGGCCCGGCAGTATCCGCACCAGCTCTCCGGCGGGCTGCGGCAGCGGGCCCTGATCGCCTCGGCGATCGCCGGGGAACCGGCGCTGCTCATCGCCGACGAGCCGACCACCGCGCTGGACGTCACAGTGCAGGCGCAGATCCTGGGGCTGCTCACCGAACGTCGGGCCGCCGGGGTGAGTCTGCTGCTGATCAGCCACGACCTGGCGGTCGTCGCCCAGATCGCCGACCGGGTCCTGGTGATGCGGGACGGTCGGATCGTCGAGCATGGCCCCACCAACCGGCTGCTGCGGGCCCCGACCCATCCGTACACCCGGCAGTTGCTGGCGGCGGTGCCGTCGGCGACGTCGCGGGGCCGCCGGCTCGACCAGGCAGCGCGGGCCGGGGACGCACGGGCGACGCTGCCGGCCCGGCCCGCGATCCGCGCCGACGACACCGTGCTCGACGCGGCCGGGCTGACCAAGAGGTACGGCGACCACACCGTTGTCCGGGACGTCTCCTTCTCCATCGCGCGGGGCGAGACGCTCGGCCTGGTGGGGGAGTCCGGGTCCGGCAAGAGCACCCTGGCCCGGATCGTCGCCGGTCTGCTCGACGTCGACGCGGGCACCGCCACCTTCGAGGGGACGCCGTGGGCCGGGGCTCCGGAGCGGGCCCGCCGCCCGTTGCGGCGCAGGTTGCAGATGATCTCCCAGGACCCGCTGGGCTCCTTCGACCCGCGCTACCCCGTGGGGCGGGTCATCGCGGAGAACCTCGACCGCGACGTCGGCCGCTCGGAACGGCGCGATCTCGTCGTCGACCTGCTGCGCCGCGTCGGGCTCGGGGTCGACCTGTTCGACAGGCATCCCCGGCAGCTCTCCGGCGGGCAGCGGCAGCGGGTCGCCATCGCCCGCGCGATCGCCCCCCGACCGGCCCTGATCATCTGTGACGAACCGGTCTCCGCCCTCGACGTCTCCGTTCAGGCCCAGGTTCTCGACCTGCTGGCCGATCTGCGCGCCACCGACGGCACCGCCCTGCTCTTCATCTCCCACGACCTGGGGGTGGTGCACCACCTCAGCGACCGGGTGCTGGTCATGCACGACGGTGCGGTGGTCGAGCAGGGTCCGGTCGGCGACGTCTTCACCTACCCCCGACACGACTACACGCGGTCCCTGCTGGACGCGCTGCCCACGCTGGTCACCGCCGGCCGACCGTTGGAGGAACACCCATGACCGAGACGAGTCTGCACCTGGCCGTGGCCCTCGACGGCCTCGGCTGGCATCCCGCCGCCTGGCGACTGTCGCACGCCGACGCGACCGCGCCCCTGACCGCCCGCTACTGGAACGCCCTCGCCGGCGAGGCCGAACACGGCGCGTTGGACCTGCTCACCATCGAGGACAGCCTCGACCTCCAGTCCTCCCGGGCCGATGGCCCCGACGGTCGCACCGACCAGGTCCGGGGACGCCTCGACGCGGTGCAGATCGTCGCCCGGATCGCCCCGTTGACCCGGCACATCGGGCTGATCCCGACCACCAGCACCACCCACACCGAGCCGTTCCACCTTTCCACGGCGATAGCCACGCTCGACCACATCAGCGGCGGGCGGGCCGGTTGGCGGCCCCGGGTCTCCGCACGACAGGCCGAGGCCGGTCACTTCGGCCGCCGCGAGATCCCGCCGCTGGACCTGGCTCGGCTCGACGAACCGGAAGCCGTGCAGGTCGTCGAAGACCTCTTCGCCGAGGCCGGTGACGCGGTGGAGGTGGTACGTCGGCTCTGGGACAGCTGGCAGGACGACGCCGTGATCCGGGACGTGCCGACCGGCCGTTTCGTCGACCGGGAGCGGCTGCACTACATCGACTTCACGGGACTGTGGTTCTCCGTCAAGGGCCCCACCATCGTGCCCCGGTCCCCGCAGGGGCAGCCGGTGGTCGCCGCGCTGGCCCACTCGTCGGTGCCGTACGCGTTCGCCGCCCGGCACGCCGACGTCGTGTTCGTCACCCCGACCGATCCCGAACACGCCGCCGCGATCGTGTCCGAGGTGCGGGCGGCCGAGGAGACAGTGGGTCGGACCGATCCGCCGTTGCGCGTCCTCGCCGACCTGGTCGTGCTGCTCGACGAGACACCGACGTTGGCCCGGCACCGCAGGACCCGCCTCGACGAGCTGCACGGCGAGCGGTTCACGTCCGACGCGTCCATCTTCACCGGCACCCCGGCGCAGCTGGCCGACCTGCTCGCCGCGTGGCGCCGCGCCGGGGTGGACGGTTTCCGGCTGCGACCCGCCGTGCTCCCCGACGACCTGACCGCGATCACCCGGGCACTGGTGCCCGCGCTACGGGATCGGGGCCTGTTCCGCGCCGGTTATCCCGGCGGGACGTTGCGGGACCTGCTCGGCCTGCCCCGACCGGCCAGCCGCTACGCCGTCGCGGCGACCGCCTGAGCTGAGGAGAGCATCATGCCCAAGCAGATCATCCTGGCCGCGCACTTTCCCGGCGTGAACAACACCACGGTGTGGAGTGACCCGGCCTCGGGCAGCCAGATCGACTTCGCCTCCTTCGTCCACCTGGCCCGTACCGCCGAGCGCGGCAAGTTCGACTTCATCTTCCTCGCCGAGGGCCTGCGCCTGCGTGAGCAGCGGGGCCGCATCCACGACCTGGACGTGGTCGGCCGACCGGACACGTTGACCGTGCTCGCCGGGCTCGCCGCGGTCACCACCCACCTGGGGCTGGCCGGCACACTGAACACCACCTTCCGCGAGCCGTATGAACTGGCCCGGCAGTTGGCCAGCCTGGACCACCTCTCCGGCGGGCGGGCCGCCTGGAACGTCGTCACCACCTCCGACACGTTCACCGGGGAAAACTTCCGCCGCGGCGGCTACCTCGACCGCTCGCTGCGCTACGACCGGGCGGCCGAGTTCGTGCGTACCGCCCGGGAGCTGTGGGAGTCGTGGCCGGCAGAGGCGATCGTGGGCGACCGGGACGGCGGACGGTACGTCGCCGTGGCCGACCCCGGCGGCTTCACCCACCACGGCGAGCAGTTCGACATCGCCGGGCACTTCACCGTGCCCCGCAGCCCTCAGGTGCACCCGGTGATCCTCCAGGCGGGCGACTCTCCCGACGGGCGTGAGTTCGCGGTGTCCAGCGCCGACGCGATCTTCTCCCGGCACGGCACGCTCGACGCCGGTCAGGAGTTCTACCGGGACGTGAAGTCCCGGCTGGCCCGACACGGCCGTCACCCCGACGACTTGAAGATCATCCCCGGTGTCACATTCGTGCTCGGGGACACCGACGCCGAGGCCCAGGAACGCGCCCACCACATCCGCCGCCAGCAGGTCAGCCCGCAGACCGCGATCCTGCTGCTGGAACAACTCTGGAACCGGGACCTGTCCGGGTACGACCCCGACGGCCCGCTGCCCGCCCAGGATCCGGACGTCTCCGCCGACGCGATCAGCCGAGGCCGGGCCGGCATGTATCCCGACCCGGTCGACACCGCCCGGCAGTGGCGGGCCCTGGCCGAGGAGAAGGGGCTCGGCATCCGCGACCTGATCATCGAGGTCACCGGCCGGCAGTCCTTCGTCGGCACCGCGCAGCAGGTCGCCGAACGGATGAACCACTTCGTGCAGTCGGACGCCGCCGACGGGTTCATCCTGGTGCCGCACCTGACCCCGGGCGGGCTCGACGACTTCGTCGACCGGGTCGTTCCGCTGCTCCAGGAACGCGGCGTCTTCCGCACCGAGTACACGGGCACCACCCTGCGCGACCACCTGGGCCTCGGCTCCGCCCGCCCGGTCACCCCGGTCGGTGCGGTGTGACAGCGGTGGCAACGGTGTGCCGTCGCCGGTGGGACGACCCGGACGCCTCCGCCCTGCGCTCGGCGATGACCACCGAACTGCGCCAGCGGTACGCCGACCGCCCCACCGACCCGATCCACCTGCCGCCAGCTCGGGCGCTCGCGCCGACCTCGGTCGCCTGGACGGGCGTGGCGTACACCGCCGACGCCACCCCGGTCGGGCACGCCGCGCTGCGCTGGCACGGCCCGGACCTGGAGCTCAAACGCATGTACGTGCTGCCCGCGTACCGGGGGTGCGGCGTCGCCGAGATCCTCCTCGACGCGGTCTGGGAGGCCGCCGGCCAGCTCGGCGCGGCACGGATCGTCCTACAGACCGGTGACCGCCAACCCGACGCGATCCGCCGGTACGAGCGGGCCGGCTACGAGCCGATCCCCGTCTTCCCCCCGTACGACGTCCTGCCGTACTCGCGCTGCTTCGCACTGGCGGTGCGCCCGTCCCTGACCACACCGCCGAAAGTGACGGTCCCGGCATGAAGTTCCTGCTGATAACTCTGATCACTCACCTGCCCGACCCCGTCACCGGCCAGCAACGCAGCACCACCGAGCGGTTCCGGGAGGTGGTCGACACGGCCGTTCTCGCGGAGGAACTCGGCTTCGACGGATACGGCGTCGGTGAACGGCACGAGCGCCCGTTCATCTCGTCGTCGCCGCCGGTGGTGCTGAGCCACATCGCGGCCCGCACCTCCACCATCCGGCTCTTCACCGCCGTCACGACGCTCAGCCTGCTCGACCCCGTCCGCGCCTACGAGGACTACGCCACCCTCGACCATCTCTCCGGCGGCCGACTTGAACTGATCATCGGCAAGGGCAACGGCACCGCGCAGGCGCAACTGTTCCACGTCACCGCCGCCGACCAGTGGGACCGCAACCGGGAGGGCTACGAGCTGTTCCGCCGGCTCTGGCGGGAGGAGAAGGTCACCTGGTCCGGGACGTACCGGCCGTCGTTGACCGAGGCCGAGACCTGGCCGCGCCCGCTTCAGCAGCCCATTCGGGTCTGGCACGGCAGCGCCACCAGCAGAGAATCCGTCGACCTCGCCGCCCAGTACGGCGACCCGATCTTCTCCGCGAACGTCACCAACCCCATCGAGCCGTACGCCGAACTCATCCGCCACTACCGGGAACGGTGGGTGCACCACGGGCACGACCCGGCCGACGCCCTCGTCGGTGCCGGCACCGCTGGCTTCCACGTGGCCCGCACCTCGCAGGAGGCGATCGAGCGGTACCGGCCGATCTTCGATGCCCGGGTGGCCGCGTTCCGGCGGCTCGGCGTGCCGACGGTCTTCGACACCCTGGAGGACGCCATCGATCGCAGCTCGATCCTGGTCGGCAGCCCGCAGCAGTTGGTGGACAAGGTGCTGCGTTACCACGAACAGTTCGGCCACGAGGTCATCCACCTCCAGGCCGACCACGACGGGCTGACCGACAAGCAGCACCGGGAGAGCCTGGAGTTGTTCCAGGCCGAGGTGGCGCCGGTGCTGCGCCGGGAGATTCCCAGCCGTCCCTTCCATCCGCCGGTGACCCCAGCCGCCACGGCCTGACCAGAAACGGGGACCACCATGCCCTCCACGCCCCTGTCCATCCTCGACCTCTCTCCGGTGCCCGCCGGCGGCACCGTCACCGAAGCCCTACGCAACACCGTCGACCTGGCCCGTCGGGCTGAGCAGTCCGGTTACCACCGTTACTGGCTGGCCGAGCATCACCTCGCCGCCGGCGTCGCCAGTTCCGCGCCCGCCGTGCTCATCGGGCAGATCGCTGCGGCCACCAGCGTGATCCGCGTCGGCTCCGGGGCCGTCCAGGTCGGTCACCGCACCGCCCTGTCGGTCGTCGAGGAGTTCGGCACCCTCGCCGCGCTGCACCCCGGCCGTATCGACCTCGGGCTCGGTCGATCCGGTCAGCGGCGCGTCGAAGCCGCCCGGGAGATCGCCGCGCCCGCCCCACCACCGGTCGAGCCCCTGGTGGTCGACGGACTGCTCATTCCGCCGCCGTTCTCGTACGCCCAGGTGCTCGCCTCACCGCGTTTCGCCCTGAGCAGCGCACTGCTGCACCAACCGGGTGCCCAGCCACCGCCCTTCGCCGAACAGGTCGCCGACGTGTTGGCACTGCTGCGCGGCGACTACACCGACGCCGACGGTTTGGATGCGCACGCGGTGCCGGGGGAGGGCACCGATCTTCAGGTGTGGCTGCTGGGCAGCAGCGGGGGAGAGAGCGCGCAACTGGCCGGCGCCCTGGGTCTGCCCTTCGCCGCCAACTACCACGTCAGCCCCTCCTCCGTGCTCGACGCGGTGGCGGCCTACCGCGCCGCGTTCCGACCCACGACCGCGCTCACCGAGCCGTACGTGGTGGTCTCCGCCGACGTGGTGGTGGGCGCGACCGACGACGACGCACTCCGGCTGGCCGCACCGTACGGGCCCTGGGTGCGCAGCATCCGCAGTGGCGGGGGTGCGATCCCGTTCCCGAGCCCGGAGCAGGTGGAGGCGCTGCCCTGGACTGACGAGGACCGGCAGCTCGTCGCCGACCGGGTGGACACCCAGTTCGTCGGATCAGCCGCGACGGTCGCCGAGCGGCTGCGTACGCTGCGCGACGTCACCTGCGCGGACGAGCTGCTGGTCACCACGATCACCCACGCTCACACCGATCGCGTCGGCTCCTACGAGCTGCTGGCGAAGGAGTGGAACAACTGACAGTCAGTCGACAGTGGCCGGATGCCCGACGACGCCGTCGACCAGGTATCCGAGGGCTTGGGGCAGTTTCGGGTTCACATCGCCTCGGTCCGCCGAGCTGTCTGGTTGGACAACCGCGGGGGTGAGTAGCCGATTCATTTCGCCATAGGCGGGGTCGGTGCTGCGGCGCTTGCTTGCGCCACCCGCTCGCTACACCGAGATGGCCGGACTTCTGCTGATCAGACGATTTTCGAGGTGCCGTGGTGAGCGCATGAAACGCCGAACGGCGGCCCGCTGAGTCAGTCGGGCCGCCGTTCGCACAGTGTGGATCAGAGCGGGCGGATGTTCTCCGCCTGCGGGCCCTTCTGGCCCTGGGTGATGTCGAACTCCACCTTCTGATTTTCGTCGAGGCTGCGGAAGCCGCTCGCCGAGATCGCGGAGAAGTGGGCGAAGACGTCGGCGCCGCCGTCGTCCGGGCTGATGAAGCCGAAGCCCTTGTCGGCGTTGAACCACTTCACGGTGCCTGTAGTCATGTCTGCTCCTTCGCAGGCTGTTAGAGACCGCACTGTGCGGACCCTTACGCCGCCGCGTTGATCACCCGCGTCGAAACGACACGAAAAACGAGAAGGCGCCTGGATGGGTTTCAGATGCCCCATCAGGCGCCAGGAAACGTCTACGGAAATCAAAACTGCAACTCGGTTACCGTAGCACATGATGCGGGGTCGATCCCGTGGAGGTGGGTGGACCTGGTCACCGGCGCCGCCGCTGGCCAGGCACCGCGGATCCATACCTCCTGATCAACCAGCGAACCGCGACCGAGGTCGGCTCTGACGCCGGCCGCTTCCACAGCTGGCTCTGCTACCGGCTGGACACCCAGACACTTGGCAGCGCCTGCTGAACCACGTCCTCTCCCTGGTCGGCGTCCCCGGGCAGTACTGGGTCGCCGACGCGAACCTCACGATCTACGCGGTCGGCGTCGTCGGCATCTGGATGAGCCTTGGCATCAACCTCATCATCCTCGGAGCTGGCCTCCAGTCGATCCCGCAGGATCTCTACGAAGCCTCCTCTTCCTGGTGCTGCAGCGGCAGTTCTTCTCCGGCATTGCGAGCAGCGGCTTGAAGGGTTGAACCGTGGTCGGGCCACGCCGGAGCCAGGCGACGGCCGGCGTTGCGGTTTCGTCCGGATGCCACGCCGGTATCCGGACGAACCCCGACCCCTCGATCCCACCGAACGTGTGCGGTCACCCCTCGAAGGCAGCATCGGCAATGTCGTAGCCCGCGTGGCGGCGGCGGAAGCCGCTCGGGCTCATCCCATGGTGCTTCCGAAAGACCCGCGAGAAGTAGAAGGCGTCGTCGAAGCCGATCTCCGACGCGATCTCGGTGACCGTCGCACCCGTCGTGTCGAGCAGCTGCCGCGCCCTCGCCATCCGCAGCGCGGTGTGGTGAGCCAACACCCCGCCGCCGGTCGCTCGGCGGAACAGGGTGCTCAGATGCGACGGCGACACCCCCACCAGCCGCGCCAGCTCGGGCACCTTCACGTTGCCGTCGAGCCGCTCGGCCAAGTAGCTCATGGCACGCTGCAGCGGGTCGCCCGGTTCCGGAAGCAGCCTGTCGACGCTGATTTGCGTCAGCAGCTTCCACGCGGTCCCCGCCGCGCCCAGCAGGCGGATGGGTGACTGGTCGCGCTCGACACAGGTGACGATCTCGTCCAGCAGCGTCACCGCCCGACCGATAGCCCGCACCGGCACAACGGGTCGTTCAATCGTGGCCTCCATGCAGTCCACGAGCTTCGACACGTCGGAGCCCATCAGATGCGCCCACCAGATCGTCCAGGGATCGCGCTCGTCGGCACCGTACTCGTGGGGGACGCCGCGGGGGATGACCAGCGCCTGCCATGCCCCGATCCGATGCATGCCCGACCCGACCCGCGCCCAGCCCAGGCCCGAGGCACACACGATCAGGACCACCTCGGGTGTGCCCCGAGGGCGTAGCATCCGGTGGTCAGCGGCATCCGGGTAGTACCCGGCGTCGGTGACGAGAAGCCGCCCGGTGATCGGGCGCCGCAGCGCCTCGGCGACGATTGGGCGGGGCACCGAAGCCAATCGCTGCCCCCGAAAACCCTCCTGGAGCGGCATCGGTCTATCGTGGGCCGTCATCAGCGGATTGTCCAGGCTGTCGACCAGCTGATCGGCCGAGCCGAGCATCAACGTCCGTCCCGTGCCGCTCGCGAATACAACGCCCCGATCACCCGCAGCTCGTCGTTCTCGTGGTGGCGCTCCGCGACCAACTGCAGCAGGCGGGTCCACACCTGGGCCTGACGCCATTCCGCGAACCGCCGATAGACGGTCGGCCAGGACACCCCGAAGCTCTCGGGGATCTGCCGCCACGTGCGGCCGGTGCGGGCGACGTACACGATCGCTGCCAGCACCTGCCGGTCGTCCGCGCGGCGCCGACCGCCACCCTGCGGCCGGTGTACGACAGTGACCGGCACTATCTGCCGGAACAGCTCCCACAGCCCATCCGGTACGAGATGGTGGACGAGTTCCGATCTGGTCTGCTTGAGCGAAGTCATGCCGTCTTGGCCCGTTGCGTGACGGCGATGCAGCAGAGGACGACGGCCGCGGTCAGCGGCACCATGGCGCTGAGGTGCTCGCCCAGCAGGAGGACCGCCCACACCAGGGTCAGCAGCGGCTGGGCGAGTTGGAGCTGGCTCGCTCGCGCTACCCCGATGAGGCCCATGCCGCGATACCAGACCACGAACCCGCCGAACTGCGAGATGGCCGCGAGGTACGCCATACCGCCGATGGCCTCGGCCGTCAGGCGCACCGGCTCCTGCGGAAGCGCGACCGCGCACACGGCGAGGCTGACCGGTGCCGCGAGGACGACGCCCCACGCGATGACCTGCCAGCCGGGCATGTGCGCGGAGAGTCGCCCGCCTTCCGCGTAGCCGGCGGCGCAGACCAGCAGCGCGCCGAACAGGTAGAGGTCGGCGATCGTGGGCCGGCCGTTGTTCTGCGAGATGGTGAACGCGATGACCGTGGCCGCTCCGATCGAAGCCGCCGCCCAGAACAGCTTCGACGGGCGGTGTCCGGTGCGCAGCGCGGAGATCGTCGCGGTGGCCATGGGTAGCGCCCCGATGACAACGGCCGAGTGGGCGGTGGTCGAGGTCTGTAGAGCGAACGTGGTGAGCAGCGGAAAGCCGATCACGCAGCCGGCGGCCACCACGGCGAGGGCCGGCCAGTCGCCGGCGGCCGGCAAGGGCGCGCGGGTGGCGAGGAGAGCGGTGAGCGCGATGACCGCGGCGAGGACACCGCGAACCCCCGTGGCACTCCACGGCCCGAATCCGTCGAGCGCCCAGTGGGTCGCCGGGAAGCTGAACGAGAAGCTCAGCACGCCGAGCGCGGCGAAAGTCGTCCCGCTCGCGAGTGGTGATATCCGGACCACGGTGATAGCGCTATTCTCCGTACTCATGTCGAACAGTAGCAGTTCCCGTAGTTTGGCGGAGTCCATCGCCCAGGAAATAGCGCTACTCCCGGAGGGCACCCGCATCGCGACCCACCGCGAACTGGTGCGGCGCTTCGCCGCGAGCGGCACCACCGTCTCCGCGGCGCTGGCGCTGCTCGCCCAACGCGGACTCATCGCACCCCGCCCCGGCGCCGGGACGTACCGCACGGCGGCCCGCCCGGTAGCCCGCACCGGGGACACGTCCTGGCAGGAGGCGGCCCTTGACCCCGTCGGGGCGGAAGGAGCCTCGATCGGTGTCCTGCGTGACTTCCAGGCGCCCGCGCTGCTGCAGACGCTGTCGACGTCCGGGCCGGACATCGTCGACCTCAACGGCGGTTACCTCCATCCCGGGCTACAGCCGCTGGGCACCCTGGCCACGGCGATGTCGCGCGCGGCCCGACGCACGGAGGCGTGGGACCGCCCGCCTGCCGGTGGGCTGCCCGAGCTGCGGGACTGGTTCGCCGCCGACATCGGCGGCGGCCTCGGCCGTCATGACATCCTGGTGTGCGCGGCGGGGCAGAGTGCGCTGGCCGTCGCGTTGCGCGCGCTCGCTCAGCCGGGAGATCCGGTCGTCCTGGAGTCGCCGACCTACCCGGGCGCCATTGCGGCCGCCCATGCCGCGGGCCTGCGGACGGTTCCGGTCCCCATGGACGCCGACGGTCTGCACTCGGATCATCTCGACCGGGCCCTCGCTCGTACCCGTGCGCGGGTCATCATCGTCCAGCCGCTGTTCCAGAACCCCACCGGGGCGAGCCTCTCGATGGCCCGACAGCAGGAGATCCGAGCCATCGCGCGCCGCCACGCCGCCTTCGTCATCGAGGATGACTTCGCCCGGCACATGGCGCATGCCGACGCCTCCACCGCGCCGCCGCCGATGGTCGCCGACGACCCGGACGGCACCGTCGTCCACATCAGATCGCTGACCAAGGTGACCTCGCCGAACCTGCGCGTCGCAGCGATTGCCGCCCGAGGCCCCGTCCTGGCCCGACTGCGATCCGCCCACGTCATCGACATGCTGTTCGTGCCCGCTCCGCTGCAGCTGACCGCGCTTGAGGTGGTGACCGCCCCCGGCTGGAGGCGAGCCCTCAAAGCGCTCAGCGTCGCCCTGGCGCACCGTCGCGAGGTGGCCACCGAGGCCGTTCTGGCGGCCTTCGGCGACCACGCTCTCGCCCGGCGTCCCCGCGGCAGTTACCACCTGTGGGTGTCGCTTCCGGCGCACCTCGACGAGCATCAACTGGTCCCCGCCGCTCTCGCCAAGGGTGTCGCCATCACACCCGGCACAAACTTCTCCGCCACCGGCAACAGCCTCCGTCATGTCCGGCTCAGCTATGTCGCGGCGCCGTCCGCCTCCGACGTCGACGACGCCATCCGCCGGCTCGCACCGTTGCTTATCGAGCGCTGATCCCCAGCCGACCGGCGATGGCCTCCGCGAAGCGCGTCGGCCCGTGGTCGGTGAACGGCAGGTTCAGCGACGGCTCGCACAACTCCAGTTCCAACACGATAGGCGCGCCGTCGTAGCCGCGGATCACATCCACCCGGGCGTAGACCAGCGGACGGTCCAGCCCGACCTGCGCGCCGGCCGCCGCCAGCGCCGCCGAGGCCACGGCGCGTTCGTCCTCCTCGGCCCTCCGGGGCGTGCGGCTCTCGAAAGTGGGGACGTTGACCGTGCCGTCCGGCATGAGCATCGGGCTTTTGCGGATGGCATGGCTGTAGACGCCGCCGAAATAGATCAGGTCCGTCTCACCGTCGCGGTCGACCGATTCGAGGTACGGCTGGAGCAGCGCGACCAGGCCCTCGGAGTGCAGCCGTGCGACGTGGGCGGCAGCGGTGGCCGCGTGGGAACGGGAGAAACGCTTGACGTCCTTCGAGTAGGCACCCACTGTGGGCTTGACGACGAACTCCGCGGCCTCGGGATGACCGTCAAGGAACTGCCGTACCGCCGCCGGCGGGCCACTACCCGGCCGGACGAACGTGCTCGGTACCACCGGCACGCCGCGGGCGGCGAGATCCGCCATGTACAGCTTGTCGAGGCTCCACCGCACCACCGGCAGCGGGTTGTGGAGATCCGTCACCGCCGCTACGCGCTCACACCAGGCGAGGAAGGCCGGCAGGCGGTCCACGTATGACCACGGGGATCGCAGCAGCGCCGCGTCGAACCCCGACCAGTCGACGGTCTGATCCTCCCAGTCACACACCTCGGCGACGATTCCGGCGGCACGGCAAGCATCAAGCAGCAACGCCATGTCGTAGTCGATCGGAAGGCTGGCCTGATCGGTGACCAGAGCGAGTCTGCTCATTGTCGGAACCCCTTCACCATGGGAGCGATTCGCCGAGGTGGAAATAACCGCCGGTCGGCCCGTCGGCGCCGAGCAGGGCCATGTCGACGCTCGTCTTCGCGCCGACGGCGACCGCCAGGTCGCCCGCGCCGTCGTTGAGGTCCGTCTTGGTGTAGCCCGGATGCACCGAGTTGACCTTGATCGGCGTGTCGCGCAGCTCGTACGCCAGGTGCACCGTCCAGGAGTTCACCGCGCTCTTCGAGGCGCTGTAGGCGGGCAGCGACTTGAAGGCGTCGCTGTAAACGTATGAGGTCGGGTCGCTCTGTTTGGTCAGCGACCCCAACAGACTGGAAACGTTGACAATGCGGCCCGCCGTGGATCGGCGGATGAGAGGCAGGAAAGCCGCAGTGACCTCGACGACACCGAACAGGTTGGTGTCGAACGTCTGGCGCCACTGCTCCATGGGCTGTTCGGAGGGCCGCTTGCCGTACTCCTCGACGCGGATGCCCGCGTTGTTGACCAGGATGTCCAGCCGGCCGTACTTCCCGCCGACGTCGTCGGCGGCCGCGGCGATGGTGTCCGGCGCGGTGACGTCCAGGACGAGCGGCGCGACGTCGAGGCCCATGCTGCGCAGGCTCGCCGTGGCTTCCGTCACCGCCTCCCGGCGGCGGCCGGCGACCAGGGTGTGTACGCCGTTCTCCGCGAGCTGCCGAGCGATCTCACGGCCAATGCCGCGGTTGGCGCCGGTGACGAGCGCCACCTTCGAGGGGATCAGGGACAAGGCTTACTCCTCGCTACCAGATCAGTGACAGGAACTTGGCGATCGGTGGGCCGAAGTGGGCGACATCCACCAGGAAAGCGTCATGCCCCTCGTCCGACTCCAGCGCCTTGAACTGCACCTCCGTTCCGCCCTTGCGGAGACCGTCTGCGATCTGGCGTTGTTGGTGCAGCGGGAACAGCGTGTCGGTCTCCACCCCGATCACCAGCGCCGCGTCCAGGCTCAGCCGCGCCAGCGCCGCGTCCGGGGTGCCACCGCACGACTCGCCGAGATCGAACAGGTCGATGCACCTGCTGAGGTAGAGGTAGCTGTTGGGATCGAAACGGTGTGCGAAGCGGTCCGCGTGTGCCTGGAGATAGCCCTCGACTCGGAACTCAGGGTCGAAGGGGTGGTTCTCCGTCCGGCGTTCCCCGGTGAGCCGGGCACGGCCGAAGCGCTGATCCCACTCCCGGGCCGAGCGGTAGGTCATCATGCCGAGCTTGCGCGCGAGGCGCATCCCGGACCGCGGGTAGTGCAGGACGTCATCGCGATAGCACCCGTGCGACCACTGGGGGTCGGACCGAATCGCCTCGCGCTGCAGTGAGCGGACGGCGATAGCGTAGGGCAGTGCGTGCACCGCCCCGGAGATGTTGATGAGGTTGCGTGCCAGACCGGGGTGGCGAACCAGGAGGGAGAGCGCGCTCATCCCGCCCATGGACGCCCCAACGACGCAGGCGAGAGTGTCGAACTCCAGCGCGCGGACCAGAACCGCGGCCGCGTCGGCGATGTCCTCCATGGACAACTGCGGGAACGTCATCCCGTAGGGCTCGCCGGTGGCGGGGTCGACCGAGGCCGGCCCGGTGGAACCCTTGCAGCTGCCCAGGGCGTTCACGCAGATCACGTACCACCTGTCTGTGTCGATCGGCCGGCCCGGCCCCACCATGTGCTCCCACCAGCCGGGAGTGGGGTCTTCGTCGTGCGCGACGACGTGCGCGTCAGGGGACATACCGGTGAGGACCAGCACGACGTTGTCGCGCGCCTCGTTCAAGCGCCCCACGGCCTCGTACGCGACCCGCGCTCCGTCGAGCACTCCGCCGCGCTTCATGGTGAAGCCGTCGGGCAGTGTGACGAAGCGTGTGGCCGGCGGAATGAACTCCCTCATCCGCGGTCCCGATCAGGCGCTGCCGAGGCCGGCGCCCTGGGCGGCGAGCCACTCGTCATCCGACTCCTCGTTCATGCCGTCGAACAAGAAGGTGGACAGATAGCGCTCACCGGTGTCGGGAAGCATCGCGAGCAGCACCGAACCCTCCGGCGCCGTCTCGGCGGTCCGCAGCGCCGTGGCCAGGGTCGCGCCGGCCGATATGCCGGCGAAGATGCCCTCCTCGGCGGCGAGGCGGCGTGCGGTGTCGCGCGCCACTATCTCTTCCATCGTCACGAGCTCGTCGATGACGGTCTGATCGAGGACGCTGGGCACGAAGTTGGGGGCCAGACCCTGGATCTGGTGCACGTTCCATTCCTTGCCGGCGAGGACGGCGGCGTTCTCGGGCTCCAGAACGACGACGCGTACGTCGGGGCGCGCCAGCTTCAGCATCTGGCCGACGCCGGTCAGCGTGCCGGTGGTGCCGAAGCCCGTGACGAAGTAGTCCAGACGCTTGCCCGCGAAGTCGCCGAGGATCTCGGCAGCGGTGGTCTCTCGGTGGTACGCCGGGTTGGCCGGGTTGTCGAACTGCCGGGCCCGGAACCAGCCATGCTTCTCGGCCAGTTCGTCGGCGATCTGGTTGCCGCCGCTGCTGCCGAGCGCGCCGGGGAAGAGGATCACCTTCCCGCCGTACGCGCGGATGAGCTTGCGCCGCTCTCTGGAGTAGGTGTCGCCCATTACCGCCACGAACCGGTAGCCGCGGGCGGCAGCCACCATCGCGAAGGCGATGCCGACGTTGCCCGAGGTGCACTCCACGATCGTGTCGCCGGGCTTGAGCAATCCCTTGGCCTCGGCGTTCAGGACCACGCCCAGGGCGAGGCGGTCTTTGACCGATCCACCGGGGTTGAACGATTCGACCTTCACATAGACCTCGGTGTGCGCCGGGGCCATCCGGTGGAGCCGGACGATCGGGGTGCGGCCGATCGTGTCGAGGATGCTGTCATAGAGGGGCATTGCGCGAACCGTCCTTCGACGTCAGGCCGCGGCGAACGCGGGGGAGACCATGTCCAGGATCACGGCGAGGGCCTGCTCGATCTGCTCCTCGTCCGCCGGAGCGTTGAACTCGGCCAGCTCGACGCCGATCAGGCGTTCCCTCGGGATGGCGTCGAAGATCGCCCGGATCTGCGCGGGCAGCAGGCCATCGGCCACGGTGTAGTCCGCAGGGACCGCACCCGGGTCCATGACATCCCAGTCGATGTGCACCCACACCCGTGCGTCACCGATGGCGGCCAGGACGTTCTCCGCCGTCGTCTCGCTCGGGGGGAGGACGCGCACTCCAGCGGTGTCGATGAGCTTTCGCTCGCCCGGGTCGACGTCGCGGGTACCGACCAGGATCGCCTGTTCGGGCTTCAGCCCGGCGCCGTGACCGCTGTCCCACAGGCCACATGCGCCAGACAACACCATGCCGCCGAGATAGCCGCTTCCGGTCGTGTCCGGAGTGTTGAAGTCGCCGTGCGCATCGATGTAGAGCACGACGGCGTCAGGGAACCGCCGGGCGACGACCGGCAGCGTGGCGAGACTGACGGAGCACGTGTTGTTCAGCAGAACCGGAAGGTTCCCCCCGTCAAGGCTCGTGGTGACCGCTTTCGCCATCGCGTCCAGCGTCTGGCGGGCCTGGGGCAGGCTCTGAGTCCAGTCGTCGTTCACCGCTGGGGTGGGTGTCCCGATGTACTGCGCGGAGAGGCCGTAGCGCTCCGCCAGAGCCTGCGCGGTACGAGCAGCGCCCTCGATCATCCGCGCTGCTCGGTCCGCCACCCGTCCCTGGGAGACGATGAGATCGATCATCAAGAAGCATCCTTCCTGGTCGGATCATGGTCGTGACCGCCGGAGAGCGAGGCGGTGTCGTGCTGGCCCGACGCGAATGGGCACCGATCTGCCCGCTCGTCGGCAGCCTCGGCGAGGCTGTACTGAAGCCACTCGAGCGCACCGCTGCCGTAGGAACTCAGGTGTGGCGAGTGGGGAGTGCCGTCGTAGCGGTCGATGCGGTCGCGGATGTTGGCGCGTACCTTGTGGCCGCTGGGCGTGTCACCGGCAAAGACGTCGAACCGCGCACGTGGATTGATGACGATGGCGAAGTGGGCGCCGAGATTGCGGCTGCGCCGTTTCCGGTGTGCCGGGCTGCTCATGTTGCAGAAGAGGGGCATGCCGTTGAAACACATCGACCACTCGGGTGAGTCGGGTTCCGTCGCCACCTCGTCAGGCCAGGGGGCGGGGTCGAGGTTGTGGAGGTCGTTGAGGATCCGCCAGCCGAAGGCGTGGTAGCCCTCGACGGTCCGCGCCTGCACCGCATCCGCCGCGAACGCCACCACCAGGGGGCTCGCGGTGTCGAGGCGGCCGTCCCAGCGGACGGCGCGGTCGACATAGCGCCTGAGCCCTTCGGCAAGGCGTCTGACGCCCTTCTCGTCGGCGCTGTCGACGAAGATGAAATTGACGATCCCTTTCCTGAATGCGTTCCGCGAGAAAATGCAGGGAAACTCGGGATCGTTGAGCCGGAAACTGAGATCGTCGAATGCGGAGCGCTGCCAGCCTTTGGTCCGCTCGGCCGTGTGCTCCTGCGTCAACAGTATTTCTTCCCCGTTGGAGTTGTCCAACCTGGACGCTCCTTCCCCGTAAATGGCCCCGGCGCACGCCATACCGGCGGACCCGATTCTGCGCATGCGGAATCGAGACCTGTGGCGAGTGGATCTAAGGCCGTCGCAAAGGCAACGAGAAGCAACAGGATCGAGCGGGACCGACTGGTGGAGGTCTTCAGGCCGACGCCGTCGTCGGTTCAGTGCCAGGTCAGCTCGGGTTGTCGACCGAGTGTGCGGCACCGCATGCGACACAATCGTTGGGCCGCGTCCACCAGAGGCGATTAACCAACTCATGGATGGCGAGCTATTTCAGGACGGTTTCGTCGTTGCCTTCGACAGAAGAAATCTTGGCTCATCTGACCCGGGCCGTCAACCCCGTCCGGGTGCCATCGGGCGTGTTTATTTTGGTGGCCAGGACGCGATGTCCGATTCCTTCAGACATCGGTGCCGGTCGGCGTGGTGGAGCTTCGAGGTGGGCGTTCACCGCAGCCCATAAGGGTTATCTCGTGCAGGGCGGCAACCGGTGTGTCGGGGATGTAATCCTGATGAATCGGGTACGGCAGCTGCGCGATCGAGGTTGTCGCTCGGGCAGGTGGGGGCCGGCGGCCGTCAATTGACGATGTCCTGGGGGCAGCCGACGAGCAGGTCGCCGACGGGCGTCGACGGCGCGGTGGTCGGTGTGTCGCCCTCACCGTCGCATGGGGATCGACGGGAGGTACCCATGTGCGGCGCACCGGAGGGTGGGGCGATGCTCGGCACGGAGGTCACGCCCGCCATCGAGACGGAGACCGGTTGTCACCGCCGTGCGGCCGACCTGCGCTGCGGCTCGCACTACGGCGTGGTGGTCGACTCCCAGCCGC
This sequence comes from Micromonospora sp. NPDC005215, assembly GCF_040607915.1. NCBI lineage: Bacteria > Bacillati > Actinomycetota > Actinomycetes > Micromonosporales > Micromonosporaceae > Micromonospora > Micromonospora sp. NPDC005215. Next base: position 73,822 of record NZ_JBEXHQ010000021.1, on the reverse strand, counting down.
GGGCGCCGCAAGCCCACCCTCGTGGTCCGCGCGGCCGCCGAACTCGCCGCCACCGGCGACCCCGCTGATGATCGTCGCGCGGACCAACGAGCAGGTCGACGACCTCATCGACCACTTGGTCCGGGACGTGTCAGGTCCGGTCCCCGGTCCAGGCCGCTTCGAGGATCGCGGTCAGGCTGGCGGTGTCGGTCGGGCCCGGATGGTTCTGGATCAGGCGGGTGACGCCACTTGCCATCTCCGCGAAGCGCGGGAGGTCGGCGCGTGCCACGCCGATGTCCGCCAGGGTGGGTGGGATGCCGATGTCGGCGAGGAGCCCGTCGAGCCAGGTGAGGAACGTTTCGGTGGCCTCGGCATCCGAGGCGTCGGTCACGTCGAGCCCGCACACCCCGGCGAGGATGGCCAACCGGTCGCTGATGGCATCCCTGGCCGCGTCCAGCGCGTAGGGCAGTAGCAGCCCGACGCCCAGGCCGTGCGGCGTGTGCGTGGCTGCGCCGATGGGGTACTGGAGAGCATGCGGAGCCGCGTTGCCCGCGTGGGAAAATGCGAGCCCGGCGAGCATGGACCCATAGGACATGTCCGCGCGCGCGTCCGTGTCGCCTCCGTCCCTGACAGCCCGACGCAAGCTACGGGCGATCCGCTCCGCGGCCAGTAGCGCGTAGTGGTCGGTGATCGGGTTGCGGCCGAGGAAGACCTGCTCCACCGGGTCGCGCGGTCCGTGGGCCCGGGGTCGTGCCGTGTAGCTCTCCACCGCGTGGCAGAACGCGTCGATGCCGGAGTGGGCGGTGACGGTCGCCGGGCAGGTGTAGGTGAGTTCGGGGTCGACGATGGCGAAGTCGGGCACGATGTGGACGCTGGAGACCCCCACCTTCAGCTCGCGGTCCGGGTCGGTCAACACCGAGACGGGTGTGAGCTCGGAGCCGGTGCCTGACGTCGTCGGGACCGCGACGAGAGGAATCGTCGGCCCCGGCACCTTCGACTCGCCGTAGTAGTCGCGCGGCGTCCCACCGTGGCGTCGGATGACGCCGACGATTTTGGCGAGGTCGATCACCGTGCCACCCCCGATGGCGAGGATCACGTTGGCGTCCACCTCGGCGGCGGCCGAGACGGCCAGGGCGACATCGGCGAGTGGCACGTCCGGAGTCGCGTCGGAGAAGACCTTGACGACCTCGACCTTCTCCCGCACGGCGGCCACGATCTCGGCCACGCCCGGCTGTCCCAGAAGAACCTTGTCGGTCACGATGAGGACCCGCGAGCCACTCTCGGCCACCACTCGTGGGATGTTCTGCGCGACCCCTTCGCCCACTATCAGCTGGCGTGGTCCGCGGACGGTCTCAAGCATGTCAGTGCCTCTCCGGATCGTCGGCGGCGGTCTGCTGGGCGGACGTTCCGGGTGCCAGCGGGTTCGTGGCGGCCATGCCCCAGGGCCCGTCCTCGGGGTGGAGGCCGGTCAGGTCAGGTGTGCACAGGGCGCGGTGATCCTCGGCGGGCGCCCGGAGGAGCAGGCCGCTCACGGTAGGTCGATCGCCGCGTAGGTGAGGTCGAGGTACTCGAGGATGCCCTCGTGCGACCCCTCCTTGCCGATCCCGGACTGCTTCACGCCTCCGAACGGAGCTGACGGGTCCGATATCAGGCCACGGTTGATGCCGAGCATCCCCGTATCCAGTCCCTCGGTGAACCGGAGCGCCCGCTGGAGGTCACTTGTGAAGATGTACGCGACCAGGCCGTACTCGGTGTCGTTGGCCTTCGCCATCACCTCGTCGTCGGACGTGAACGAGATGATCGGCGCGACCGGGCCGAAGATCTCCGTCTCCAGCATCCGCGCATCGTTGGGCACGTCGACGAGGACCGTAGGCGGGTAGAAGTGGCCCGGCCCATCCGGACGCTCGCCGCCCACCAGGACCCGGGCGCCGCGATCGACAGCGTCGGCGACGAGCTCGTCGATCTTGGTGACCGAGGCCTCGTCGATCAACGCCCCGACGTCCACGCCGTCGTCGAGACCATGGCCCACCGAGAGCGCGCCCATCCGCTCGACGAAGCGCGCCGTGAACTCCTCGCGTACCGACTCCTCGACGTAGATCCGGTTGGCCGCGATGCAGGACTCCCCGATGTTGCGCATCTTGGCCACCATGGCACCGTCGAGCGCGACGTCCAGGTCAGCGTCGGCACACACGATCAAGGCCGCGTTGCCGCCCAGTTCCATGGAGGTACGCAGCACGTTGTCCGCAGCCTGTCGTAGCAGCACGCGCCCGACCTCGGTCGACCCGGTGAACGAAAGCTTGCGGGTCCGACTGTCGGCTAGCAGTGCGGAGACCACAGTGCCGGCACGCTTGGTGGTCACCACGTTGACGACGCCCGGAGGAACGCCGACCTCCTCCATGATGCGGGCCAGGAACAGCATGGTGAGTGGCGTCAGTGCTGCTGGCTTGGTGATCGTCGTGCAGCCCGCGGCCAGCGCAGGAGCGATCTTGCGGGCACCCATTGCCAACGGAAAGTTCCAGGGCGTCACGAAGACGCACGGTCCGACCGGCTTCGGCACGGTGAGGATGCGATATCCACCTGTGGGAGCGGTGCTGTAGCGCCCCTCGACGCGCACCGCCTCCTCGGCGAACCAACGGAAGAACTCGGCGCCGTAGGCCACCTCTGCCCGAGCCTCGGCGAGCGGCTTGCCCATCTCCAGCGTTATCAGCCGGGCGACCTCTTCGGATCGCTCGGTCAGTGCCCGGTACGTCGCGGTCAACAACTCTGACCGCTTCCGCGGCGGGGTCGCCGCCCACTCCGCCATCGCCTTGCTCGCCACGTCCAGAGCGGCGAGCCCGTCAACGACGTCGGCGTCTGCCACCTCGGCGATGGTCTTGCCGGTGGCCGGGTCCTCGACGGCGAAGGTGGCTCCGCTTGCGGCGTCGCGCCAGGCGTCGCCGATCCGGAGCCGCCGGTGCTCGGGAGCCAGGGCGTTCATCGGGTCACTCATTGCGTCACCTCCTGTGATCTTCTTGGTGATGTCCGGCATGCCTCGGCGATCGCGCTGTGCGCGTGGACGGACGGGTCACCCGCCCCCGTCGGGGGCGAGGTTGCCGAGCGGGTCGACTGTGGCAGTGGCCCTGTCTGCAGGGCGACGCCCCGCGCCACCGATCGCCTTCTCGGGCCACTGTCGTCTCAGCGTCGTCAGGCCGTGCGCACTGGTGACGGTCCGCCGAGGCTCGATCGCCACGTGTGGGCGCATGGTGCCGTCGCCGCCCGGCGCGGTTACCGCCCAGCCTTGGACAGCGACAGCCCGGTGCCCGCATCGAACAGGTGCGCACGGTCCAGGTCGACAGTGACATGCAGCCGCTCGCCCGGCGTACCGGTGACGGTGGGTCGTGCCTTGACCTTGAGGATCTCGGTCCCCACTCGGACGTCGACCACCGTTCGGTCACCGAGCGGCTCAAGCCCGTAGAGCTCCCCCGACAACGACGCGTTCCCACGCTGCTCGACGGACAGGTCCTCCGCGCGCAGGCCCAGCAGCAGCGCACGACCGTCCTCAGCCGTGGTCCAGCGGGGCCGCGGCAGCGTCCAGCCCTCCGCACCGACCAGACGATCTCCCTCGGCGTGGCAGGCGAGCAGGCTGATCGGCGGGCTCCCGACGAATCCGGCGACCCACTGGTTGGCTGGACGCTCGTACACCTCGGTCGGCGTTCCGACCTGTTGCACCTTCCCCTCCTTGAGGACCGCGACCTGGTCGGCCATGGACAGGGCCTCGACCTGGTCGTTTGTCACGTAGACGAAGGTTGCTCCGAGGCTCCGGTGGATGCGGGTGAGCTCGGTGCGCATCTCGACGCGAAGCTTGAGGTCGAGGTTCGTCAGCGGCTCGTCCATGAGGAACGCGCGGGGGCGACGGACCAGCGCCCGGGCCAGGGCGACACGCTGCATCTCACCGCCCGACAACTGCGCGGGACGACGCTGCAGCAGACGTTCGATGTGCAGCAGGCTCGCCATCTGCTCGACGGCTGCGGTGATCTCGCTCGAAGAACAGCGGCGTGCCCGCAGCGGCGAAGCGATGTTCTCGAACACCGTGTGTCGCGGGTAGAGGGCGTAGCTCTGGAAGACCATGGCCAGGTCGCGTGCGGCCGGGGCGTCACCGGTCGCGTCCCTCCCGTCCAGCTGCACCGACCCGGCGTCAAGCTTGTCAAGGCCGGCGATCGCTCGCAGGGTCGTCGTCTTGCCTGCCCCGGAGGGCCCGAGCACGACGAAGAACGCGCCGTCCGGCACGTCCAGCGTCACCCCGTCCAGGGCCTGGACCTTGCCGAAGGACTTGCACAGCCCCTGCACTGCCACGGTTCCCATCAGGCCACCAGCTCTTCCGTGCTCACGTCGTAGACCGCCGGGGTCCCGCCGGTGTGCCGCAGCCCGACCGGTGCGTCGACGGCGAAACGGACAGTCGGTGGCATCCGAACCCGTACGTCGCGCTGGCCGCTGTGGTCGACCACGTAGATGATCTCGTCGCCCAGCCACTCGGCCGAGACCACGCGGGCCGGGACCGAACGTTCCGCCCCTGGCGCTGTGACTTCCAGCGCCTCCGGCCGGACGCCTGCGACCAGGCGACGGTCGCGCGGCAAACCGGGCGGTGGCGTGAGGGCCAGTCCGCCCTGACCGCGCAGCTGCCCGTCGGCCACCTCCACCTCGATCAGGTTCATCGGCGGGGAGCCGATGAACGCGGCGCAGAAGAGACTCGCCGGACGGTCGTAGACCTCCAGCGGCGTGCCGATCTGCTCCACGCGGCCCTTGTTGAGGATGGCGATTCGGTGACCGAGCGACATCGCCTCGACCTGGTCGTGGGTGACGTAGACCATCGTCGCCCCCAGCTCCCCCTGGAGGTGCTTGATCTCCGTGCGCATGTCGGCCCTCAGCTCCGCGTCCAGATTGGTGAGAGGTTCGTCCATGAGGAATGCGCGCGGTCGTCGCACCAGGGCGCGAGCGAGCGCGACGCGCTGCTGCTCCCCGCCGGACAGCTGGCGCGGTCGCCGGTCCAGGAGCGGACCGAGCCGCATCAGCCGGGCGGCCTCGTTCACCCGCTCGTGCACCTCCGGCTTGGGCAGTCCCTCGGCCCGCAGGGGGAACGCCAGGTTGTCGCGGGTCTTCAGATGCGGGTAGAGAGCGTAGAACTGGAACACCATGGCGATGTCGCGTTCGGCGGGCGGCAGGTCGTTGACCAGCGTGTCGCCGATGCGGATGTCGCCCGTCGTCTGCCTCTCCAGGCCGGCTATGGCCCGCAGCGTGGTCGTCTTGCCGCAACCCGAAGGGCCGAGCATCACGAACAGCTCGCCGTCGCCGATGGACAGGTCCACGTGCTCAACCGCGACCGTCCCGTCCGGGTACCGCTTGTGCAGGGCGGTCACCTCGATGCCCGCCATCAGCGTCGCACCGCCCCGAGCGTCACACCGGCGACGAGGTGCCTGCGCACCAGGTACGCGAAGACGAGCACGGGTAGGGCGAACACCACTGAGGCGGCGGCCACGAGACCCCAGTCCGTAGTGGTGCCGCCGATGAGGCCGGCGATGGCGGGTGGGGCCGTCCGGACGCTGTCGCTGGAGGTAAGGAAGGTGGCGAACACGAACTCGTTCCACGAGAAGATGAGTGCGAAGACCGCCGTCGCGGCGATCCCGGGCACGAGCAGGGGAAGGGTGAATTTCCAGAACGCCTGCAGACGGGTGTAGCCGTCGAGCATTGCGGCATCCTCGTACTCCGCGGGCACCTCGTCGACGAACCCCTTCATCATCCAGATCGTGAACGGGACGTTGAACGCGGTGTAGATGAGGATCAGGCCGAGCTTGTTGTCGATGAGTCCGACCTGGCGGTACATGAGGAAGATCGGGATCACTACCACCACGGGCGGCATGAAGCGGGTGGACAGGATGAAGAACAGTTGGTCCTTCTTGGCCTTCACCGCGAAGCGTGAGTAGGCCCAGGCCGCCGGGACCCCCAGCACGGTGGCCAGCAACGTGGAGGCCCCGGCGACCACGATGGAGTTGAGGAAGGAGACCGATACGGCCGTGCGACCGTCGCCGGGGGCGACGAACACGTCCCGGTAATGGTCCAGAGTGACCTTGAAGTCGAAGAACTTGGCCGGGATGGCGTAGACGTCCCGGTTCTCCTTGATGGACGTCTCGATCATCCACAGCACCGGAAAGAGCATCACGACGGCCAGCGCGGTCAGCAGCGCGACCTCCAGCACGGAGCGGCCCCGGCCACCGCCCAGGCGGCGCGTGGCGGGCGTGTGGTCCCGGGTAGGACCCGGGGACACGGCCTCATCGACGGAGAGGGCCATCAGTCCTCCTTGAGCTTGTTCAGGTAGCGCAGGTAGAGCTGCGTGAGGACGATGACGACGAGGACCATGAGGATCCCGTACGCCGAGGCGGTTCCGGTGTTGAAGCCCAGGAACGCGACCTTGTAGATGTGGAACGACAACGTCTCGGTGGAGACACCCGGACCCCCGTTGGTGAGGATGTAGACGAGGTCGAACAGCCGGAATGCCTCGATGGCCCTGAACAGCACGGCAATGAGGAGCAGCGGCCACACCAGCGGAAGAGTGATGGTGCGGAACCGGAACCACTCGGACGCCCGGTCGATCGAGGCGGCCTCGTAGAGGTACTTGGGAACCGCGGTAAGGCCCGCAAGTGCGATGAGCATGATGAACGGCGTCCACTGCCAGGTGTCGACCACGATCAGGGAAACCAGTGCCGTTCGCTGCCGGGTGAGCCACTCCACCTGCCCGATGCCGAGCGAGCCGAGCATGCTGTTGACCACGCCGAACTGCGCGTCGAGCATGAATCGCCAGAACAGCCCGACCACGACCGGCGACAGCATCATCGGAACCAGGAACACAGTGGTCAGCAGCCCACGCCCGTGCGTGCGCCGTGAGATCAGGTAGGCGATGCCGAAACCGAGCACGGTCTGTAGGCCGACCGCGCCGACCACGTAGATCAACGTCGTCAAGGCCCTGGTGTGGACCTGCGCCGAAGTCAGGATGGCGGTGTAGTTCCCGAACCAGATGAAATGGGCGGGCCCCCCGCGGGTGGCCGAGTAGTCGGTGAAGGACAGGTACAACGACCACAGCAACGGGAACACCGACATGGCGAGCAACAGCAGCAGCGCGGGGGAGATGAAGGCCACGGCGAGCGCCCGGTCGCTCAGCCGGCGGGACCGACCCGGTGCAGGTGGCGTCGCGGACGCCACCTGCCCGGGGTGTTCGGTCGTCAGAGTGAGGGGGTCACTCACAGTCCGCCGCCGCCCTTGCGGCTGCTGGAATCGAGCACGCCCTGCTGCTCCTTGGCGATGTCGTCGAGCGCATCCTTCGGCTTCTTCGCGCCGTTGAGAGCCGCGTTCACGTTGGTGTTCTCAATGTCGACGAGGCGCGCGTACTCGGGCACGTTCCACATGTCCCGCATCCGCGGAACCGAGTCGGTGTACACCTGGTTGAACGGCCCGGCATTGAGGAACTCGGGCGACTCCAGGGCGTCCGTACGCGATGGCACGCCACCGGCCGCGGCCCACTTCTTCTGGACATCAGCCCGCTCGAACCACTTCATGAAGTTCAGGGCCTCCGCCTGGTTTGCCTTCGAGGAGTAGGCCGACACGTGCATCCCCATACCGCCGAGAGGGACCAGGTTCGTCTTCTGGCTCGGCAGGGTGGCAAAACCCAGCTTGTCGAGAATCTGCTCCCGCGTGGTGCCGAGCGTCGACTGCTTCGGGTCAAGCAGGCCGCCGCTCGCGGCGATCCAGTTGAACGCGATGCATGCCTTGCCCTGGGCGACCGACGCGTTCACCTCGTCGATGAACCAGTTGCCGGAGCCCTTGGCGGTCAGCGGCTTCATCTTGTTGACCAGGATGTCCATCGCCTCCTGGCCCGCAGCGTCGTTGAGGACACCCTCGATCTTGCGCGTCTTGGCGTCCCAGAGGTTGCCGCCGTAGACGCCGTTTACCGTGTTGTAGGTGACGGCCGCGGCGTCGGAGCCGTTGGCCTGGTGGAAAGCCAGCCCGCTGACGCCGGGGTGTTCCGTCTGGCACTTCTCGGCCACTGAGATCATCTGGTCCCAGGTCTGCGGTGGCTTGTCGCCGATCAGGTCCTTGCGGTAGATCATCGTCCAGGTGTCGCCGAGCAGCGGCAGTCCGTACAGGCTGGCGTTCTCGTCACGCTTGCCGGTCTCCGCCTGGGGGTACTGGCCGTAGGCCGCCAGGAGGTACGGGTTGTAGGCCTTGACGTCGATGTTCGACTTGACGAAGTCGGTGAGGTCGAGGATGTTGCCGTTCGTCACGGCCTCGCCGATGTGTTGCGAGTCCAGGATCGCGATGTCGAAGTCGGTCTTGCGCGCGGCGAACTGGGTGAACATCGCGTCGTGCCAGTTCGCGTTCGGCACGGTGTTGACCTTGACGGTCGCGTTCGGCCGCTCTTTCTTGTACTCCGCGTTCGCAAAGGCTTCCAGTGCCTGGGCGGGGGGCCAGTCGAACCAGATGAAGCTGAGGGTCAGCGGGTCCTTGGTGAGCTCCGGTATGGTCGCCGGTGCCTTGGGGGCGCTCGCCTTCTCACTGTCGTCCTTGCCATCGCCGCAAGCCGTTACGGTCGTGGCCACCAGCAGCATGGCCGCCGTCGCCAGCCGTACCTTCCGCCCCGGAACGGACATTCGTCCTGTTCGCTTTGGATGCCGCATCTTCTCGCCTGCTTTCTGGATGGGGACTTCTAGAGCCTCGCTATGTGCTTCGCCGAGCAGTTGCTGGGTTGTTCAGGCGTGCCGCCGGGCTGTCGTGGGGGCCGACCCGCCGACCCGCGGGCCGGCGTCACGAGTACGCCGCGACGTACTGGGTCTTCATGCCGCCGAGACGTCCTCCAGGTGATCGACGTGGCGACGGCGGGCGGTTCCGCGCTGGTGGAGAATGAAGATCATCCGCCACTTTTCCTATACGATCCAGTTGGGGGCGTCAGCATGCCGCAGCGTTGTGACTGGTGTCAACAGGTTCGCGAAGACGCAAGAGAGGACCTCAGGTCACGATGGACGACGAAGTGATGATCGCGCGGGGCCGTAGGGCCGTGACGGGCGGAATGCCGCCGGGAAGATCTCGCGGCCGGCTTGCCGACGAGGTGTACGACAGGCTGCTCGGACAGCTGATGTCGCTGCGGATCGAGCCTGGCTCCCGCGTCACCATCGACGTCCTGGCGCGAGAGTTGGGGGTCTCGCAGACGCCGATCCGAGACGCGCTGAACCGCATGGAGGCCGAGGGTCTGGTCGTGCGCGTTCCCCATGCCGGCTACCGCATTCCCCCCCAGATCACCAGGCACCGGTTCGAGGACATGCTCGAGGTCCGCCTGCTCCTCGAGCCGGCGGCGGCGCGCAGATCCGCCGAACGCGCATCCACGGAGCAGGTGGCCGGTCTGCGACGAATGCTGGAGGAAATGGCGGAGCTGGAGGGGGGCAACGGGCTGACGGCCTATGGCGCCTTCGGGCTACGCGACGCGGCTTTTCACGATCTCGTCGCGCTGAGCGCGGAGAACCAGGTCATCCGTGAGGCGCTTGCTCGCCTGCACAGCCACGTGCACCTCTTCCGGCTGCACCACGACACCCAGGTCACTCACCTGGCCATGGCCGAGCACGAGGAAGTGGTGGCAGCGATCGCCGCGCGTGACCCCGACGCCGCCGCCTACGCGATGCGCCGGCACATCCTGCGGTCCGGCGAGCGTTTTCGACGATTGTTCGACGAGGTCGAGGACGCGGACGGAATGGCGGTGGAGGCTTGACGGGCGGGTTGGGCCGAGGAATGCTAACTCGATCGGATCGGATCGGATCCGATTGGATCCACCTCACCCGCCACCAGATGCGAGGAGAAGCAGGTGCCCAGAGCGCTGCTCCTGACCGGCGACGCCGCCGAGGAACTCGACACCATGTATCCCTACTATCGCGTGCAGGAGGGCGGCTGGGACGTCGACGTCTCGTCACGGACGATGCGTGACGTGCAACTGGTCATCCACGAGTTCGACCCCAACTCCGACGCCTACGTGGAGAAGGACGGCCGAAAGCTGCCGGTCGACGTGCCCTGGGCCGACGTCGACGTCGAGCGCTACGACGCCCTCATCATCCCCGGGGGACGTGCGCCCGAGTGGATCCGGGTCGACGCCGACGTCAGGCGCATCACCGAGCACTTCTTCGCGCGCAACCTCCCCATCGCGCTGGTGTGCCACGGCGCGCAGGTACCAGCGGTGTACGGGCTCCTGAAGGGTCGAAAGACGGCGTGCTTCCCTCCCATCACCGGTGACATGGAGAACGCGGGCGCGACGGTCATCGACGCTCCCGACGTCGTTGACGGCAACCTCGTCTCCTGCCGGGGGTGGCCCGACATGCCGCAGTTCGGCCGGGCGATGATGGAGGTCTTCTCGAAGTCGGTAAGCCCCGCATCGGCATGAGCACACCTGGCCTGCCCCGGTGACCGCACTTCGGACCGTCACAGTCGACGGCTCTCCCGTCCACCTCCTGGAGAGCGGCACCGGGCCCGCGGTGCTGATGCTGCACGGTTCCGGACCCGGTACGACCGGGTCCGGCGCCTGGGCAACGACGGCGCAGGCGCTGGGCACGTCCTGGCACCTGGTAGCTCCTGACCAGGCGGGGTTCGGCCGTACACCGATCCCGGCGGGCTCCAGGGGTGGGCTCCGGCTCTGGACGGAGCAGGCCGCGGGCCTGATGGATGCTCTCGGTATCGAGCACTACGCCGTTGTGGGTCACTCCATGGGCGGTGCCGTGGCGCTGGCGTTGGCGGCCGCGCACCCCCAGCAGGTCACCCGTGTCGTGGCGGTCTCGACGATGGGCGCCCCCGGGGCGCCGCTGTCCGCCGAACTCGACGCGATCTGGGCCGCCCCCGCCGGCCCGCTCGGAGCACGAGACATGCTGAGTCGCCTCATCCTCGACCAGGCGCTCGTGACCGATGCGGCAGTCGATGCCCGTGCGACCGCGATGCGAGCGGGGGCGGCCGCGTTCGCGTCGTTGTTCCCTCCGCCCAGGGCACGATGGGTCGACGACCTCACCCTCTCGCCCCAGGCGCTGGCAGCGATCCGCGTGCCAGTGCTGCTCGTGCACGGCGCCGAGGACCGGGTCACCCCGCTCGCGACGGCGGCCCAGCCCCTGCTCGAACACCTGGCCGATGTCCGCCTGCACGTGTTCGGCCGATGCGGGCACGTGCCCGCGATCGAGCACCCGCACGAGTTCCGGCAACTGCTGTCGTGCTTCCTCGGCCGGGACCGCGGTCACTGATCGCTGCGGCCGGTCCGCGGCCCGTGCTCAAGCAGATCCGGAGGCAGAGGCGATGAGCGATCAGCAGATGAGCGTGCAGAGTTTCGAGGGCGGTCGGGCCACCTTCAGCCGCATGTACGACTTCCTCCTCGGCGGAGTGCACAACTTCGAGGCCGACCGCGAGGCCGCTCGACAACTCCTGCGGGCCTTTCCCGACGCGGCGGACATCGCCCGGTCGAATCGACTGTTCCTGGCACGGGCCGTGTACACACTGGCCGAGGCTGGCATTCAGCAGTTTCTTGATCTGGGCTCCGGCATTCCCACCCAGGGCAACGTGCACGAGATTGCTCAGGCGATCGACCCGGCGATCCGGGTTCTCTACGTCGACATTGATCCGGTGGCGGTTGTCGCCTCCAACCACATCCTCACGGGCAACCCCACGTGCCGGGCAATCGAGGCGGACCTCACCCGGCCCCAACTGATCCTCGATGCCCTGACCAGCGGCGACCTCGCCACCGTGATCGATGTGAACCAACCTACGGCGCTGCTCTACTGCTCCGTCCTGCAACTAGTTCCACACGAGGCGATCGAGAGTGTCGTAGCGCCGATCCGCGACCGGCTCGTACCCGGCAGCGCCTTGGTCATCTCCCACCCGGGCACGGCGGTGACCGACGAGTACGACGAGTCGAGCGTCTCCTCGGTCGCAGAGGTCTACCGCACCAAGGCTGCTGCTGAAATCGTCATGCGATCGGACGCTCAACTGGCCACGCTCTTCGGCGAGTTTGAACTTGTCGAGCCAGGGCTGGTGTCGGTCAACAAGTGGCGACCAGAGCTTGGCGAGCCGGATCCCTACGCCGCAGCAACCATGCCATCGCCGATGCGGGGAGGAGTAGCGATCCTCCCCGCCTGAACATGGTCGTCGACCAACGGACACGCCTGGTGATCGTTGCGATGCCCGCACGGCACAGCACTGGTTCCGCTCATCGCCGTGATGATGCTGATTGGATCTCTGCGTAGGTGCACGCCGAGTGGTCCCGGGCTGGGGCGCAACCGCCAGCTTCTTCGTGCCCGCGGGTGGCGAGCCGGAGGTACGTCGTTCATCTGGGTGAAACATGAGCGATTCTTCTCTTATGTCGGAGATCTCCGCAGACCGTCCGTACGGTGAGGGATGGGCGATCACGCAGTCATCGCGGCACCAGGGCCGGCCGCCATCGGTCCGTGCGCCGCTCGGCGGGTGCTCCCGACCGGTTGCGGCTTCGGCTGGGTCGCCCGGGCAGCCTCGCACACCTGCCCCCGTTCGGAATCACTCACCAACGAGGGAGAAGAGACATGCTCGGAATCTCGCCACGTCGGCCGAAGATCATCGGCGCGGCGCTCGCCGCGGCGACGCTGGTGACAGTTCTCGGCTCAGGCACCTCACGCGTGTTCGCGGACGGCGGTGTGCATCCAACCCCCGACCGGGGGCAGGACGGCAGACCAACGATCGTCCTGGTGCACGGCGCCTGGGCCGACGGCTCGAGTTGGAGTGGGGAGGTCCGCAGACTCCAGGCACGCGGCTTCGACGTGCAGGTTGCTCCACAACCCAACCGGGGGCCGTCGATCGACAGCGGCTACCTGAAGGACTTCCTGTCCACCATCGAGGGTCCCATCGTGCTTGCGGCACACTCGTACGGCGGATTCGTGGCAAGCGACGCCGCGACCGGCAACCAGAACGTCAAGGCGCTCGTGTTCGTCGACGCCTTCGCCCCCGAGAAGGGGGAGACGGTGGAACAGCTCACCGCCGGCTCCGGCTCGGTGCTCGAGCCGGCCCTGACCGACCCCACGAGTGTCTTCAAGCTCGTGCCGTTCCCCGGTGCTCCGGCAGGTGCTGTCGACGCGTACGTCCTGCCGAAGGTCTTCATCAACGGCTTCGCCAACGGTCTGCCTCGGCGGCAGGCGGAGGTGCTCGCCGTGTCGCAGGTCGCCCTGGCCACGAACGCGCTGGCGGAGCCGGCCACCGAGCCGGCGTGGAAGACGATCCCGGTGTGGGCCGTGATCGGTACCGAGGACCGGGTCATCCCGCCGGCCAGCCAGCAGGAGATGATGGAGCGGGCGGGGGCCGACATCACCCGGATCGACGCCGGTCACCTGGGCCTGATCTCGCATCCCGGTGAGGTGACCGAGGTCATTCTGGAGGCGGCCCGGACGACTGCCTGACCGGGCTTCCGACAACGGCGACAACCGTGGCCGCGTGTGGCGAACCTGCCAACGCGGCCACGGTGACCGGCGGATCACCACCAGCCATCCCGAATTCCTCGAACAGACACGGGCTTACCCAAGGGGCGGCCGTGGCATCGCGGTGAGCGATACCACGGCCGGTTGTCGTGTCAGTCGGTCGCCTTGGCGGCTGCTGCGATCTGATCGGTGACCGCTCCCGGGTCGGTGACCATCGACAGGTGGGGGGCGTTGATCTGAACGGCGTGTGCCTTGGCCCGCTCGGACTATCACCTACGCAAGATTTTTCGCAAGCTCGACATGACCTCACGCCGACAACCGGCGAGACGAGACGCGCTTGCCGCGCCTCGACCGGACAGCGCCCGTCAGGCGTACCCGGGCAGTTCAGCCTCCCGCTAGGAGGTTCGGGGTAGCGGGACCGGGATCGTGTTGTGACACTGTCCGGGCGATCAGGCGTCCTGGGTGTGAGAGTCCCCTCGCCGGTCCCGCCTGTCGTTCATCATGGGAAAGGTTCGATGATCAAAAACACTCTTTCCATTCGTCCGGCCCGGGGTTCTGCCCGTAAGGCGGCGCTGCGCCTGACCGTGGCCTTCGTCGCCGTGTCACTACCCCTTGCCGGTGCCACCACGGCGAGTGCGAAGCCACGTCCCGTCACCGTCCTCGACCGGCACCCAGGTCCGACGGCGATCTGGGGACTGGAGGCGTTTCCAGGGATCAGCCAGGCCGCAGGGCTGTCCGACCAGCAGCCTGCCGTGGGCGGTGACACCCCGTTGGTCGGCTCTGACATCAGCTGGCAGGACGACGCCCGGATGGTCGGTGGCCAGGCAGTGGCCTTCAACGGGACCTCGTCGTACCTGTCGGCGTCACCTTCGGCTCTGAACACGGCCGGCACCTTCTCTCTCGCAGCCTGGGTGCGGCTCACCGACACGTCCGTCAGCAGGGTTTTCGCTAGCAAGGCCGGTGCCGGCCGGGCCTCTCTCTCGGTTGGCTACGACAGGCGCAGCAACCGGTGGCAGGTCCAGATGCCGTCAACGACCGGCAAGGGCGCGAGGGGGTCCGTCGCTCGATCGAACTCGGCCCCTCAGATCGGACTCTGGACGCACCTGGCGGTCGTGCACGACGCGACCGCACGGACCGTCACCCTCTTGGTGAACGGGATTGCCGAGGCGACCGCGACCAGTGTGGCCGCGGTCAACGACCCGTCCGGGCCGGTCCGGTTAGGTCGCGGTGACGACACCTGGTGGCAGGGCAACGTGACAGCTGTCCAGGTGTACGACCGGGTGTTGGTGGGCCAGGACTTCACCGGCTGGCTGGCCTCCGATCCCGCGTCCGGGGGTTTCAATGAGTCGGGCCTGCTGGATCCACGGCGGGTCGGTGATTGGAACTTCGATGGCGCTGTCGTGTGCTACGAGGACAACAGCCTCGACCCGACCCTGTGCTCAGCACCGGACTCGACCGCCTTCGGACGCCAGCTCACCCTGAGCCGGGGTGCCGACGTCGTGTTCGACGGACGTCGGGGGAGCAGCACCCTCGCACTCGACCATACCCACTGGATCGACGACCCGTCGGATCCGCACTACGGCGAGGAGACCTGGGAGTACGCCCGCAGCCAGACCAACGTGGCCCACGAGGGAAACCCGGTGTGGGAGGACGGACCAGTCCTCCGTTCGGATCAATCGTTCACGGTGTCCACCTGGGTGCGGCTTGATACGGCAGAGGGCGCGCAGACGGTCGTCTCGCAGGAAGACGCGGACCGCAGTGCCTTCCGGCTGGCGTACGAGCCGGACAATGGCGGCCAGTGGAGGTTCGACGTCGCCGACGTCGCCGATGCCACCACCTCCGCGACCACGCCCGCGACTGCCGTCGACGGTTGGCACCAGCTCGTGGCCATCCTCGACGTCGGGCGCCGACAGGCGCGGCTCTACGTGGACGGAGCGCTCGCCACGACCGTTGGACTCCGCGAGGCCTGGCAGCCCTGGCAGGCAACGGGCTCCCTGCTGGTCGGCCGGTCGACGACTCCGGAAGGGCCGGCCGAATGGCTCAACGGGCAGGTTGACGACGTCACCGTCTACCAGGGCATGCTGAGCGACGCGCGCGTGCAATACCTGTTCATGGATCAACAGATCTAGGCATCTGGCGATGCGTCGGGCCTGGCCATGGCCCCTCTCGGTGGCGAGTTCCGCGCCGGGCCCGACGATCGCATCCACGTCGGCCGTGGCCTCGCGGCGGCGAGCGGCAGGACGCGGAACGCGGGTGTGCCACGTCGGCGGCCTTGCTCAAATCATCTTAGTCATTAAGATAATCGACATGGGCATATCGACGGACTTCTCGGTGGCAATCGCCGGCGCCGGCCTCTCCGGCCTCTGCCTCGCCCAGTACCTGATGCGCGCCGGCATCGACGTGCACGTCTACGAGCGGGACCCGAGTCCCTTCGTCCGGCGGCAGGGCTACCGGATCATCCTCGACCGGTACGGGCTGGAGGCTCTGCGCGAGAGCCTGCCCCGCCAGCTGTACAACCTGGCGCTGACCACCGGTGACGAGCCCGGCGGGAACCTACGCTTCACCGACAGCCGGCTGCGGGACGCGTTCACCATCACCTTCAAGGACGAGCCGCACGCGACCCGCCAGGTCGACCGCCTGACCCTGCGGTCGATCCTGCAGTCCGGGCTGGACGGACGCATCCACTACGGCAAGGACGCCGTCGCGGTGGACAGCGGTGGCCCGGCAAGTCTGCGGCTGCGGTTCTCCGACGGCGGGGCCGCCGCGGCAACCGTCGTCGTGGGCGCGGACGGCGTCGGCTCGGCGCTGCGCGCCCAGCTCATGCCGGACGCGGACCCGGCGAACACCGCGATGGCGGGCATCTACGGCCGGTCGCCCCTGCGGCGGAATGGCGAGAGCGTGATCCCGGACGCACTGCGTACCAGCGGGGTCCTGGCCATCGCCGACCGACCGGGCCGCGCCTTCTTCTTCACCTCCATGCGGTTCGGCGAGAGCCCGCCGGAGGCGTTCGCGCGCCTGGCTCCGGGCAGCTATGCGCCAACCGGCGACGACTACGTCATGTGGGGACTGCTGCTCCGGCAGGAGGAGGTGCCCATCGGTGCCCGCGGGGACCTGCTGGCGCTGTGGAAATTGGCCACCCGGATGAGTGGGGACTTCCACCCGCTCATCCGGCGACTGGTCGGCACGGCCGAGCTGGATGCCACGGTGCTCAACCTCTTCGCCACCGGCCGACGCCCGCGCCGGTGGGCGCTGCCCCGGGCGACGATGATGGGCGACGCCGTGCACGTCATGCCGCCGTTCGGCGCTCACGGCGGCAACACCGCGCTGCGAGACGCCGCACTGCTCGGCCACCGGCTGGTCGAGGCCCGGGCGAGCGGCGCGCCGGTGGAGGAGGCGATCGCCGGCTACCAGGACGAGATGGTGCCCTACGCCTTCCGCGCCGTCGACACCGCCGCCGGGCTGATGCGCCGCCTCACCGGAGGCGCGACCGCACCGCACTGGGTGCTGACCCGAGTGTTACCTCGGCTGCACAGGGTCACCGTACCGGAGGCATGATTGCGGGCGTGTCCCACGAACCTGCCCGCGCGTCCGCGCTCGCCGACCTCATGCGCGCCGGGCGGGAGATGTCGCGGCTGTCCATGGTTTTCCGGTACGCCATCGCGGAGCGGCTGGGCCTCACCGTGACCGACCTGGAGTGCCTGGACTACCTGACGGACGTCGGATCCGCCACCGCGGGGCAGGTCGCCGAGCGGACCAACCTCACCACCGGGGCGGTGACCAGCATGCTCCGCCGGCTCCAGGAGGCGGGCTACGTGACGGCCACGCGCGACCCGGCGGACCGGCGGCGGGTGATCGTCACCCTGCGGCCGGAGCGGATCGCCGAGTTGAAGCGACCGTACGAGCGGTTCGCCGAGCGGGCGGAGCGGCTCATCGAGGGTTACAGCGGCGACGAGGTCATGCTGCTGGTCCGGCACTATGACCTCATGCAGGCGATGTACCTCGCCGAGCTGGACCGCCTCCGCAGCGGCGACACCGTGCAGCGGCCTGCCTGAGGCCGAGATGCCATCGGCGCGTCCGGCCGGCTCGTTCATCTGCCTGACCGCCGAGCGGATGGCTGCCTGGCATGGGAACTTCCGCGTGGAGCGGGACTGGCATCATGGCCGCATGCCGAGCGATCTCTGGGTGTCGATGGTTTCGCTGGGTGGCGTGGTCCTCGGCGGCACCCTGTCCTTCGGGGTGCAGCATCAGACCCAGCGCTCGGCGGAGCGGGCCGAGGAACGGCGACGGGGTCTCGCTCTGGCGGAGAGCCGCCGCGCGGAACAGCTCGCCCAGCTTGAGAGGTTCATCGAGGTGACGGCTGAGGCTGAGCGGTGCGCGTTCAACCGCCCGACGAGCTGGACGGTCGGCGACGATTGGCTCGTCGAGACGCAGGCCGTGATGAACCGGGTCTGGGTCGCCGAGCGGCTGATCCGGCTGACGTTCCCACTCGCGGTGCACGAGGCGGCGCGGGCCTACTTCCTCGATCTCAATCTCGTCGTCTGGGAGGGGCTGCCGGACGGGGAAAGCGTCCGGGACTATCTCGAAGTGAACCGCCTGGTATTCCTCGACGCGGCGAGGGTGGCTGTCGGTTGAGTGGCGTCAGAGGGCGGTGGCCCGCGTCGTGTCACCGGGGGAGACGGCGATCCTGGCCGGCTCGTGGCTCTGCTGCTGGTGACAGTGTCGAGTCTGCTCTCGGTCGTGCTGGCTGTTGTGGTCAACGTCGCGACCGGCGGTGAACTGCCCGAGCCGGTCGCGGCGTACGGATGGTTGGCCTGGCCCACGGTCGCCGTCCTGACCCTCACCGGGGTTGGTCTCGCCCTGTGGCAGCACCGGCTGGGACAGGCCAGCCAGCCTTCGGCGTCACCCGTTCTCCCGCCTGGCGGACGACCCGACTCCGCCGAGTGAACTTCCGGTCGCGCCCCGACTCGTCGGCCGCGAGGCGGAGCTGGCTGCTGTCGAGGAACTGGTCGGGGCGGGAGCGCAGGTCGTCGTCATCTCCGCGGCGGGGGGCACGGGAAAGTCGGCGCTGGCCCTGTCGTACGCCCATGGGATCCGCGAGCATTTCCCGGACGGCCAGTTCTATCTTCCAGTCCACATACGACGATTTGAGCGACGTGGACCGGCTGGTGTTCCGGCGAGCCGGGGCGCATCCGGGTGTGTGGCAGTGGACGTGTTCGAGCCGGACAGGTCCCCCGGGGTGCGAAGCAATGCCGGCAGGGCGCCAAACACGAGGGGAAGGCCGTCCAGATCGCTGATCCCGACCCATCCGATGTCGTCGCGCTCCTCAAGTGCACGGTTGGTGGGAGAGCCGACCCAGTCTCTGATGTGCCAGACGCCTACGTGGACGGCGTCCTCGCCACTGCCGGCATGCAGGTCGCCCGACCGTGACGAGGGCTTCGCCACAATGTGAACCCTTGGACGAGTAATTCCTAACCCTGGCTCGGGCTGTGGCCGGCGGCCGGTGGTGACCGTCGGTCACCTTCGTGGGGGCGGATGCGGTAGTGAGCGGTATACCTCTGAGTCATATTCATACCTCTGAGGTATACCGCTCAACAGCACATCGAGATGGCGGGCAGCCGCAGCGGATGGCGAGCGCCCTTCGCTGCGTCCGCGGCCCAGTGCGGGGTGGGGCGGGCTGCGGTCCACCAGCAGGACCCGCCGTTCTTCACGAGTGCGCCGCAGACGACGAGATGCATGACGGGAATAGAGCACAGCGGTAGGACAAGCTGGCCCGTGTCAGCGGGCACGCGCCAGACATCCGGCTCTGCCGACAACGTGGGCATCCGGCGGGAGGAAGGTCCTTGCGGGCGGACTTGGACCGTGGTGATGACGGTTGACTGGGCGAGGCCGCACTGGATCACCTCGAGATCGCGCTGCTGCACCAGGGTTTCCCGGAGACGGCGACCGCGCCGGCAGTCCGGGCCGTGACCGCGCTGCTCGCGGACGGGCGGGCCCACCCGGACAGCGTGGAAGCGCTTCTCGAGTCGGTGCGGACGGTGGTAAGTGCCGGCCGTGCCCGGCCGGCACTTCCCTGCGCGGTGGGGGAGAATCGACTCATGTTTGTCATCAGGGAGCGGTTCTTCTCGATCGGCGACGACTTCGACGTGCTCGACGAGCACGGCACCAAGCTCTTCCACGTCGACGGCAAGGTGCTCAGCGTCCGCAACAAAGTCGTCATCGAGGACGCCTCCGGCCATGAGGTCGCCACGCTGCACCGGCACCTGGTAGCGCTGCGTCCCACCTATGAGATCCGGATCGGTGGCGAGAAGGCCGCAGAGGTCCGCAAGAATCTGCTCACGCCGTTCCGCGACAAGTTCACCATCGACGTGCCGGGGCCCGACGACCTGCAGATGAAGGGTGACCTGCTCGACCACGAGTACGTGATCGAACGCGACGGCACCGAGGTGGCCGCGGTCTCCAAGCGGTGGCTGACGATCCGAGACACCTACGCCGTGCAGGTCACTGCCGGCGTCGACCCGCTGCTCATCATCGGCAGCGTCCTCGCGCTCGACCTGGCCATGAACCGCGACAAGAAGAAGGGCGACGAGGACTGACCCCTCGGGCGGCAGCCGCATTGCTCGGGGTCGGGTTCGTGGCCGGGAGAGTCCCAACGCGTTCACCGGCTGCGTTCGGGCAACATGCTGGAGCACAACTTCTCCATCGCCGTCGCCGCACGAATCAAGCGGGGCTCGCGCCAACCTCACCAGCCTGGCCGAGCTTGTCCGTAGCCTGATTCCCGAACTCGGTGATCAGCGGTCGGCACGAGCGGCCAGTCTGATCACTTGATCACCGCCGCATTCTGGCCCTATACCAATTCCGCCCCGGCGGTGGCTGTCGCCTACCGTGCTGACGCGAGTCTGCAATTTCTGCGCAGCCCCTTCGCCGACGCTCTCGACCACGCAATCGCCACTCTCCTGGTCGGCTTGGTAGCCGGCTGCCCGCCGGGCGAGACGGTCACACCGCCTCGACTGACGCGACGATTCGGGGGCGTGTTTCCGGCGCTCAAGTTCGGGTAGATCGCAGCGTCCGACCCCGGTCGCGGCCTCTCGCCAGGCATGTTATTCGGCGAGTGCGTCGAGTCGCATAACGGTCGATCCCTTCGGGCGGAACGGCTTGTCTTCTTCGGGAAGGTGCAGGCATGTTTGACGGGTTCGAAGAGTTCGACATCGCCACGTCCGGCGCGCCGATCCACGGACGCCGTGGCGGCAGTGGGCCGCCCGTTCTGCTTCTGCACGGCATCCCCGAGACGCATCTCATGTGGCACCAGGTCGCGCCCCGGCTCGCCGAACACTTCACTGTCGTCGCCACCGACCTGCGGGGGTGGGGCGACAGCGGGAAACCGCCGAGCACCCCGGATCACGAGCCGTACGGCATGCGAGCCATCGCCCGCGATCAGATCGAGGTGATGCGGAGCCTGGGTTACCAGCAGTTCCGCCTCGTCGGCCACGATCGGGGGGCCCGCTGCGCGTACCGTCTCGCGCTTGACGCACCGGACGCCGTCACCCGGCTGGCCGTCATGGACGTCGTGCCGATCGGGGACGTCTACAACCGCGCCGACAAGGCGTTCAGCCTCTCCTACTGGGTCTGGTCCTTCCTGGCCGCACCGGCGCCGGTGCCCGAGCAGTTCATCGGCGCGGCGCCCGCCGTGCTCGTCGACTACATGCTCGACACCTGGCCCGAGGTGAAGGACGCCTTCCCGCCCGAGGTGCGGGCGGCGTACGTCAAGCAGTTCGGCGACCCCGCCACGGCGCACGCGATCTGCGAGGAGTTCCGCGCGGCCGCGACCCTGGACTACCAGCAGGACGAGGCGGACCGCGGCAACCGAAAGATCACCTGCCCGGTGCTGTTTCTCTGGAGCCAACGTGGTCAGGTCGCGAAGCTCTACGACGACCCGCTCGCCATCTGGCGGGAATGGGCCGACGACGTCCGCGGCGAGCCGATCCCCGTCGGACACTTCATCCCGGAGGAAGCCCCCGACGAGACCACCCGCCAACTCCTGGACTTCCTGGGGTAGTAGAGACAAAAGGAGGGAGAGCAATGCCCATCACGCGTATCGCGATCCGCGAGGGTAAGCCCGAAACATACAAGAAGGCGCTCCTCGACCAAATCTACGAGGCGATGCGGGAGACCGTCCAGATCAAGGATGGCGACCGCTTCATGGCCATCACGGAGCACGACGAGAGCGCTTTCGCCCACGGTGACTTTCTCGGTATTCAGCGGTCAGCTGATCTGGTGCAGATCCAGATCTTCTGGACCTCGGGCAAGTCCTCCGAGGCCAAGATGGCGATGTATCGCGCGATCGTTGAGCGGCTCGGCCGCGATCCGGGCGTGCGTCCGGAGGACGTGCTGATTTCGGTGGTCGAGACCGGCGCGGAGAACTGGTCCTTTGGCAACGGAGAGGCCCAACTCGCCAAGGCCAAGTGATTGCGGACGGCGAACGCGCGCAGGTCGCGGATCGCGGTAGCGGTGGTGCGCGGCGGCCGCCGCCTTCCGCTTGGCGTGCCGCTGGTCCTGGTGGGGGCGGCTCGGCAGAGCGGGGCGGCGTCGCGGACCGTGTAGTTGCCCGGGCGGGGGATCAGTGGTTTGGGCGGCAGGACGAACGGATGACAAGCTCGGTGGGGAGCCGGATGTGGGTGTCGCGTTCGACGCCGTCGATCAGGTCGATGAGCAGGCGCAGTGCCTCGGCGCCCATCTGCTTCAGCGGCTGCATGATGGTCGTCAGCGGCGGATCGACAAGCGCCGACTCCGGCACGTTGTCGAAGCCGATCACCGACAGGTTGTCGGGCACCGAGAGGCCCATGCCGCGGGCGACGTCCATCGTGGATATGGCGGAGAGGTCGTTACCAGCGAAGATGGCACTCGGCCGGTCGGGGAGGGCTAGCAGCTCGGCGGCTGTGCTGGCGGCGCTCTCGATCCGGAACCCGCCGACCCGGACGAGCTGCTCGTCCACCGGCACGGCCGCGTCGGCCATCGCCCTGCGGAAACCGGCCTCGCGCAGCCGCGCCGACTTCAGGTCGGCGCGTCCACTGATGTGCCCGATCCGCCGGTGCCCGAGGGACAGCAGATAGTTGGTCGCCAGCACGGCGCCGGCGAAGTTGTCCGAGTCGACGGTGGGCAGGTCGGATGGCCCGGTGTGTGGGTCGACGGCCACGACGTGGAAGCTGTGCTCGGTCTCGACCACGGTTGGGGTGACGATCACGGCACCGTCGATGAGGGTGCCGGAGAGGCGGGCGAGCGAGCGCCGCTCCCACCCCACGGCGGCGCCCTCGCCGTCGCCGCTGCAGTAGGCCAGCAGCTGGTATCCGCTGCCCGCGACCTCCTGGGACGCCCCCTTGAGTAGCTCGGTCGAGAACGGCTCGAACTCGGCGACCAGGATGCCGAGCACGTTGGTACGGTGGCTGCGCAGGCTCTGCGCTCCCAGGCTCGCCTCGTAGCCGAGCTCGTGGATGACCTGCTGGACGCGCTCCACGGTTGCCTGGGCCACGCCGTACCGGCCATTTACAACCTTCGATACAGTTGCGACCGAGACTCCGGCGGCTCGTGCGACATCCGACATTTTGACGCGTTGCTGGAACACCACGCGTTGATGATAGGGCCGGCACCGGGGTCCGTCACGAGCGGTTCGAAAACGTTATCGATACCGATTGACATCAAGTTACGTGACTGTAAAACTTCGCCGCAGGCTGAGTACCGCGACTGACTAGTCGAGGAGATATCGATGGCAACGAAGCGTCGTGCGGGTGCCGTCTTGGCACTGCTAATGACAAGTGTTCTCGTTGTCGCCGGGTGCAACGGCGGCGGCGAAGAGGCGACTCCCCAGAACGAGCTGTACAAGGACCCGGTGACCCTGAGTTGGTGGCACAACGCCTCACAGGACGGGCCCGGCAAGACCTACTGGGAGAAGGTCGCCAAGGACTTCTCCGCGCTCCACCCCACCGTCAAGATCGAGATCGAGGCGATCGAGACCAACCAGCTCCAGCGCACCCGGCTCCCCGCCGCGCTGCTGAGCAGTGACCCGCCGGACGTCTTCCAGGCCTGGGGCGGCGGCGAGATGAGCGAGCAGGTGGAAGCCGACTACCTCAAGGAGATCACCGACCAGGTCAAGACCGAGGTTGCCAACATCGGCAGCGCCGCGGAGATCTGGCAGGTGAACGGCAAGCAGTACGGCCTGCCGTTCCGGATGGGCATCGAGGGCATCTGGTACAACAAGGACATGTTCGCCAGGGCGGGCATCGCGGCTCCGCCGACCACCTTCGAGGAGCTCAACGCCGCGGTCACCAAGCTCAAGGCGATCAACGTCGTTCCGATCGCCGTGGGCGCCGGTGACAAGTGGCCGGCCGCGCACTGGTGGTACAACCTCGCGCTGCGCGCCTGCTCGGTCGACACCCTGAAGAAGGCGTCCAAGGACAAGAACTTCGACGATCCGTGCTTCGTGAAGGCCGGCCAGGACCTGAAGAGCTTCATCGACACCAAGCCGTTCCAGCCCAACTTCATCGCCACGCCGGGCCAGAACGACCCGACCAGCGCCAACGGCATGCTCGCCAACGGCAAGGCCGCGATGGAGCTGATGGGTGACTGGAACCGCGGCACGCTGGACACCGTCGCCACGGACAAGGCGAAGCTCGCGACGTTCCTCGGCTGGTTCCCGGTGCCGGCGATCTCCGGTGCCCCGGGTGACCCGAAGGCGGCCCTCGGCGGTGGCGACGGGTTCTCCTGCTCCAAGAGCGCCCCGGCAGAGTGCGTCGAGTTCCTCAAGTACATCGTGAGCCCCGAGGTGCAGAAGGGCTACGCCGAGACCGGCACCGGCCTGCCTGTTGCCAAGGGTGCGGAGGCCGGCGTGAAGGACCCCGCGCTGAAGTCCATCCTGGAGGCAACCTCCGGAGCGAGCTACGTCCAGCTCTGGCTGGACACGGCTTACGGCAGCACCGTCGGCAACGCGATGAACGACGCGATCGTCGCCATCTTCGCCGGCAACGGGGCGCCTGAGAAGGTCGTCTCGGCAATGAAGGCGGCCGCAAGCAAGTGACCTCCGCCAACCAGATCCGTATGCCCGCCGGCGGCGCTTCCGCGTCGCCGGCGGGCCACCACGAGGCCGGGCGCGTGTCCGCCCGCCGAGCCGAGACCCGCCGCAAGTGGTACGAGATCATCGGGCTCACCACGCCGGCCGTCGTCATCTACGTGATGTTCGTGCTGGTGCCGATGGGCTTCGCGGTCTACTACAGCCTGTTCCGGTGGCGCGGGGTCGGCCCTCCCACCGAGTTCGTCGGCCTGAGGAACTACACCCTCGCCTTCCAGGATCCGATCTTCCTCGACGCGTTGCGCAACAACGCCATCATCGTGTTCGGGTCGCTGCTGATCCAGGGCCCGGTCGCCCTGGGCATCGCCCTGCTGCTCAACCGTCGCTTCCGTGGGCGCTCCGTGTTCCGCCTGCTGGTGTTCGTGCCGTACGTGCTCGCCGAGGTCACCGTCGGCATCATGTGGAAGCTGCTCCTCACTGGCGATGGCACTGTCGACGCGCTCCTGCGGTCGCTGGGACTGGGCGGTCTGGTGCGCCCCTGGCTCGCGGACCTCGACCTGGTCATCTGGACCCTGCTGGCCGTCCTCACCTGGAAGTACGTCGGCTTCGCCATCATCCTGCTACTCGCCGGGCTGTCCAATGTGCCCGACGAGCTGACCGAGGCGGCTGCCATCGACGGCGCGAGCTGGTGGCAGATCCAACGGCACGTCACGATCCCGCTGCTCGGCCCCACGATCCGGATCTGGATGTTCCTGTCCATGATCGGCTCACTGCAGATCTTCGACATGATCTGGGTGACCTCGGTGCCCGCGGTGCGGTCGCTCGGCGCATCGGCCACCATGGCGACGTACATGGTGGACAACGGGTTCTTCGCCCGGTTGTGGGGCTACGGCAACGCTGTGGCGGTGATCCTGTTCGCCATTTCCTTCGTGGCGGCGCTGCTGTTCCAGCGGTTCCTTCTCCGTCGCGACATCGAGGGTGCCATCACCGGAAGGACGAAGTGACGATGGCCGTAAACTCCGTTCACTCCCCGTCCACCGGGCGTCGTCAGGTTTCCTGGGGCACGCCGCTCACCTACGCGCTCGCGCTCGCGGTCGCGGCCGTGTCGATCGCCCCGGTCATCTACGTGGTCATCGGCGGTTTCCGCACCACCCCGCAGATCGTCGCGGACCCGGCCGGCCTGCCCGACCCGTTCGTCTTCGACAACTACGCCAGGGTGCTCACCCAGAGCAACTTCTGGCACCAGGCGTTCAACAGCGCGGTCATCGCCCTCGGCACCACGCTCGCCGTCGTCGTGCTCGGGCTGGCCGCCGCGTTCGTGCTCGCCCGCTACTCCTTCCGTGGGCGGGAGGGGCTCTATACCTTCTTCACGCTCGGCCTGCTGTTCCCGGCCGGGGCGGCGATCCTGCCGCTCTACCTCATGCTGCGGGACCTCAACCTGATCAACTCCTACTACGCGGTGATCCTCCCGCAGGTCGCCTTCTCACTACCACTGACGATCGTGATCCTGCGTCCCTTCCTGTCGGCCATCCCCAGGGAGTTGGAGGACGCCGCCGCCATCGACGGCGCGAGTCGGCTCGGTTTCCTCTGGCGCGTCGCGATGCCGCTGTCGCGGCCCGCGCTCGTCACCGTTGGCGTCCTGGCGTTCGTGGCGAGTTGGAACTCGTTCCTGCTGCCGCTGCTCGTCCTCAGCGACGTCAACCTGCACACCCTGCCGTTGGGCGTGCAGAACTTCTCCAGCCAGTACACCACCGACACGGCAGGCGTCCTCGCCTTCACCTCGCTGGCGATGCTGCCGGCACTGCTCTTCTTCACGCTCGCGGAGAAGCAGATCGTCGGTGGCCTGCAGGGTGCGGTCAAGGGCTGAGCGGCAGCGGTACGGGGCACGACCAAAGAAAGGCACAGCATGACTGAGGTCCACACGCTCGTGGACGGGCCGGCGCCGGCTCCGAACGGTCAGGACCACGGCCGGCCGGACGGGCACGACAGCGAAGCACGCCTCCGCGACCTGCTCGGCCGAATGACGATCGAGGAGAAGATCGCCCAACTCGTCGGCTTCTGGGAGAAGGAGGACGGCGAGGCGGTCGCACCGCTGCAGGGGGAGTTCGGCGACGCCGTCAAGCTCGAGGACTTCTCCCGGCACGGGCTCGGTCACCTCACCCGCGCCTACGGCACCCGCCCCCTGGACGCGGCGGCCCGCGCGTCCTGGCTGTGGAAGTTCCAGCGAGATCTGGTAACGGGGACCCGGCTCGGCATCCCCGCGATCGTCCACGAGGAGTGCCTCACCGGGCTGTCGGCGTGGAAGGCGGCCACCTTTCCCACGCCGCTGGCCTGGGGCGCCGCGTTCGACCCCGAACTGGTCACCGAGATGGCCGCGGCGATCGGCGCCTCGATGCGGGCCCTCGGCATACACCAGGGGCTCTCCCCGGTGCTCGACGTGATCCGTGACCCCCGGTGGGGTCGGGTGGACGAGTGCATCTCCGAAGACCCGTACCTGGTCGGCACCATCGGTACGTCGTATGTGCGCGGCCTGCAGTCGCAGGGGGTGCACGCCACCCTCAAGCACTTCGCCGGCTACTCCGCCTCGCGCGCCGGGCGCAACTTCGGACCGGTGCACGTCGGCCGTCGGGAACTGGCCGACGTGCTGCTCCTCCCGTTCGAGATGGCGATCATCGACGGCGAGGCACGCAGTGTCATGCACTCGTACAGCGAGATCGACGGGGTGCCCGTCGCCGCCGACCCGACGATGCTGACCGGCGTCCTGCGGGACCAGTGGGGCTTCGACGGCACGGTCGTGGCCGACTACTACGGGGTCGCGTTCCTGAACCTGCTGCATCACGTGGCGGCCGATCACGCGGAGGCGGCCGGACAGGCGCTGATCGCCGGTGTCGACGTGGAACTGCCGACCGGCGACGCCTATCTGACCCTGCCGGCGTCGGTGCGGGCGGGCAAGCTCGACGAGGCGCTCGTCGACCGTGCGGTGCTGCGGGTGCTGCGCCAGAAGCAGGACCTTGGTCTGCTCGACGCGACCTTCACCGACGAGCCGCCCCAGGCGGTCGACCTCGACTCGCCCGAGCACCGGTCGATCGCCCGTCGGCTCGCCGAGGAATCGATCGTACTTGTCGCCAACCGGGACGCGCTGCCGCTGCCGGCAGGGCGACGGGTCGCCCTGATCGGCCCGAACGCCGATCGGCAGGGTGCGCTCTTCGGGTGCTACTCGTTCCTCAACCACGTCCTCGTCCAACATCCCGGCGTGGAGGCCGGTATCGAGGTGCCGACCGTGCTCGACGCCATGCGGGTCGAGTTCGGCGGCGATCTCGTCAGCTGGGCGCGCGGCTGCGACGTGGACACCGACGACCGATCCGGCTTCGACGAGGCTGTCGACACGGCTGCCGCCGCGGATGTCGCCGTCCTGGTCGTCGGCGACCACGCCGGCCTCTTCGGACGCGGCACTGTCGGAGAAGGCTGCGACCGGGACGACCTGGAGCTGCCCGGCGTCCAGCGCGAACTGGTCGAGGCGGTGATGGCAACCGGCACACCCGTCGTCCTCGTGCTGGTCACCGGCCGGCCGTACACGGTCGGTTGGGCGCTTTCCGGCTGCGCGGCGGTGGTGCAGGCGTTCTTCCCGGGCGAGGAGGGCGCCGGGGCGATCGCGGGGGTGCTCTCCGGGCGGGTCAACCCGTCAGGCAGGCTGCCGGTCACCTTGCCCGGGCCGGCCGGCGCGCAGCCGTACTCCTACCTGCACCCCACCCTTGGTCAGGGCAACGAGGTGACCAACCTGCCGGCGACGCCGGTGGCGCCGTTCGGCCACGGCCTGTCCTACACGACGTTCACGCACAGCGATCTCACAGTGCCCATCACGGTGCCCAGCGACGGTGCGCTGGTCGTGACGGTGCGGGTGACGAACACCGGCGCGGTCGCTGGCGACGACGTCGTCCAGCTCTATGGTCGCGACCTGGTGGCCTCGGTGACCCGGCCGGTGGCGCAGCTGCTCGGCTACCGGCGAGTCCACCTGGAACCGGGCCGGTCCGTCACGGTCGAGCTGACGGTCCCCACCACCCGGCTGGCCTTCTCCGACCGCACGTTCACCCGCGTCGTGGAGCCCGGCGACGTCGAACTCTGGGTCGGCACCAGCGTGCAGCGGGACACCCAGGCGGTGACCACGCTGGTCGGTGACACCGTCCCGGTCACCAACGCTTCCCCACGCTGGACCAGCACCGACATCCGCTGAAGCCGGTCCGCCGGCGTTGCCGGTGGACCGGCCCCCGCTCCCGTGCCGCGGGCGGACGGGCGGTAGCGCAGCGCCAACCGGACAGGCCGGGTCGCAGCCCGCCCTGACCGGGTTGGGCAGGAGCAGCCGGCTGCGCTACCGGCTGTGGGGCCGGATGTTGTGGTTGAGGTGGAACGCGTTGTGCGGGTCCCAGATCGTCTTGAGTGCGGTGAGCCTGGCGAGCTTGGCGGCCGGGTATGCGCGGCGTACCCCGCGTTGCCCCTCGTCGGCGGCGAGCGAGTTGACGTAGACGCCGTTGGCGTACGGGTCGAGCGCGGCTCCGGCACTGCGAGCCGCTGCCATCCGAATGTCATCTTCGGATGGCTCGGTCCAGCGGGAGCCGGCGCCGAACTCGAACGCGGTGCCGCGGTGACTGAACGCCGCGTCGGCATCCGCGACGTCCGCGATCGCGCCACCGTGCGCCTGCAGGCCGACGCCGGGCAGGTAGGCGTCGGCCTGCAGGTCCGACGCGCCGCGCAGCAGGAACGCCTCGATCGCGGCGGTGGGGAACTGCCGCAGGTAGTGCGCACTGGAGTACCGGCGGTAGGCGTGGCCGCCGACGGTGTCGTCGCGTTGCTGCAGTTCGAGGTACGACGGGGTGGTGACCCGCTCGGCGAGCGGTCGCCCGAGCGCGCGCATCGCCGGCAGCAGCCGGCGACCCTGTGCCGGGTCGCCGACCCAGACGAAGCCGACGGTGGCGATAGGCCCCCTGGTCGTGCTGTGGACGTCGGCGGTGAAGGTCGCCTGCCGCGGCGCGACGGCGTTGAGGTCCCGCCAGCCTTCGAGCACCGGCACGGCGTCCTCGGCGCGGAAGTCGAACTCGGCGACCAGGGTCCGCGTTCCGGTGTGGTGCAGTTGGAAGTCGAAGTCGGTGACGATGCCGAAGTTGCCGCCCCCGCCGCGCAGGCCCCAGTAGAGGTCGGGGTTCTCGGTGCGGCTCGCGGTCACCACCTCCCCGTCCGCGGTGACCATCGTGTAGGAGACGACGTTGTCGCAGGCCAAGCCGTGTTGGCGGGCGAGCCAACCCATGCCGCCGCCGAGGGTCAGGCCGCCGACCCCGGTGTGCGAGACGTTTCCCGCGGTCGTGGCGAGGCCGTATGGCTGCGACGCCCGGTCGAGTGCGCCGAGCAGCGCGCCGCCCTGGACCCGGGCGCGCCGCCGGATCGGGTCGATCCGAACGCCGTTCAACGGGGTCAGATCGATCATCAGGCCGTTCGCGGGGACGGCGAGGCCGGCCACGTTGTGCCCGCCGCAGCGTACGCCGATCTCCAGGTCGAGTTCGCGGGCCAGGCGCACCGCGGCCACCACGTCGGTGACGCTCGCGGCCTGCACGATCATCCGCGGGCGCCGGTCAATCATGGCGTTCCAGACGGTGCGGGCCGCGTCGTAACCCGGATTACCCGTGGTGAGGACGCGGCCGTCGAAGCGGGGACTGGTCGTTGTCGTCATGCGTCTGAGCCTGACGGAAATCGGTACACCGGGTAAGGTCCGATCTCATGGGCCAACCCAGGACCAATTCGAGCACCGCGACGGACCTGCTCATCAATGTCGACCGGTCCGCGGCCGAACCACTGCACCGGCAGATCGCCGCCTCGATCCGGGGCAGCATCCGGGCCGGCCGATTGCGGCTCGGGACGTCCCTGCCGCCCACCCGCACCATCGCAGCCGATCTGGGAATCTCCCGCGGCGTCGTGGTCGAGGCCTACCAGCAACTCGTCGCCGAGGGCTACCTCACCAGTCGGGCGGGCGGCTACACCCAGGTGGCGGTCGAACCGGTTCCGCCGTCGGCGGGTCGGCGCGGCGGGGACCGGCCGGCGGCCCGGATCGATTTCGGGTACGGCCGCACCGACGCGTCGTCATTCCCCCGGGCCGCCTGGCTGCGCTCGGTGCGCACGGTCCTCACCACCACACCGAACGAACGCTTCGCCTACCTCGACGGGCGTGGCGTACCCGAACTGCACGCAGCTTTGTCCGACTACCTCAACCGGGTCCGCGGCGCATCGGCCCGCCCGGAGAACGTCGTGATCTGCAGTGGCTACGGCCAGGGCGTCGCGCTGATCCTCCAGGTGCTCGCGGCGCGCGGCGTCCGCCGGCTGGCCGTCGAGGACCCATCCGCCGACGACGACGCCCGCCCCGTCGCGGCCGCCGCCGGCCTGGACGTGATCGGCATCCCGGTCGGGCCGGACGGCATTCTCGTCGAGAAACTGGAGCAGACCGACGCGGACGCCGTCGTGCTGACGCCCTCGCACCAGTGGCCCACCGGCGGGGTCCTGTCGGCCACCGCGCGGGCCCGGGTCATCGGCTGGGCGCAGCGTCGCGGCGCTGTGGTGATCGAGGACGACTACGACGCGGAGTACCGCTACGATCGCTCGCCCGTCGGCGCCATGCAGGGGCTGGCACCCGACACCGTCGTCTACTGCGGCACAGCGAGCAAGACCCTGGCGCCAGGGCTGCGCCTCGGGTGGTTGCTCGCGCCGTCACACCTGGTCGACGACATCACGGCGGCCAAGGTACGGGCCGACCGCGGCTCTCCCGTCATCGACCAACTCACCTTCGCCGACTTCCTCACCCGCGGCGAGTTCGACAGGCACCTGCGGCGCATGCGCCCGGTCTACCGCCGCCGCCGCGACGCACTCCTGGCCGCGCTGCGCGTACGGCTGCCCGAACTGGAACCGGTCGGTGTCGCGGCGGGCCAACACGTCGTAACCTGGCTCCCGCCCGACCTCGACGAGGCCCCGGTCGTGGCCGCCGCCGCCCGACGCGGACTGGTCGTGCAAGGCGTCTCCCGGTACCGACTGAGCCCCGCCGCACCCGGCGGGCTGATCTTCGGCTACGCCACCCTCACCGAACGCTCCATCAGCGATGGAGTGGACGCCCTTGCCGACGCGGTCGCAGAGGTCCGTGCGCAGATCTGCCGCGACGCGCTGGCCACCGACTGTGGGGTTGACGCGGTCGCGGGTCCCTGATCCTGGCGCAGGTTTCGGGTGTCGGGACCTGCCGGGTGGTTGTCCATCCATTGCACGTTGACGACCTCAGCCGTCCGGGATCCGTCCGGACGCACCAACGCGAATCCCTCGAGGTCACCCTGGGCGACATCCGAATGAAGCCGTCCCCGCAGTTCCGCAGACTGCTGCCCTCGCCAGCGCCGTCGTGCGTCGGTGTTCGCCATGGAGCGAATTCTCCCCGGCGACGAGTACGGGGCGACCGGCGGCCAGGGAAACCCCGTACGCTGGCGTGGTGATCGACTTTCGCGCGGCGGTTGAAGCACGCGATTCGGACGCCATCACGGCGGCCCTGGCCGACGATGTGGTTTTTCGCAGCCCGGTGGCGTTCCAGCCGTATCCGGGCAAGGCAATCACCGCGGCGATCCTGCGCGGCGTGCTGCGCGTGTTCGAGGACTTCCGGTACGTCCGTGAGCTGAGCGGTGACGGCGATCGCGATCACGCGCTGGTATTCGAGGCGCGGATAGGCGACGTCGCCGTCGAAGGTTGCGACGTCCTGCACCTGGACGAGAGGGGCCTGATCGATGAGCTCACGGTCATGATTCGCCCGCTGTCCGCCGCGCAGGCCCTGGCCGCCGCGATGGCCGCCCAGTTCGAGCAGATCCAGCGTGAGGCCACCGTCGGCTAGCACGTCCGAAGCGCAGCTGGACCTGCGTGAGCCCCGAGAGTGGCGCCAAGCGTCATCGGCCGCGCCCGCCCCGGCCATCTCGGGCACCCGTCTCGGCGGATATCAGCGGCGGCGATACCTACGCCGGCGTCCCGAGTGGCTTCGTCCGATGGGCGTCAGCGGACGATGACCAGGTTGGCCATGTCGACGACCGGCCGGTAGCCGAGGGCGGCGTAGATCTTGTTCGAGGTCGGGTTGGCCTGGTCGGTGTACAGGCAGACCCGCGCACCCTCGGCCTGGATCTGTCGGGAGACCTCGGCGACCGCGTTGCTGGCCCAACCACGCCCGCGCTGGGACAGCGGCGTGTACACCGGGCCCACGCGGGCCACCCCGTACGACGGTGGGTTGGCGCCGGTGAGGTGCACCGGCTCCCCGGTCTCGTCGACCCAGAACCACAGCCGTCCGTCCTGGAGCCGGCGCAGCATCTCCGCGCGGTCGGGCAGTTCGTGCGCACTGGTACCGCGTGGGCGGCCCGCCTGTTCGTCGGCGTCGCCCATGAACGCGGCGAACCACTCCGTGACCAGGTCCACGTCGTCCTGAGTCGCGACCACCAAGCCGCCAGGCGCAGGGGGCGGCCATGCCAGCTCGCCAAGTTCGTGCAGCCGTGTGTGCTGGGCGACCTGGACTCGACCCCCGCCGAGCCGGGCCAGCTCGGCGGCGCACAGTTCAACGGCAGGCAGGGCCCCATTGACCGCGAGTACCTCCTCCTCGCGCTCGTGCAGTGCCTGGGCCAACGCAACGGCCGCCTCATCGGGCATGGGCAGCAGGAACGGCGGGTAGGGGGCATACGGTGCCGAGCGCATCCCGGCACCGACCACGGCGCCGAAGTCGTCGCTGACCACCAGCCACCAGTTGCGGTCGGGCTGCGAGATCCCCTCGGTCCGCTGGGACAACAGCCGGTTCGCGACGGTGGTCACGACCGTGCTGACGACCGGATCGGCGGCCAGGTAGTCACCCGCTGCGGCCAGGAACTCGCCCGGATCGGTGAAGAACCGCAGCCGTAGTCCGGCCATCGGGATGATGCTCATCTGCGCACGCTAGCCATCGCCGGGGCAGATCGACACGGGATTTTCGCACGGCCTGAGGACCTGCAAGCGCTGAGCCAGCCGACACCCCTGCCGCACGGCAGCCAGACACCGCGCCTGTCGACGTCCGCGCCTGCGGCCTACCTGGCGCAACGCTCTGGCCTCCGGATGCGGCGGACCGAGCGCTCGATGGCGCCGACATGCGCGGGCGACGACGGTTGCGCAATGTCAGCGCGCATCGTCTGCGTTTGCGTTCGCGTGGCGCGCTACGACATGACGGATGTCCGGCGCGCGCCGTTCCACCTTCAGCAACGGCTCGCCCAGCAGGAGGGCCACCGTGGCGAGGGTCAGCAGTCCGCCGACGAGGAACGCACCGCGGACCCCGAATGCCGACAGCGCGGCACCGCCGGCGAATGCGCCAGCCGCGACGCCGACGTTGAAGGCGGCGGAGTTCGCGGCGAACCCGATCTCCGTACGGCCGGGACTCACGTGCAGGATGCGTGCCTGGGTGGCCGTGAAGATGGGTGCGGCGGAACACCCGAGCAGAGCGAGGGCGGCGATGACCACGGGCTGATTGTCCGCGTACTGGAACAGCAGCAGCATGGCGGCTGTCTGCACGGAAACCGCGAGCACCAGGGAGTTGCGCGGGTGTCGGTCGAGCAGGTGGCCCAGCACCGCGACGCCGATGATTCCCGCGCCGCCGTAGACGAACAGCAGTGGACCCACCATGCTGTCCGGGAAGCCGGCGACCTCGGTGATGAACTCGCCGATGTAGGTGAAGCCGGTGTACAGACCGGTCATCGCCACCGCCGTGGTGAGCAGCACGACGAGGAAGTGCCGGCGGTCCGGGGCCGAGCCGAACGCGGCGTGGCTCTCCTCCGGTCGGGTGGTCGGCAGCAGCGCGGCGATGAGAGCGGCGATGGTGAGCGCGATGACGCTGAGAATGATGAAGGGCAGTTGCCACCGGGTGTGTTGACCCAGCCAGGTGCCGGCGGGAACGCCGAGCAGGGTGGCCAACGAGCCGCACACGGATGTCACGGCGAGGACCCGGCCGCGGATCTCCGGCGAGAACAGTCCGACCGCTACCGAACCCATGACGGCCCAGAAAACGGCCTGTGCCACGGCTACCACGATGCGAGCGCCCAACAGCACGCCGTACGAGGTGGTCAGCACGGAGCCGATGGTCGCCACGGCCAGCACGACCAGGACGCCGGAGAGCACGAAACGGCGGGGCATGTGCCGGGTGAGCTGCGCCATCGGCAGCGACACGACGGCGACGGCCAGACCGTATCCGGTGACCAGGAAACCGGCCGCCGGCAGGGACACGCCCAGGTCGGACGACATCAGATTGAGCAGGCCGATTGGCAGGTTCTCCGTGGTGTTGAAGATGAAGGCGGAGAGGGCGATGGCCAGCAGGACGCTCACGCGGCGTCCGACATCAAACGACATCCGTCGGTCGTTCCCTTCGGGGCAATCAGGTGTTCGCCAGGGCGCGCTGGACCGTGCGACTCAACGCCACCAGCCCGTCGCCCTTCCATATCGAATAGTGGTCGCCGGGAATGACTTCCTCCCGGACGTCGGTGGCGAGGCCCTCCCACGACATCAGCTCGGGATCGGAGTCCCGCGCTCTCAGGACTGACACCGGACCGTCGTAACCACTTGTGGCACGGTGTCGACTCAGTGCCGTGACATGGGCATCAAAGACTCGATAGCGACCGAGCAGCGTTGCCTCGTCGAAACCTTCGGGAAAGATACCGTATTCCATGAGGGTTGTGAGGGTGCCGGTGGCATCGACGCCGTCGGGTACGGCAGCCAGAGCGGCGTCAATCCCGGACAGCGGCATTCCGACTCCCTCCAGGAGATCGGAGACGAACTGCCGCACCCTGGCCCGGCCCGTCGGATGCCGGACCCGGCCCGGCGCGATGGCGTCGACCAGGATCAGCATGGGGATCCGCACCTCTGCGGCCCGTAGACGATGTGCCATGTCGAACGCGACGGCCCCACCCATCGACCATCCGAGTAGCACGTAACGGTCCGCGGGCCAGCCCGTGCGCACGGCACGGATGAAAGCCGTGGACAACGCGGGAAGGGAGTCGACCGGGTCGGAGTCGTCATCGAAACCGGGCGCCTCCAGCGCCACCATCGGCCGTCCCTGGACGTGTCGGGCCAGGGGCGGGTAGGCGTACGGTGATCCGGAGATCGGCGGGACGCAGACGAGCGCGGCGCCCTCGCCGTCGATGCGCAGGGGGAGTATCGGCGGTGCCGGTGCGGTCACGATCGGGTCACCTCGGCAACCGTCCGCACACCGACGTCATGAGCGTGTGGCGGCAGCACCCGCAGCAGGTTCCCGCCGAGGATCAACTCTCGGTCGCCGCGCGGCACCGAGTCGAAGGCGTGTTCGCCGTCGACCAGTTCCGTGACGAGCCTCCGCAGACCACCCGACATGCGATTGAGCGGCCAGTCGGTGCCGAAGATGATTTTGTGGTTCAGGCCCATCCGGAAGAGCCGGTTCAGCTGGGTGGGCCAGCCCTCCGGGGCGCGGGCGCCGGCAAAGCCACCGGTGTCGAGATACACGTTCGGGCGATGCGCCGCCAGGTAGCTCGTGACGTCGAGGTGGGTGACGCCGCCGTGGCCGAGCACGAACTGCACATCCGGGAAGTCCCGTGCTGCCTGGTCGACCAGAAGGGGATGTGCTGGCGTGAAGGCCAGTCGCTGGGCGGTCGGGCCGATGTGGACGAAGACCGGTAGGCGACGCTGCCGGCAGACCTCGTACAGCGGATAGAGCGCCTGGTCGGAGGGCGAGTATCCGCACGGCGGATACAGTTTGACGCCGTCGAAGCCGTACCTCTCGACGGCCGTCTCGACATCCCGGACCCCGGCTTCACCGCGGCGTGGGTCCGCTCCCAGGTAGACCCAGAACCGACCGGGATGGCGCAGTCGGATCGCGTGATGCCGCCGGGCCATGTCCATCATGCTCGGTTGTTCCGGCATCACCAGGCCGAAGTCAGGGATCAGCAGGACCGCCCGGTCGACGCCTGCCGCGTCCATCTCCGAGACGAGTTCGTCGGCCTGGTGGTCCTGGTGCTGGTCGACGTAGGAGGCGACCAACTCGTCCAGCGGCGGGGGAGTGGTGCGGCTGGCGAGTCTGCGGTGCATTCCGGCCGCGACGTCCGCGAGGAAGGTGAGTGGGATGAAATGGGTGGAGGCGACGTGGCAGTGCCCGTCGAGGATCCTCACCTGAGACAGTGCCGCAGCAGGGTACGGATGGTCGACGAGGGCCCCGGCACGAAGGTGCCGTAGTCGAACCGGGTGGACGTCCGCTTCTCCAGGTGGCTGATGAAGGCGACCAGTCCCATGGAGTCCAGGACCCCGTTGGCCAGCAACGGCGTGTCGACGTCGAACTCCACCGTGTCGTCGCCCTCGTTCCATTCCCGGACCCAGGCGATCAGGTCGTCGTGCAGTGGGTTCGCCTCGACGGTCATCGCTGTCCTCCAACGGTCGGTGTCCGGGCGGAGTCGCCCGTGAGCCTGCGGATGTTGCCTGACATGATCATTCTTCGGTCCGCCAGCTTCACGCCCTCGAAGACCTCGCCCGTCGTGAAGGCCTTCAGGACCTCCGCGAGGGATGTCGACATGCGGAATGACGGCCAACACGTGCCGAAGAGAATCTTGTGGTTGATGCCGCTGTGGAACAGCAGGTTGAGCGGGGTCGCCCAGCCCTGCGCGCTCAACATGGACGGAAACTGACTGATGTCCAGATGAACGTTGGGCCGGTGGGCGCAGAGGTACGACGCCTCCTCCACGTGGGTCACCCCGCCGTGGCCGAGGATGAAGTCGACTGACGGAAAGTCGCGTGCCGCGTCGTCGACGAGCAGCGGGGGACCGTAGGTGAAGTCGAGCGGCGCCCAGCCGGGTCCGGTGTGGGTCAGCACGGGCAGGCCGTACTCCGCGCACACCTCGTAGTACGGATAGAGCCGTCGGTCGCTCGGTGAGTAGCCCGCCAGCGGATAGATTTTCATGCCCGCCGCCCCGTACTCGTGTATCCCGTGCTCGAAGGCTTCCGGCCCTCCCGAGCCCGCCCGGGGATCGACTCCCCAGAAGTACCCGAACCGGCCCGGATGCCGCTGCGTGATGCGCTGGTGCAGTTGAGCCAGTTGTACGGGGGGCAGGGCCTGCGTGGAGACGTGGGAGAAGTCGGCGGCGACCAGGAAGGCGTAGTCGACGTTCGCCGCGTCCATCTCGGCGACCAGGAGGTCCCCATCGTGGTCCTGGTGCATGGCCAGCAGGCGGTCGGCGATGGCGGTTGCGGAGACATCGGCACCGTGCGCGGCGAGCCGGTGATGGGCGTTCGCCGCCTGTGCCAGCAGGAACTCCCGTGGAATGACCAGATCGCTGGCGAGGGTGACGTGGGAATCAATGATCATTCGACTCAGATCCCCGGTGCGCCGTGGACTGTTCGGCGAGGTACTCGCTGGCCGCGGCCCGGCTGATCTTCAGGTTCGCTGTCATGAACCGGGGGTCGCCGGTCAGTGGGCTGTCACGGAATACCAGCGACACGATCCGTTCGTCGCTGGGCAGGCCTTCGTTCGTGCTGCTGATGGCGGCGCGCACGGCGGTTCTGGCGTCATCGTCGGTCGTCATCGGCGTGACGATGGCGCCCACCCGCTGCCCGGCCGTCTGCACCACCACGAGTTCGGCGATGCCGGCCACCTCGGCGAACCGTGCCTCGATGGTCGCCGGATGCAGCTTGCGGCCGTTGCCCAACGTGATGATGTCCTTCTTGCGGCCGACGAGGGTGAGGAAGCCGTCTTCGAGTCGCCCGAAGTCGCCCGTGGCGATCGTTCCGTCCGGCCGGTACGTTTCGGCAGCGACCGACTCGTCCACGTCGAAGTAGCCGGTGCTCAACGGCGTGGGCCGGTTTATCACCAACTCGCCGTCCGGCATGAAGGTGACCGCGTCGGCGTCGATGAGCCGACCCACGGTGCCCAGCCGGTGAGCGTCGGGAGTGTTCCACGCGATCATGCCGCTCTCGGTCATGCCATACGCTTCCAGCAGTTGCATCCCGGCAGACCAGAAACCGTCCAGTGTGATTCGCCGGATCGGTGCCATGCCGGTGATCATGAAGCGGATGTGGTCGCCGAAGAAGGCAGCCAGGGACTCGCCGGTGCCGGCCCGGCGGTGTAGTTGCAGCGCGGCGTCGTAGAAGACCGGCGGTGCGATCAGGAACGTCGGCGACTCGGTCCGCAGCGCCGTGAAGATCTGCTCGTACGGGCTGAGCACGAGGTCGGCCCCGGTCCAGAGGCAGCAGTAGACCGAGAGCCTCTGCTGGTAGTTGGCAAGCGGCAGGAAGATGACGTGGCGGTCGGCGCTGGTGATGGAGAAGCTCTCGATGAAGCGGTCGATGACGTACTCGGTGCCACGGCGGCTGACCCGCAGGCCCTTGAGCAGGCCGGAGGTGCCGGAGGAGTAGACCAGGCTGTGCAGGTCTGCGTCCGGTTGCGCGGCCCGCACCGCCACGGCGGGCCGGTGGGTCCGCTCCCCGTCGACAAACAGTGCCAGGCCGTGCCGGGTGAGAAAGGCGTCGACGTCCTCGATGGTTCTGTCGTGGGGAAAGGCCTTGAGGACGGCACCCACCTCCAA
The DNA here is from genome assembly GCF_040607915.1 of Micromonospora sp. NPDC005215. NCBI lineage: Bacteria > Bacillati > Actinomycetota > Actinomycetes > Micromonosporales > Micromonosporaceae > Micromonospora > Micromonospora sp. NPDC005215. The sequence continues at coordinate 34,703 of NZ_JBEXHQ010000021.1, read as the reverse complement.
CAGGGCCAGATCCCAGATCACCCAGTCGATGCCGTTGGCCAGCCGGAGGCCGACGGTCGAGCCGGCGCCGATGCCAGCGGTGCGCAGGTCGCTGATCCGTTCGTCGACGGCTGTGCCCAGCTCGGCGTAGGTGATGCTGCGAGCGGTTCCCGTCATGTCGATCTCGACGAGACGGGCTGTCGTGTTTCGGCGGTACCGGTCGGCGAGCTCAGTGAGTTTCATGTCAGCTCCCTACTGTCGAGGGCGGGCGCTGCTGCACCGCGGCAGCGGCGAGTTCGCCGAGATGATCGAGCAGGGCGGTCAACCGGTCGGTGACGAACGGACCGAGGTGGCCCGCCAGCATCGGCTCGTAGGACAGCGAGCCGGTGTCCCAGTCGATCCGCACGTCGACCCGGCACCTGCCGTCGTCGCCCGGCACCGCGCTGACCCGTACCGCCCGGTCCAGCCGGTGCCACAGCCAGTCCGGCACCGCCCGGACGACGATGCCGTCCGTCGGCCGCTCGATCTCGTCGGTCCAGACGACGGGGTCGGTGCCGAGGGTGCCGACGAAATCCTCCTGGCGGTTCGCGTCGGTCTCGTCGTCCGGCCGCACCGCGAACGGATCCAACAGGCGCGGTCTGCGGTGCAGCAGGTCGCGTAGCGCCGCGGGCGGAAGCGCCACCACGCGGGAGGCCGCGACCGGCGAGGACGGCACGGTGTTCAGCGGGAAGTCCCGGCGGCGACGGTCCACTTGGGACAGCACCCGCTCAAGCACGTCGAGCCCGCGCAGCAGGTCCGTCCGCGAGATCACCATCGGGGGCTGCACCCGCAGGACCCGGTTGTTGTACAGCGAGTACGTCGAGGTGACGCGCTCGCGCAGCAGCAGACTCAGGACCATGCCGCCGAGCGACTCGTCGTGGAATTCGAGACCGTGCATCATTCCGATGCCGCGGTGGGCGGCGATGAGCTCGGGGAAGCGAGCCGCCAGGGCGTCCAGCCGCTCCGCGATGATTTCTCCCTTGGCACTCACGTCGTCCTGGAACTGCGAGTCACGGGCGAGTTCGATCGCTTCCAGACCGACTCGGCAGGACAAGGGGTTGCCGCCGAGGCTGGAACCGAACGTCGACGGCAACGCCCGTAACGTCTCCCAGACCTCGGCCGTGCCCAGCACGGCGGACAGAGGCAGCACGCCGCCTCCGAACGCCTTACCGATGCAGACGAGATCGGGCGCGATGCCGAAGTGCTCGAAGGCGAAGAAGGTGCCGCATCGCCCGAAGGCCGTCTGCATCTCGTCCAGGATCAGCAGGGCACCGGCTTCGGTGCACAGCCGCCGCACGGCCGCGAGATAGTCCGGGTCGGGCACTATGACGCCGCCCTCCGCGAGCACCGGTTCGAGCAGCACCGCCGCGATGTCGCCGTCCAGGGCTGCCTCCATCGCGGCGATGTCGTTGAACGGCACCTGGCGGAAGTGCTCCAGGAACGGACTGAACAGGCGTGCGTGCTCGGCGCGCCCGGAGGCGCTCAGGGCGGCGAGAGTCTTGCCGTGAAAGCAGTCGATCGCGGTGACGAAACCCGGTCGACCGGTGCTCGCGCGCGCCAGTTTCAGGGCGTTGTCGATGCTCTCCCCGCCGCCGTTCGCCAGGTAGGCGTAGGGAAGCCGGCCTCCCGTCAACTCGGAGAGTCTGCTGCTCAGTCGGATCTGCTCCACCTCGAACATGATCTTGGTGCTGTTCAACCTGCGGCTGGCCAGCTGTTCCTCGATCGCGCCGATGATGCGCTCGTGCGAGTAGCCGAAGGACTGGTTACCGTACTGGTCGAAAAGGGCGAGATAACGCTCGCCGTTCTCGTCCTCCACGTGACTCCCGACGCCGGGTCCTTGAATACCGCAACCCATGACGAAGGACATCCGAGAATACGCTGGGTGGTTGTGTGCCGCTTTGGCCTCGGCCAACGACTGACGGCGGGTACGCGTCATGATATTCCCTCGCTGATGATGGCCGTCAGGATGCTGCGGTGTACGTGTGGTAATCACCGAAGAAGTACTGGAGTAATCGGTTCTTCTGCTCGGTGTCGGCCATCGTGCGTCGTACCGCCGCACGGATGTCGAGCACGCCGACGATGCTGAGTGGGTTTCCGGCGAAACGGTGGTCGGCGTAGCATCCGCCGACCGGCGTGAAGCCGATGGTCGAGTAGAAGTCACGCAGCCCGCCGGCTTTCTCGTCCGCGAAGAAATCCCCGACGATGTGCGTGGCGGAAAATTGCGTGACGGCATGCCGCAGGGCTTCTCGCATGAGCCCCATGCCGACCGAACGGCTGCGGACCTCCGGAAGTGTCATGAGATGGCCGAACTCGACGAGCCGGTTGCCCGGCAGCCGCAGGCTCCGGAGGTCCTGCATGTCCTCACAGGGCAGCCCACCGTGCAGGTCCGCTACGACCTTGACGGCGCCGATCGGATTGGTCTCGGCGAAGGCCAGGATGTACGAGGCCGCGGCGTCGAAGCGATCGAACGTGTCGGCCGTGTCGCGCACGTCCAGGAGACGTCCCTGGTCCCGGACGTAGACCGCGTCGCGGAGTCGGAGCACGGCGGCGCGGTCGGTCGCCGAGCGGGCGATGCGGTAGCTCACGACCGGAGCGGACGGTCGCGTCATCGCCGTACCAGCTTCCGGAAGAAGTCCACGTAGCCGGGATGGAAGTTGCGGAGGCTGTCGCGGATCTCCACGTGGAGGTCGGGCAGCTGCTCGATCGGCAGGTTCGGCATCAGGTGATGCTCGACATGGAAGTTGTTGCCGTTGGTGAACCACATCATCAGCCGGTTGGAGCGGATGGTGCGGGTATTGGCGAACACGTCCTGGTTGAGGGTCTCGCACCGGAAGTGCTCGGGAAGCTCGACCAGGGCGTGGACCGGTCCGGCGACCAGCAGCAGTGGCAGTAGCCACAGCCAGACGACATAGGCGGTCCCCGACCAGACGGACACCGCGACGGCCAGCGTCAGCAGCGCCATCATGAGGTAGTGGTCCCGCCTGATCCGGCGTGCGACGGTCGCCGTCTCGCCGTCGTAGTCCAACCGGCGCAGGGCCGTCAGGCAGTTCTGTATGAACAAGCCGTAGTGGTGCAGCATGGAGAAACGGATCGTCCAGTCCCACGCCACGCGCGACCGGGACCGCTGCCCACCCGCGCCGTACTGGTCGCCGTAGTCGAAGAACTCCCGGTTGGCGGGTGTTCCGAGATCACGATGATGCCGCATGTGCGTCGCCCGGTATGCCGAGAAGGAGATGAGCATCGGCACTCCGAGCACGACGCCGGCGACCAGGTTGGCCCGCCGGTTACGAAACCCGAGGCTGTGCAACGTCTGGTGCTGCAGCTCGGCGGCATGGGCGAACATGCACCCGAGCACGATCACTCCGGTCAACCGAGGTATCGCGCCGGCGCGCAGCGCCAGGACGGCGCCCACCACCGTGAAGAGGATCCACACCAGGAGTTTCGCTGCGAACATGCGGTTGTCGATCTCGGTGCGCAGGTGTCCGAAGGCGCCACGCACCTCGGCCCTCGTCGGAGACGTGACCGGCTGCGGCCCACCAGCGGCCGCGCGGGGTCGCCTCGCAGTGGTGTCGTTGTCGATTGTTTCCACGGCTTCCGACTTCCTCCCTCGGTGTTCGTTCGATCATGAGGCCACGCCGGCGGCTCGTATGGCGTGAACCACTCACCATCCGAATGAGACTGGACAATCCGCCGCGTTGGTCATCGAATCGCAGCGGCACGCCGAGACGGGGTTGTCCGGGGCGGCGGCGGGGATCCGCTTTCACGACACTGGGAATCTTGTACGTCCCAAGTAGGTAGCACGGCGGCGACATGCCCGGCAACGATTTGTTTTCCCGCATTTCCACCAGGCAGTGACCCACCGCGATATCGCGCCGTCCGGGATCGATCCTGGCCTCGATCGGCGTCACTGTGGGTGTTGCCCCGCGGGCGACTGGAAGCAAATAAGTAAACGCATCGATGATGCGTCCGGACGCACGATCAGCTCGTTTCGTGCCCCGAGGCGCCGGAGCGGGCGTCGTATAGGAATTCTATAGAAGATGCTGTGAGGGTGGCAGCAGCGCCGGATTCGCGGAATTCTCCGACCACGGCCGAAGACGACATCGACAGCGCCGTTCGGGTGCGGTGAGAAGCCGCAGAGATGAGTGAAGGATGCTGATGTCCGCGGGGCAGGAAGCCTTGTGGTTGGCCCACCAGCTGGATCCGGGGAGCCGGGCATACAACCTCGTCCTCGGTGTGCGGGTCCGTACACCGCTGCGGACGGACCTGATCCAGGGGGCGCTCACGAGTCTTGTCGGACGCCACGAACTCCTGCGGTCGCGCTTCCCGGCGACGGCGAGCGGCCGGCCGGAACGGCGACTCGACGGCGTGCGCGGTGCCGCCCTGGACACCCGGGAGCTGCCGGACGCCGACGACGCCGAGCTGGCCAGCATGGCCGCGGAGCTGGGACTGCGACCGTTCGACATCACGGTCGACGCGGCGTTCCGGCTGGTGCTGCTGCGCAGACGCGCAGACGACGCCGTGCTGGTGGTCTCCGCGCACCACATCGTCACCGACGCCACCTCACAGTGGCTGATCCTGCACGAGCTGCTGAGCCGGTACGCGGCGGCAGTCTCGGACCGGGAGGTGCCGGTCGGCACGCCCGTCCGGTGGGACGACGAGGTGCGACAGGAACGCGACCTCGTCGGGTCGGCGCGAGGTGAGATGGCCCGCAAGCACTGGGAGGACGTCTACGCCACGGCCGGCGCGGCACAGTTGCTGACCGACCGGCCCCGTCCGACCAGGCGTTCCCTGCGGGGAGGCAGCCACCGGGTCACCTTCCCCGGGCACGTCGGCGAACGAATGGTCGCAGCCGCCGCCGAGGCGAACGTCACGGTGTCCGCCTGGATGTTCGCGGCGTTGCAGGTCGCGCTGCACCGCTGTGGCGCGGGGCCCGAGTTCCTCATCGGATCCTCCGTCAGCACCCGGTCGACGCTCCACGCTCGGCGCAATGTCGGCTACTACGTCAACGTCCTTCCGGTACGGGCGAAGCTGGGGACCGACCCCACGTTCCGCTCGGTGGCCGGGGCGACGTACCGGCAGATGGTGGAGGGGCTCGCCCACTCCGCCTTCCCCACCGACCTGGTGGACAGCCGACAGGCGATGACGGTGATCTCCTCTTTTGCGGTCGCCGACCGTCTGCCGGTGCCCGGCCTCTCCGACGGGCGGATCCGACACCTGGGGCTCGATCTGGAGCTCATCCCGGTGCCTCAGCAGGAGGGGCAGCTGGACCTGATGGTGGAGACGCAACAGAGCGGGGACGTCTTCTCCACGTCGTTCAGCTACGACGCGGACCTGTTCGAATCGACCACCGTCGAACGGCTCGCCGAAGTCTACCTGCGGATCATCGAGGCCTCGCTGACTCCGCCGGACGTGCCGATCTCCCGGATTCCCCTGGTGCGAACGGGCGACCTCGCGTTCGTGCTCGCGCTCGGATCTGGTGATCCGGCTGCCCGGCACTCGTAGCGCCCCCCGGTTCGCAACCGACGATGTCCTACCCGCTGACCGGGAACCGGTCACCGATCCGCCGATGGGAGCATGCATGGCCGGCGAGCCTTTCGACGACCGCATCTGCACAGTAGTCCGGAACGAGGAGGACCAGTACTCGGTGTGGCCGGGTGAGGGGGATCCGCCCGCCGGTTGGCGCGTCGCCGGACACCGTGGCACCCGCCCGGAGTGCCTTACCGAGATCGGCCGTATCTGGACCGACCTGCAGCCGTCGAGCCTGCGCCGCGATCCGGGGCTCGCCGAGGTGTCCGGCGTCGGTGACGCGTCGGCCACGTCGCTCGTCTCGCGCTTCGCGGCTCAGGTCCACCGCACACCGGACGCCACGGCCATCATCGACGGCGACCGTCACGTCACCTACGCCCAACTGAGCCGGGCCGTCGACCGCACCGCAGACCTGCTCCGGGCGGCCGGTGCGGGTCTCGACTCCGTGGTCGCCGTCTGCTGCCCGCGCGAGGTGGCGCTCGTGGTGGCGGTGCTGGCCTCCTGGAAGGCAGGCGCCGCCTTCCTGCCGATCAGCCTCGACAACCCGCCGGCACGAATCCTCTCGTTGGCCGCCGAGGCGGGGGCAACCCTGATGTTCGCCGGGCCGAGCCTGGCGCCGTCCGCCCGGCAACGCGGGATCCGCGTGCTGCGCGTCGTCGAGGACGACGGTCCGGCGGCAGAAGCCGGGCGGACGATTGTCGGCGGAGCGCCGGAGAACCTGGCCTATGCGATCTTCACCTCCGGCTCCAGCGGGCTGCCCAAACCCGTAGGCGTGACCCATGCCGGTGTCGCGAATCTGGTCGACTGGATCATTTCCGCCGTCGGCGTCGGTTTGGGCGAGCGCGTCCTGCACCGTACGTCGGCCGGCTTCGACGCTGCGGTATGGGAGATCGTCGCGCCCCTGGTCGCTGGCGGCACCGTGGTGTTGGCACCGGCGGGCGCCGAGCATGACCCCCGGGCCGTACTGCGGTCGGTGGCCCAGCATGGCGTGACAGTGCTCCAGGTGGTGCCGTCGGTGCTCCGACTGCTCGTCGAGGAACCCGAGGAGGCATGGGCGGGCTGCACGGCTCTGCGGGTGTTGTTGTCCGGGGGTGAGGTGTTGTCCGGCGAGCTGGTGGCGCAGGTGCGCGCCCGCATCGGCCGACCCGTCACCGTGTGGAACGAGTACGGGCCGACCGAGTGCACCATCAACGCCACCGCGCACGTCGTCGGCCCGGACCTGGATCGCGGGCAGGTCCCGATCGGCACGCCATTGCCCGGGATGAGGGCGCTGGTTCTCGACCCGGGCGGTCTGCCGGTCCCGGTCGGAGTTCCCGGAGAGCTGCACCTGGGCGGAGTGGGTGTCGCACGCGGGTATCTGGGTCAACCGGAGCTGACGGCAGACCGCTTCGTCCCCGATCCGTACGGCCCGCCTGGCTCCCGTCTCTACCGCACCGGCGACTCGGCGCGGTGGCGCAATGACCTGACCCTGGAGTATCTGGGTCGATTGGACCACCAGCTCAAGGTCAATGGGGTCAGGTTGGAGCCGGGTGAGATCGAGGCGGTGTTGTCCGAGCACCGGGCGGTCACCGGCGCAGTCGTTACCGTCGCCGATCCCAGTGCCACGGAGAAGCGACTCGTGGCGAGTGTCGTCGTCGACGGGTCGGTCTCCGTCGACGAGTTGCGGGCGTTCCTACGGGAGCGGCTTCCGGAGAGCCACCTGCCGTCCCACTTCCGGATGATGGACGCGTTTCCGCTCCTGCCCAGCGGCAAGATCGACAGAGCGGCTCTGGTGGCCGTCCCCGAGCGGCCCCGGTCCGGCGCCGGCTTCGTCGCGCCGCGCGATGCCGCCGAGCAACTGGTCGCCGACACCTGGGCTGCCCTGTTCGAGGTCGACAAGGTGGGCGCCTTCGACGATTTCTTCGATCTCGGCGGTAACTCGTTGCAACTGACCAGGTTGGCGAGCCGACTGCGAGCCGCCACGGGAGAGCGGTTCGCCCTGCGTGGACTGTTCTCCGCGACGACAGTCGAAGCCCAGGCTCGACTCATCACGATGCCCGAGATCCACTGAAGCGTTGGACGACAGGAGTCGCACCGAGATGGCAGACAGCACCGCAACGTCCTTGGCGATCGTTCACGAAGCCCCCAGCAACGATATCGACGTCCAGACGTACCTGAGCGAGCACCGCGCGGCCCTACGTGAGGAGTTGCACGACGGCGGGGCGCTGTTGCTGCGCGGATTCCGGGTCGGGGGAGCGGCTGGTCTCGATGGTGCGGTTCGGGCCTTCTCCGGCTCGGCGCCTTTGACGTACCTGGAACGGTCGTCACCCCGCAGCACGATCCAGGGCGAGGTCTACACCTCCACGGACTATCCGGCCGACCAGGAGATTCTGCTGCACAACGAGAGTTCCTACCAGGTTTCCTGGCCGCGCCTCCTGTTCTTCCACTGCATGCAGCCGCCGCGCACCCAGGGAGCGACGCCCCTGGCCGACGTGCGGGAGGTGTACCGAAACCTGGACCTGTCGGTACGGCAGGAGTTCGAGCGCCGCGGGTGGCAGTTGGTCCGCAACTTCCAGGAGCGATTCGGCGTCGCCTGGCCCGCGACGTTCGGTACCGACGATCGTCGTGACGTCGAGAGGTACTGCGACTCCCACGGTCTGGAGTGGCAGTGGCGGCCCGACGGTGGCCTTCGCACCCGAGCGGTGCGGGCCGTCGCACGCCGGCACCCGGTCACCGACGAGTGGGTCTGGTTCAACCACGCGACCTTCTTCCACATCACCTCGCTCCCACCGGAGATTCAGGACGGCATGCGGGAACTCTTCGCCGAGGAGGATCTGCCGACGAACACGTACTACGGCGACGGCGGTCGCATCCCGTCGGACGTGTTGGACCACCTGAGGACGACCTATCGGGCAGCGGCCACCCGATTCGACTGGCGGTACGACGACGTGCTGATCGTCGACAACATGCTTACCGCGCATGCGCGGGAGTCGTATACCGGGCCGCGCCGTATCGCGGTGGCGATGGCGGAACCGTCCGACGCGAGCTGACGAGGCGGTGGTGGCGCGGCCGGATCCTTCAGCGCACGTCAGCTGATTCGGCCGCGCGTCCCGCTTCCCTGCCAACGGCGCGCCGCTTGGGCCTCGCCCGCAGGAAGTCCGGCAGGACGACGACGTCGGAATCCAATTCACCGTTGAGTAGAGCCCGGTATGTTCGTCCCAGCAGCAGGCCAGGATCGACCCCGAGCTCCTCCGCGAGGATGCGTTGGCCCTCCTGATACACCTGCACGGCATCGCCGGGCCGGCCGCTGCGGTGCAGAGCGGTCATGAGCTGCGCCCGGAGTCTTTCGTACATGGGAAAGCGGGCAACCAGATCGAGCAACTCGGGCACGAGCTGGCGGTGGTCGCCGAGTGCCAGGGCGGCCTCTGCGTAGTTCTCCGTGGTGGCCACCCGGTATTCCGCGAGTCGGGGTGCCTCAAGCTCCCGCATGAAGGTCGTCGTGTTCGACAGAGCCTCGCCACGCCAGAGGCTCAGTGCTGCCCGGAACTGGCTCACAGCCTCGGCATGTCGCTCGTTCTCCAGAGCGGCCAGGCCCCTGTCGTTCAGCTGTCTGAAGCGGAGAAGATCCACTGTCCAATCGCCCTGTGGAAGGGCGTATCCGTGCGGATGGCGCACGATTTCGATCCGCTTCCCGAAGACTTTCCGCAGACGTGAGATGTGCGTATATATCTGCGCGGTCCTGGTGTCCGGTGGCCACCACCTCCACAACAGGTCGGCAATTTTCTCATCGGGGACCACGCCTCCTTCCGCTAATAGGAGTGCGGCAAGGACCGTGCTCATCTTCGTCCCGGGAAGCGCGATTGTGGTTGCATGGTCCAGTCGGGATTCGACCGGCCCCAGAAGTGTGAACTCCAATGTGGGCCCCCTCGTGACGTCGTATGGAATGGCGAACGCACCTGATTCTGGGGGACATCCCGCTGGGTGACCGACCTCCACCGCTGTCAGGAACCTGCAGTGGCAGTGGGTTGCCGTCCGGTTACTCGTATGTGGCCGGATTGGTGTGAATAGGGCGACTCGGGCGGCAGTCGACGCGCCGGCGATGGGCGCCATTTTGGTCATGGGTGTTAACAGATGATATACGGGACATTAACGATTTGCGAAGTATATCAATCTTGAAACGTCGCCACGAGTAGCGAAGAATGATCTCGGTACATGCGACCGAGGACTCATGGGGGAAGCATGCTCTTGCTTGGTCTTGGCGTGAGTACGGATGCCGATTCCGTTTACCGGAAACTACTGTCGGATCCGGAACTAACCACGTCCCAGTTGGCCGACGAGCTGGCGTGGACGGTGCAACGAATTCATCGTGCACTCGACGAACTGTATCAACTGTCGCTCGTCCGGCCCTCTCTCGAAGCTCACCGAAGGCACCGGATAGTTCACCCGGAACTTAGTCTCGGAATGCTTCTCGACAGGCGTGAGGCGGAATTGTTGGAAAGGCGGAGAGCGGTGGCTGCCGCCCGTGCCGCAGTCAACGACCTGCTGGTCAAGTATCGTGACCGCCACGCCCTCGGTGAGCAGGTCGGTGTCCGGGCGATGGTGAGCAGGGACGCTGTCTACGCCTACAGTGAACGACTGTCGCGGGACTGCGAGCGCAACGTGGCGGTGCTCGTCCCCGACCTCACTCCCAGGCCCGAGGGCCGACTACTGGAAACCCTGGACACCGCGGTCCTGTCGCCCGAGATCAGCGTTCGGTACGTCTTCCTGGACAGCGTGCGCAAAGACCAGGCGGCTGCGCCGGCAGTGAGCCGGTTGGTCTCGTCCGCCGCGCAGGCACGCACCGCTCCCTTCCTGCCGCCAAGCATGACGATCTTCGACAAGCGCGTGGCGATCATTGACGCCGATCAAGCGCGACCGCAGGAGGGCTCGTTCGTTCTGGACAGCCCCGGTCCCGTCGCCGCCCTGTGCGCGCTGTTCGACGGCATCTGGCAGCAGGCGCATCCGTTCTGCGAGCCTGTCGTTGCCACCGACGAACGGCGGACCCGGCAGGAGGTCGCGGTCACCGAGCTGCTCGCCGCCGGGTACACCGACGAGGTGATCGCGCGCAGGCTGGGCGTCTCCGTCCGGACCGCCCGCCGGACCGTCGCCGAGCTGATGAAGCGTCTGCGGGCGAGCAGCCGATTCCAGGCCGGGGTGCGCGCCGCCGAGCGTGGCTGGCTCTCCTGGGTGCCCGGAGCACGAGAATGAGGTCGCTGCTCCTTCGGCCCGATATAGGAGGCTTATAGCCATCGCCGTAATACTTCCGCCATGGACGATCTGTCGACTGACCGCGTCGAGGAATTCGTTCGGGAGTTCCGGCGTCTGGAGCCCCATCTCGACGAAAGGCAGCGACGGCTGGTGCTGGCCGCACGGGCGGACTCACTGGGGCGGGGAGCGGTCGGGCGGATCGCTGCGGCTGCGGGAGTGCACCCGAGCACCGTGTCCAGGGGCATCCGGGAGTTGCGAACGTCCGACGGTCGGGCGGCCGGCCGGGTCCGGCGTGCCGGTGGCGGCCGCAAGAGGCTCACGGAGACCGACCCGACGCTGCTGTCCGCGCTGCTCGATCTGATGGAGCCGCACGGGGCGGCGCGGCCTCCGTTGCAGTGGACGACCCGTTCCACCAGGGCGCTCGCCGAGGAGTTGAACGCTCGTCGCCATCGTGCGTCGGCCTGGACGGTCGCCCGACTGTTGCGTGAGTCCGGATTCCGCCTGGTCGGGCAGGCGGAATCCCGCTCGTCGGACCACGGCGTCCACCACAGGGGGTTCAGCGACGTGCACGACCGGCTCCTGGCCTGTGTGCGAGACCAGCTACCGGCGGTGGTGGTCAGCGGACGGCGCCCGCGTACCGGACGCGCGAAGGACCGACCCCACGTCGGTGGTCGCGGCGGCGGAGGCACCGGGTCGGCCGCCGCCTGCACGGTTCGACGCTGGTGGCACGACGCTCGGCGGGGGACGGATCAGCTCCTGGTCGTCATGGACACCGACGCGGCGGCGGAAGCCTCCTGGCGGCAGGCACTTGATCGGTTCGCCGACGACACCCGAACGGACCTGTCGGCATGTCTGCTGCCGCCGAACACCATGAGGTGGAGTGGCCAGGTGGCGCTTCTCAACCCGGACGTGCAGCTCGACTGGCCCAACAGCCACGGCATCGAGCGTGGGGTGGAGCTTCGTGTTCTTGTCGCTCCGACCGCCCCCGCCGGTGTCCACCCGGTACGTCGGCCTCGACGGGCCCAACGGTAGGACGTGCGACCTGGCGATCGACAGCCCCTCCTGCCGGCGACTGCCACGCCAGTTCTTCCCGGGTAGGGGCGTCGCCGCGATGGCGACGGGCCGGCCCAGGACACTCCAGCAGGCTCGCCGCGAGGTGCTCGTACGTCCCGCGGCGAAGCGCGGATCCGGTTCCCGGCGCCTGGTTCAGGCGGGTGGGACAGAGCCAGGACCCGCGTCCCGGGTGCCCGGGACACCGGGTCACCTACGGTCGAGGCGGATGGCCGCGACCACGTTCGATCCAGGACCACGGGTGGCGGCTTCCGCCGGAGCGGCCACCGGGGGAGGAGCACGGCGGTGAGTCGATCGAAGCCCCGGGTGGCCGTCGTCGGCGCCGGGATCGGCGGTCTCGCGGCCGGCATCGCTCTGTCCCGGCACGGAATAGCTGTCGACATCTACGAACAGGCCGCCGAGCTCCGCGAGGTTGGCCTCGGGCTGCACCTGGGGCCCAACGCCAGTCGGATCCTGCACCGCTGGGGCATGGCCGACGCGTTGCGCGCGACGGCCGTGCGGCCCGAGGCGTTGGAGGCCCGCGACCACCGGGACGGCCGGACGCTCGCCCAGCAGCCGATGGGTGCCGCGTGGGAGGACATGTTCGGTGCGCCGCACTACACGATCCACCGCGCCGCCCTGCACGCCGCGTTGGCCCGGCGGGTGCCGCGGCGCAGCATCCACCTCGGGCGCCGGCTGTGCGACCTCCGGGACGAGGGGGACGTCCTGATCTTGACCTTCGACGACGGGACGACCGCCCGCGCCGACGTCCTGGTCGGCGCGGACGGCGTGCACTCCGTCGTCCGGAGCACGGTGTCCCCGCCGACGCCCCCGGTCAACTCGGGCAACGCCGCCTACCGCGGGCTGGTCGCCGGTGTCGACCTGCCGAGGGACCGGATCCTCGTCTGGGTCGGCCCCTCAGCACGGCTGATCTGCTACCCGATCGACGGCGGACGCCGGCTGACCGTCGTGGCGGTCGTACCGGACACCGACGTCGGATCGGGAAGCGCGACGGGCGGCCTGCCCGAGATCACCGACACGTTCGCCGGGTGGCACCGCGACGTCGGTGCGATCGTCGATGCCCTGGGCCAGCCGCGGCGGTGGGCACTGCACGACCGGGAACCGCTGGACAGTTGGGGCGGCGGACGGGTCACCCTGCTCGGCGATGCCGCACATCCGATGCTGCCGTACCACGGTCAGGAGCCCAGCCAGGCGATCGAGGACGCGGTGGCCGTCGCGCACTGCCTCGCCGAGGAAACGGCCGGGCGGCCGGTCACCGCCGACCGGATCGCCACCGCTCTCGCGCGCTACGAGGCGATCCGCCGACCGCACACCGCCCGCGTCCAGTTGGAGTCGCGACGCGGCGGCTCGTTGGGGATGCGGCCGACGGCGACGACCGACGGTGAGATCCTGCCGTACCTCGGGGAGGACGCCGACTGGATCCGGCGCTACGACGTCGAGCATGAGCTGGGAGCGCTGCTTCCTGGCACCGCCGCGCGCGCCTGAACGTCGCCCGATCGCCGGCGGGCCCGCGGTGCCGGCGTCAGCCGAGACCCGCGTCGCGGGCCCGCACCATGGCCTCGCCACGCGTGCTGACCCGCAGCTTGGTGAAGAGGGCCGAGACGTAGTTGCGCACCGTCTTGTCGGCGATCACCAACTCCCGGGCGATGCGGCGGTTCTCGTAGCCGCGGGCGAGCAGACGGAGGATCTGCAACTCGCGGTTCGTCAGCTCGGGGAAGGCCACCTGGCCGGGCGTCTGGTGCACCGCCGTGAAGTAGCTGCCGAGTCGACCGGCGATGGCCGGCCCGAAGACGGCGCCGCCGTCGGCGACGGTGAGGATCGCGCGGATCAGCTCCTCCAGGCTGGTGTTCTTGGCGACGTAGCCGTGGGCACCGGCCTGCAGCGCGGCGACCACGGACTCGTTCCGGTCGGAGGTGGACATCATCAGGACCCGGGGCGCGCCCTCGGGGAACGTCACCTCGGAGGTGATCATCCGCGTGGCCGTGACGCCGGACCCGTCCGGCAGGTGCGCGTCCATCAGCACCACGTCGACGGCCGGGTCGAGCTGCCGCAGCAACCGGACGGCCTCGTCGCCGGTCGCCGCCTCTCCCGCGAGGTCGAGGTCGAACGCCTCGAGTGCGGCCCGTACACCGACTCGGAAGAGCGGGTGGTCGTCGACCACGAACACCCGGACTGTCATCGACACTCTTCGTCTTCCGGCATGCTGATCAACCCCCGTGGCGACACGTCTGACGGTGCCGCCAAGGGTAGACGCTCCGGGCTGTTCCGTGGTTGGTCCGCCATCGGCAAGCGGCCCGGGGCGGGCCGATAAGCACCCGGCGACCCCGACAGAAGTCAGGGTTGACTGGCGTCTTTCGTGCATGGCGGCTGCCCACAGCTCCCGGCTAGCGTCGGCGCGACGCGCAGTACGGGCGCGTCCTCGCTCATCATCGGGGGGAGCAGCAACGTGGAGAAGGTCGGTGCCGTGGAGCGGACCCCGGTCGCGGACGAGGCGGACCCGCCCCCCACGCCAGCCGTCGCGCCGATCACCGCGGAGCGCGCCCAGTCGGGCCTCTCGGTGGCCGAGGTCGCCGAACGGGTGGCGGCCGGCCAGGTCAACGACCTGCCGTCCAGCACCAGCCGCAGCGTCTGGCAGATCGTCCGGGCGAACCTGTTCACCCGGATCAACGCCATCATCGGTGTGCTGTTCGCCATCATCCTGGTGGTGGGGCCGATCCAGGACGGCCTCTTCGGCGGCGTCATCGTCGCGAACACCCTGATCGGTATCCTCCAGGAGGTGCGCGCGAAGCGCACGCTCGACCGCCTGGCGATCGTCGGCGACGCCCGCCCGCGGGTGCGCCGCGGTGGTGACACTGTCGAGTTGGCGTCGTCGGAGCTCGTGCTGGACGACGTCATCGAGTTGGGCCCCGGCGACAAGGTCGTGGTGGACGGCCGGCTCGTGGCCGTCGACGGGCTGGAGATCGACGAGTCGCTGTTGACCGGCGAGGCCGACCCGGTCGTCAAGGCGGTCGGTGACAACGTGCTCTCCGGCAGCTTCGTGGTGGCCGGCAGCGGCGTCTGCACCGCCACCCGGGTCGGCCGCGACGCGTACGCGGCTCAGCTCACCGAGGAGGCCAAGCGCTTCACACTTGTCAACTCCGAGCTGCGCAACGGCATCAACTGGATCCTGCGGTTCGTCACCTGGGCGATCGTTCCTGCCGGCATCGCGCTGATCATCAGTCAGCTGCTCGTCAACCGCGACGACCTGCCCGAGGCGGCGCGCCGGATGGTCGCCGGCCTCGTACCGATGGTGCCCGAGGGTCTGGTCCTGCTGACCTCGGTCGCCTTCGCGATCGGGGTGATCCGGCTGGGGCAGCGGCAGTGCCTGGTCCAGGAACTGCCCGCCATCGAGGGTCTGGCCCGGGTCGACGTGGTGTGCCTGGACAAGACGGGCACGCTCACCGAGGCGACGATGGACGTCGCGGAGGTCCGGTCGCTGGTGCCCGGCGTACCGGTGGACGCGGTGCTGGGTGCCCTCGGCGCCAGCGACGAGCGGCCGAATGCCAGCATGCAGGCCATCGCCGACCGGTACCCCGGTCTACCGGACTGGGGTGTCGAGCAGACCGCGCGGTTCTCCTCGGCGCGCAAGTGGAGCGGCGCGACGCTCGTGGAACCCTCCGGCCGAACCGCGACCTGGCTGCTGGGCGCACCCGAGATGCTGCTCACCGAGCACCCGGCGTTGGCGGACGCGGACGCGTTCGGCCGACAGGGTCTGCGGGTGTTGCTGCTCGCCGAGTTCTCGCGTCCGCTGGCGGAGGCGCTGGCGGATCCCTCGTCGGTGCCGGCGTCCACCACGCCAGTCGCCCTCGTCGTGCTCGAGCAGCGGGTCCGTCCGGAGGCGTCCGACACCCTGCGGTACTTCGCCGACCAGGGCGTCGGAGCGAAGGTGATCTCGGGCGACAACGCCGTCTCGGTCGGTGCGGTGGCCCGCAGCGTCGGTCTGCCCGGCGCGGCCGTGGCGGTGGACGCGCGCAACCTGCCCACCGATCCCGAGGCGCTGGCGGACACGGTCGAGGCGCACTCCGTCTTCGGTCGGGTGGGTCCGCAGCAGAAGCGGGCGATGGTGGCCGCCCTACAGTCCCGCGGGCACACGGTGGCCATGACCGGCGACGGCGTCAACGACGTGCTGGCGCTGAAGGACGCCGACGTCGGTATCTCCATGGGGTCCGGCAGCGCCGCAGCGCGCGGCGTCTCCCAGATCGTGCTGCTGAACAACAACTTCTCCACGCTGCCCTCGGTGGTCGCCGAGGGGAGGCGGGTGATCGGCAACATCGAACGGGTCGCCAACCTCTTCCTGACCAAGACGGTCTACTCGGTGCTGCTCGCGATCATCGTGGTGATCTGGCAGGTGCCGTACCCGTTCCTGCCCCGGCACCTGACGCTGATCGGATCCCTCACCATCGGCATCCCGGCGTTCGTACTGGCACTGGCGCCCAACGCGGAGCGGGCCCGGCCGGATTTCGTCGGTCGGGTGCTGCGCTTCGCGATCCCGGGTGGGGTCCTGGCGGCCACCGCCACGATCACGTCGTACGCGTTCGCGCGGTCGTACTACGGGGACGACCTGCCCGCGGAGACCTCGGTCGCCACAGTGACCCTGTTCCTCGTCGCGCTGTGGGCGCTGGCCATCATCGCCCGCCCATATACGTGGTGGCGGATCCTGCTGGTGCTGGGCATGGGTCTGTCGTTCGTGACGGTGTTGGTGGTGCCGTTCCTGCAGACGTTCTTCCAACTGCGGCTGATCGGCGCCGAGGCGCCACTGGCCGGTGCCGCGATCGCGGTCGTCGCCGGCCTGCTGATGGAGGTCGCCTGGGCGGTCATGCGCCGTCGACAAGCTGGTCGGGCCTGACCGTGGGTACCACCGCGGCGCCGGTAGGCAGGGCGGCCCGGAGCAGTTCCCGCAGCAGCTTCTGATCGTCGTCGCCGAGGCCGCCGAAGAGTTCTTCGGCGGCCCGTCGGCGTGCCGTTGCCAGTTCCTCGATGGTGGACGTTCCGCGAGCGGTCATGGCGACCAGCACCGACCGGCGACTGTCCGGGTCCGCCCGACGGATGACCAGGCCGGTGGCCTCCAGTTGGTCCACCAGGTCGGTGACCGTGCGCGGCACCACCTGCAGGTGACCGGCCAGCTCGACCATGCGCAGGGGGCGTCCGGCGTGTGCCAGCACGGTCAGCGCACGCCCCTGCTCCGGTGTCAGACGCAGCGGTGCCAGCCGGTCGCGGGCACTGCGGCGGATGTGTTTGCTCAGCTGACGCACCAGTTCGGCGAGTTCACCGGGGAGTGACTCCATCGGGTCAGCATAGCGACGGCCAACATGATCCGACCTATTGTTGATGAGACACACAATGAGGCATACTCAGCTTCTGTCTGATAGGAGCGTGGCGATGTCTCTCGTGCCGGACCGGGCGGCCGACGCCCCACCCGTCGACCCGCGGCGCCTCCTGCGCCTGTTCCGCCCCTACCGGGCGCGGCTGGCCATGCTCGCTGTCCTGATCGGCATCTCCGCCCTGGTCGGGTTGGCCGCGCCGTTCCTCCTGCGGGGCATCATCGACGACGCCATCCCCAGCGGTGACCGGGTCCTGCTGGCGCTGCTGGCGCTCGGGATGCTGGCCAGCGCGGCTGCTCTCGCGCTGCTCGGGGTCGTGCAGACACTGATCTCCACCCTGATCGGGCAGCGCATCATGCGCGACCTGCGGGTCGCCGTCTACAGCCATCTGCAGCGCATGTCGCTCGCCTTCTTCACCCGCACCCGGACCGGGGAGGTGCAGTCGCGCATCGCCAGCGACATCGGCGACATGCAGGCGATCGTCACCAGCGCCGGCACGGCGCTCGCCACCAATCTGACGGTCGTGCTGGCCAGTGCCGTGGCGATGCTCGCGATGGACTGGCGGCTGGCGCTCCTGTCGTTCGTCCTGGTGCCGGTCGCCGTGGCCATCAGTCGGCGGGTCGGTGCGGCACGCCGCCGCATCGCCACCCGCCGCCAGCGCCAGATCGCCGCGATGAACTCCCAGGTCCAGGAGTCGCTGTCGGTCAGCGGGATCCTTCTGGGTCGGGGCATGGGTCGATCCGGCGCGCTGGTGGACCAGTTCACCCGCGCCTCCGACCACCTCGTCGAGCTCGAGGTGCGCGTCGAGATGACCGGCCGGTGGCGGCAGTCCACGATCTCGATCGCGTTCGCCGCCGTGCCGGCCGTCACCTACCTGGTCGGTGGGCTGGCGCTCACCGGCGGCGGGAGCGGCATCTCCGTGGGCACCCTGATCGCGTTCACCACGCTGCAGACGGCGATGTTCGGTCCGCTCAACGCGCTGATGCGGATCGGGGTGCAGATCCAGACGTCGCTCGCCCTCTTCGCTCGCGTCTTCGAGTACCTCGACCTTCCGATCGACGTGGTCGAGCGCGCGGATCCGGTGACGATCGGCCAGGTCCAGGGGACCGTGCGGTACGAGAACATCGCGTTCGCGTACCAGCCCGGCGAGCCGATCCTGCAGGACGTCACCCTGGAGGTCCCGGCGGGAAGCACGCTGGCGATCGTCGGCGCGACCGGTTCCGGCAAGACGACAATGACCTACCTGCTGGCCCGCCTCTACGACCCCGACCAGGGCCGGGTGACAATCGACGGAGTCGACATCCGGGACCTCAGCTTCGAGTCGCTGGCACGCATCGTCGGCATCGTGTCGCAGGAGACGTACCTCCTGAACGCCTCGATCGCCGAGAACCTGCGATTCTCCCGACCGGACGCCTCGGACGAGGACCTGGTGGCGGCGGCGCGGGCGGCCCGAATCCACGACCTGATCGCCTCCCTTCCGGACGGCTACGACACGGTGGTGGGGGAGCGGGGATACCGGTTCTCCGGCGGCGAGAAGCAGCGCATCGCCATCGCCCGCACCATGCTGCGCAACGCGCCGGTGCTGATCCTGGACGAGGCGACAAGTGCCCTGGACACGGCGACCGAACAGGCGGTGCAGGCTGCCCTCGACCACCTGAGCGCGGAGCGGACGACCATCATGGTCGCCCACCGGCTGTCCACAGTGCGCCACGCGGACCGCATCGTCGTGCTGGAGCGGGGCCGGATCGTCGAGAGCGGCGGCCACGACGAGCTGCTCCTCCGAGGCGGCTGGTACGCGGCGCTCGTCGCGGCGGACCGGGTGGCGCCGAGCCGTGACTCAGCGGTCCAGCACGTAGCTGTCGTCGGGCCGGAAGTCGCGTGAACGGCGCAGATCGGCGCTCACGAAGGTGCGCTGCAACCACCGGTCCCGGCCGTCGTAGCGGGGCGTGAACGCGTCCCGGCCGTGCACCGTCACACGGTTGTCGACGATCGCCAGGTCGCCCGGGACCAACCTGATCGTCTGGGCGGTCGCCTCGAACACCCGCTGCAGTTCGAGCAGCGCCTGCCGACCTGCCGCCGTGGTGGCCGACGTCGCCGCCAGGTCGACGCACATGTCCGGGTCGCCGGCCGGCCCACGCAGCACGGCGTGGGTGGTGTTCGCGCCGCCAGCGCCGAACGAGGGAGGCGCGGCGGTGACGAACGACTGGCTGAACAGCGCCTCGCGGGCCGCCTCCGACAACCGGGGGAGACAGGCGCGGACGCAGGCCAGCCGCAACCCGGCCACCCGATCCGGGTCCGCCCGCAGGCAGAGCAGCATCACGAAGTCCGGACGGTGCTCGTGGAAGGCGTTCTCGGTGTGGAAGGACAACCGGACCGAGCCGGCGTTGCCCTGAAAGGCCTCCATCCCGGGCACCGGAACGACGTCCTGGACGAGGGCGCCCGTCTTCTCCGCGCGGAAGGCGGTCGGGTCGCCGAGGCCGCACGCGACCATCGCCAGCACCGAGGCCGGGACCGTGGCCGTGCGCTGCACGGAACCGGCGATGGTGGGGGTGGGGGGCAGGTCCTCCTCGCCGACGGGCAGGCCGCTCACGAGCAGTGAGCCGTACGGCCCGGAGTCGCGACGGAAGCGGCGGATGGAGCCGCGCAGGCGGTCCGGCAGCTCCTCCCAGGCGCCGCGGGCCAACGCCACCCACTCGGGGTCGTCGATCTGTTGTGATCCGGAGGCCATCAGCCGGCCGGCGACCTCCGCGATCACCAGACGCTCCTCCCCATCGGCGAGGAACGCCTCGCCAGCTGTCGCGGACGCCATCGAATCGGTCTCGACCAACATGGACACGGCGCGGTCTCCTCACTGATGAGCACGGGGGCCAGGGCGGTCGGCGTCCACAAGACGGCGCCGACGGTCGACCGCGGGTGACGCCGACGAGCGGCGGTCGATGCTCTCCCGAAGCTAGCCAGGACGGTTATCGACCGCATATCACGCAAGCGATGTACCGGAGCGCCCCCGGTTGCGAGGGCTCAGGCGCAACTGGTCGCGACGGTGGTCCCACGGTTCACGCGCTCCCGGGCGTACAACAGCAGGAGATCCTGGAACCCGTACGCGAACCGACCAGCCTCGCCGCGTCCCACCACGTCGAGCAGTTGCAGGTCGACGAGACGTTCCAGTAGATCCTGTGCCTCGACCACGCGCAGTTCCGTCGCCTTCGCCGCACACCACGCGTCGAAGTGCGGCTCGTCGAGCAGGGCCAGGCGGCTGTAGGCGGTCGCCACCGGCGGATCCAACTGCCGCCAGCTCGTCTCGAAACGCAGCCGGATGTCGTACTCACCGTGGCTGAGCTCGTCCAACCGCCGGTCCCGGTCCTCCAGGCGGGCGACCAGGTCGGAGACCCGCCAGTGCGGTTTGCCGAGGAGCCGGGCGGCGGCGACCCGCACCGCTATCGGTAGGTTGCCGCAGAGTTCGCTGAGCCGCCGCGCGGCCTGTGGATTCGACGTGATTCGTTCCCGGCCGACCACATCCCGCAGGATGGCCGTCGATGCGCTCACCGGCAGGATGCCGAGTTGCAGCCGGAGCGCGTCGTAGTTGTCCAGCAGGCCCTCGAGCTGGTTGCGGCTGGTGACCAGCACGTGGCACTGCCCGTTGCCGGGCAGCAGCGGCCGGATCTGCCCGAAGCTGTGCACGTCGTCGAGGACGATCAGGGCGCGGCGGCCCTCCAGGGTGGTGCGGTACAGCGCCGTGGCTTCGGCGAGGCCGGTGGGGATCTGCTCCGGGCGGTGGCCCAGCGCGGTGAGGAAGCGGCGCAGGACCGACTCGGGCGACTCCGGCGCCCGCGCGTAGCCATACGCCCCCAGGTCGGCGAAGAGGTGGCCGTCGGGAAACTCCTCCGCTCGCTGGTGGGCCCAGTGGATGGCGAGGCTGGTCTTTCCGATGCCCGGGCTGCCCGTGATGAAGCTGACGCGTACCGGATGGTTGCCCCGTGGCGGCTGGTCGAGCACCCTGTTCAGCGTCCGCAGTTCGTCGAGTCGCCCGGAGAACGCGAACACGTTGGACGGCAGCTGAGCCGGCACGACCGCCGCCGCCCGTCGAGGCGACCAGCCGGCATCGTTGAGCGCGATCTCGTCCTCGCGCAGGATCGCCTCGTGCAGCGACTGCAGCGGTGCGACCATGTCGAGGCCGAGTTCCTCGATCGAGTGCCGCCGACCGTCGTGATACGTCCCGAGCGCGTCGGCACGTCGCCCGGCCCGGTACTGGGCCATCATCAACAGGCTGCGGAGACGGTCGCGCAAGGGATGCGCCTGCACCAGCGCGGTGAGGTCGCCGATGAGCGCCTGGTAGTCGCCCAGTTGCAGGCGTAGCGCCATGTACTTCTCGACGGCGCTCATCTGCATCTCGATCAACCGGACGGCGGCGTCCTCCACCATCCGCACGTTGATGCCGCCGAGTGGCGTACCGCGCCACAGTTGCAGCGCGCCCTCGAAGATCTGCGCGGCTCGCTCCGGTTGGCCCTCCCGGTCGAGGGACTCCGCCTCCGCCACCCGCTCGAGGAAGTCCTCCGCGTCCACCCGGTGGCCGCGGGTGGACAGCATGTAGCCCGGCGCGACGGTGACGATCACGTCTTCGTCGCAGCCGGCCGTCCGGAAGGTCTTGCGCAGCGCGGCGACGCAGATCGCGACCTGTGTGCGCCCGGTGCTCGGTGGCGCGCCGTGCCACACCTTGTCGATGATCTCTTCGACGGATGAGATCTGGTTGCGGTTAATGAGTAGAATTGACAGAATGGCCCGTTGGCGTGGTCCACCGATTGGTAAGCGTCTACTACCCGCATAGACCTCGAGCGGCGAGAGCATTCGAAAGTCCAAAATGCCCGTGCGTGAACCCCGCATGTGTGCCTCCCCCGTTGTTGCGGAGGCAGTCCGGACGGTCGCAGGGCGGCATCGAGTGCCATGCGTATAAATCAGTATGTGAGCGATGCGAAAAAGCAAAAAAGCCAGCGACTACGTCCGGCCCCCCCGGCAGAGCGACTATACACCAAATTGACGGCCGTACTCGACCTTCGTTTCGATCCTGTTCACAGGACGTTCACCTGAATCATCGTGAAGTTTGCATATGCCCTGCTCCCACGTGACGCTCGGATGAATGGCGGGGGTTTGTGCACACCATCTGGGGGAGGCCGACATCCCAGGTGGCGCGGACACGGGACGGCCGGACCGGTCGGGCGCGCGGCAGCGCGCCGGTCCACCCTGGACTGCGTCGGGGAGAGCCATGGTCGCGTCGGCCGGGCGGTACGCCCGCGGGTGCCGTGTCCCGCCGAGCCCGGCGACCCCACCCCGCCGCCCGGCGTCACCCCAGCGGTGTCGCCGCCGCCGGCCGTGCTGCCGGAGCCCGTCGCTTCGGCGTCAGGGTTGCCCCTGATGCCGCGACCCACTTTCGGGACGTTCGACATCCTCCGCAGTGTCGACGTGGGATTCGCGGTGCGCGGATAGGTTGGAGGCGCGCCGGACCCCACCGGGACGCACATCGATGACACCTCGACCGGACGGCGGTAGTCGACTGATGTTTCGGGCCACCCTGAAGAGCCTGCTGAGCCGAAAGCTGCGGCTGGCCATGTCTGCGATGGCGGTCATCCTCGGGGTCACCTTCGTCTCCGGAGCGCTGGTTCTCACCGACACGCTGGGCCGCTCCTTCGACTCGATGTTCTCCTCGGTGTACTCGGACACCGACGTGGGCGTGACCGGCGCGGCGAAGGTGGAGGTCTCCGAGGTCGACGGTGGTGGAGCACCGACGAGCGTGCCGGCGTCGCTCATCGACACTGTCGCGGCGGTGTCCGGCGTCGCGCAGGTGACCGGCGTCGTCTCGGTCGACGGCGTCCGGGTCGTCGGTGGCGACGGCAAGGTCATCCCGTCGGTCGGGGCCCCGCGGGTCGGCGAGAGCTGGACCGGGGAGAGCGCGCTGATCCGGTTGCGGGAGGGCCGAGGCCCCAGCGCGCCGGACGAGGTCGCCATCAACGCCTCGCTCGCCGACGTCGGCGACTTCGCGGTGGGCGACTCGATCGACGTGCTGACCCTGGAGCCGCGCCGCTCCTTCAAGTTGGTCGGCGTCTTCGGCTACAGCGGCGATCGGGACACCCTCGGTGGCACCATGTCCGTCGCCTTCACCGAGCCGGTCGCGCAGCGCCTCATGCTCGGCAGCGCCGGCGTCTTCAGCAGCCTGAACGTCCGGGCCGCGGACGGGGTCGAGCCGGCCGAGCTGCGGGACCGGGTGCGTCAGGCGATCGGCGGCGGGTACGAGGCCAAGACCGGCGCGGAGCTCGCCGACGAAGCTGCCGCTGGCTTCCGCGACGGGTTGGCGTTCTTCAGTCAGATCCTGCTCGGCTTCGCCGCGGTCGCGCTGTTCGTCGGCATCTTCCTGATCCTCAACACGTTCTCGATCATCGCCGCCCAACGCACCCGGGAGATGGCTCTGCTGCGCTCGATCGGCGCCAGCCGTCGGCAGGTGATGTTGTCGGTGCTGGGGGAGGCGACTGTCATCGGTCTGATTGCCGCGGTGCTGGGCCTGGCCGCCGGGGTCGGTGCCGGCGCCGGGCTCGCGTATCTGGTGAGCCGGTACAGCGGCGGTCTCACCCTGGCCGGGTTGAGTGTGCCGCCGGTGGCGGTCGCCGCGGCCTTCGGAGTCGGCGTCGTGGTGACGGTGATCGCCGCGGTCGTGCCGGCGCTGCGCGCCTCCCGCGTACCGCCGATCGCCGCGATGCGGGACTCCGCCGGTCCGGACCGGCCGCTCACCCGGCTGGCGACGGTCGGCGCCGTGATCACCGGTGTCGGTGCGGTGCTGCTGGTCCTGGGCCTCACCGCCGTGGTGCCCGGCGCGATGGTGGCCGTGCTCTTCGGGGTGCTCGCCTCGTTCATCGGGGTCTCGCTGCTCACGCCAGTGCTCAGCCGGCCCGCGGTGGCCCTGCTCGGACGGGCGTTCGTCGGCAGCATCCCCGGCAGGTTGGGCCGGCTCAACGCCGGCCGGAACCCGCGCCGCACCGCGATCACATCGGCCGCGCTCATGGTGGGCATTGCTCTGATCACCGCGGTCAGCGTGGTCCTCGGCTCGGCGTCGGAGAGCATCCGTGGCCTGGCATCCGGGTCACTGCGCGCCGACCTGGTGGTGCGTGGCGAACAGACCGGGCTGCAGCAGCCGGGCGTACGTCCCGAGGTGTTCGACGAGGTGGCGAAGCTGTCCGGAGTGAGCGCGGCGGCCGCGGTCTACCGCGACCAGGCAGTCGTCAACGGCGATCAGCGGTACGTGACAGTCGTCAACGACCTGGGTTCGCTGACCGAGGTCTTCTCCCTGCGCCCGGTGCAGGGCGATCCGCGGACGCTCGGGCCGGGCGACATCGTCATCGACCAGGATCACGCCACCGACATGGGGCTGTCGCTGGGCAGCCCGGTGGCCATCCAGTTCGCCAAGGGGCAGCAGCGGACCTACACGGTCACCGGCGTCTACCCGGAGTCCGACCTCCCCGGTGGGATGGCCCTGCCACCGGACGCCGCGCAGTATCTCAGCAGCCCTTCGATCTCTCTCGGGTACGTGCAGCTCGCCGACGAGGTGCCTGTCGATCAGGTCAAGCCGCGGATCGAGGCGCTTCTCGCCGACGATCCGGAGGTCTCGGTGGTGGACCTGTCCAGCTTCGCCGACCAGCAGACCGACTCGCTCGACCAGATCCGGCTGATGATCCAGGTGTTGCTCGGTCTCGCCATCTTCATCGCGATCCTGGGCGTGGTGAACACGCTCGCCCTGTCGGTCATCGAGCGGGTGAGGGAGATCGGCCTGCTGCGGGCGGTCGGCCTGAACCGGACACAGACGATCAAGATGATCATGGTGGAAGCGGTGATCATCTCGCTCTTCGGCGCACTGCTCGGTGTTGTCGTCGGAGGCGGACTCGGCGCCGCCGCCGTGCAGGGCCTCGGGGAGCAGGGCATCAACAAACTCGTCGTGCCGTGGGGGCAGATGGCGATCTACTTCGCCGGAGCCGGCGTCGTCGGTGTGTTCGCGGCGGTCCTCCCCGCGCTGCGCGCCGCCCGGATCAACGTCCTGGGCGCCATCGCCGCGCCATAGTCGGCCGGACCGTCCACCCCCCGTGCGGTCCGGCTCAGGCGGCGTCCTGGCGCATCCGCTCCAGGACGCCGCTCCACGCGCCGCGTAGTGACACGAGACGCTCGCGGGCGTCCGCGTCGTCCGGGTACCGATCGACGCGTCGACTCACCCCGCGGATCTCACGCGCCATCAGCAGCGTCAGGTTCACCACGAACCCGAGCGCGAGTTCCGTACCACCGGCCGCGATCACCCGGTCGATCGCCTCCCGGCCGCCGGTGACCCGTCCGAGCAGCACCCACAGCTGTGCCAGGTCGAAACCGGGCAGGAACACGTCGGCGCACGCCCAGTCGATGAACCACAGTTCGCCGTCCGCCCGCAGCACATTGGCCAGGGCCGGATCACCGTGGCCGAACTCGCGACCCGGCCCGGCCCGCTCGACGAGGCGTTCCATCGCGGCCCGGTCGTGATCGTCGAGCATCTGCCGCTCCTGGGCCAGCGCGATCAACGGCCGATAGTCGACCGACCAGCCGGTGCCCTCCGGCGGCGACCAGGTGGCGATGCGCCGCAGCGCCGCCAGCAGATCGGTGAGGTCGTCCTCGGCGAGGGGCGTGGTCGGGTGCCGCTCGCCGTCCAGGGGGCTCGCCGGCACCTGCTCCACCACCAACACCCCGCGGCCCGGGTCCGCGGCGATCAGCGCCGGAGTTCGTACCGGTGCCGGTCGCTCGGCGAAGTGCCGATAGACCTCGATCTCACGCAGGCAGTGCTGCCGCCAGTCCGGCAGACGTACCTTGGCCACCGCCGCAGTGCCGTCCACGCTGCCGCAGAGGACGAACGACGTGCGGCTGCGGATGGTCTGCTTGGAGCAGAAGGCAGGCACCAACTCGCGGACGACCGCGAGCAGAGCCTCGTCGCTGGTGTCCTGCACAGACATCAGGATCCTCTCGTCGGGGCGTCCACCGTAGCCAGCGCGAGTATCGACGGGCTATCGACGGCGAATCAATGACGATGGATATGATTCCGATACGTCGCCGATAGCCCGGCGGGCGAGGCTGGCACCATCCACCCGGGCGGAGCGAGCGCATCGAGCCCACCGGCACGCACTCTCTCCGCAACCCCGTCCGGAGGTCTGCCAGGCATGCGATCCAGAATCAGCTCTCTCCTGCTCGCCGCCGCCACCGCGGTCGCCGTCGTCGTCGGTCCGGTCTCGTCGGCGCACGCCGCCCCCGCGGACAAGCCAGCGGTGCTGGCCAGCTGGACCCAGACCAGCGTGACCAGCTACAACGCCTGGCTCGCGGCCAACAACAACAAGGCTGCCTGGGCCGCCTACGCGTTCGACTGGTCCACTGACTACTGCACGACGTCGCCGGACAACCCGCTCGGCTTCCCGTTCCAGACCTCCTGCGCCCGCCACGACTTCGGCTACCGCAACTACCGGGCGCTCGGCACCTTCAGCGCGAACAAGTCCCGCCTGGACAGCGCGCTCTACGCCGACCTGCAACGGGCCTGCGACACCTACCCGCTGGGCGCCACCCACGACGCCTGCAACGGCCTCGCCTGGATCTACTACCAGGCGGTGCGACTGTTCGGATCGCCGGCGCTCACCGAGGAACAGCTCGCTGACGCGAAGGCGGTCAAGGAGGGCCGCCAGCCGGCGAGCACGCTGTACTGACCGACGATCGCCCCACCGTGGCCGGACTCCGTTGAGGGGACGTGTGTGCACGCACATCGGGTAGCTGTCATCCCCACCGAGTCCGGCCCGGAGGTCGACGCGCCGGGCCGGCACCGCGGCACCATCGTGTTGTCCAGCGTCTCCTCCGACGCGCACACGTGGAATCTCGTGTACCTCCAACTCCTGCTCGAAGAGGCCGGCTTCGCTGTCGTCAACCTCGGTCCCTGCGTCCCTGACGACCTGCTGCGGCGGGAGTGCCGCCGTCATGGGCCCGTCGCGGTCGTGCTGAGCACCGTCAACGGCCATGGCGCCCGCGACGGCGCACGCATGGTGCGGGCGCTGCGAGAGGACCCGGCGTTGCGTCGACTGCCGGCGGTGATCGGCGGCAAGCTGGGCGTGCAGGGCCGGCTCACCCCCGCCGAACGCGACCGCCTGCTCGCCGCCGGGTTCCAGGGAGTGTACGAGGGCAGCGACGTCACGCCGTTCCTCACCTTCCTGCGCCGGATGCCGCAGAACGCGTCGTCGGACCGCGTCGCGGCGGCGGAATGACGGTTCCGCCCGACCGGGAGAACCCGCTCGCCCGGTTGGTTCGGGAGGTGCGCGCGCGAGGCGGCCTGGTCGTGCAGCCCCGGATGGGCTTCTCGGACACGACCACCATGCGCGCCGGTCTGCGGGCCGTCGCTAGCCTGCCACTCCCCACCGTGGGCACGCTGACCGTCGACAGCTACACGCGGGTCGGCGACCACGACGCGGCGCGGGCCGCCCTGCGTGAGGGCCGGCGGATCAACGGGTTTCCGATCGTCTCCCACGGCGCCGTGACCACCGCGGCGATGACGGCCGACCTGGTCGCGGCGGGCCTGCCGGTGCAGGTGCGGCACGGCTCGGCCGCGCCGTACGACATCGTGGCCACCGCGCTCGACGCCGGGCTGACAAGTACCGAAGGTGGCCCGGTCTCCTACTGCCTGCCGTACGGGCGGGTGCCGCTGGCCGCCTCGGTCGACGCCTGGCGTCGCACCTGCGACCTGCTCGCCGAGCGCTCCGCCGACGGCGTGCACTGCCATCTGGAGAGTTTCGGTGGCTGCATGCTCGGCCAGCTCTGTCCGCCCAGCCTCCTGCTGGCGGTCTCGCTTCTGGAGGGCCTGTTCTTCCGGAGTCGGGGGGTGCCCACCATCTCGCTCAGTTACGCGCAGCAGACGAACCCGCTGCAGGATCTGGAGGCGCTTCGCGCACTGGCCGTGCTGGCCCACCGGTTCTTCGGCCCGGCCGACTGGCACATCGTGCTCTACACGTACATGGGCGTCTTTCCCAGCACGACCGCCGGGGCGCTGCGGCTCATCGCGGACAGTGCCCAACTGGCGGTCTTCGGGGGCGCACACCGTCTCATCGTGAAGACGCCGGCCGAGGCGTACCGGATCCCGACCATCGAAGAGAACGTGGACTCCCTGCTCTGGGCCCATCGGCACGCGGCGGCGGCGGCATCCGTCCCGGCATCCGTCCCGGCAGACACCGGGATCCTGGCGGAGACCACCGCGCTGGTGGAGAGCGTCCTGGCGCTGCACGACGACGTGGGCGAGGCGCTGGTGCGGGCGTTTCGCACCGGCGCCCTCGACGTGCCCTACTGCCTGCACGAGGACAATGCCGGTCGCAGCG
This sequence comes from Micromonospora sp. NPDC005215, assembly GCF_040607915.1. Taxonomy (NCBI): domain Bacteria; kingdom Bacillati; phylum Actinomycetota; class Actinomycetes; order Micromonosporales; family Micromonosporaceae; genus Micromonospora; species Micromonospora sp. NPDC005215. Next base: position 6,109 of record NZ_JBEXHQ010000021.1, on the reverse strand, counting down.
CCGCGGTTGTCGACACCGACGGTCTCCTGCGATGGACCGCCACGGGACGGATGGCGCTGCCGGCGACGGGCGCGGTCGACCGCCGGATGACCTCCGACGGATTGCTGGCGGCGCTGTCCTGGATGCAGCGTCGCTACGACGACGCCGCGCTGCTGTCCGGCCCGGACCCGACGGTGGAACCCACCGCCGGATCCGGGCCGGCGACCAGCAGGACCTGGAAACCCTCCTGAGCGCACTGTCCGTGCAGATCGACGACGTCGCCTCCCGCGGCCACGTCGAGGGGACCGCAGGAGGACGTCGATGCCGTCAGGCGTCGCCCCGCACAGCGAGCCGCACCTGGTTCAGGTACGGCAACGCGTCGAGCGTGGCCTGTGCCGGTGCGCCGAAGTCGATCAGACAGGCCACCTCGTCGACGCCGGCGCCGGCCAGGTCACGTACGAACGCTGTGCACTTCTCCACCGAGCCCAGGAGCGCCGAGGTGCGGAAGTACCGTTCGAACGCGTACTCCAGCAGCTTCGTCCCACCGAGCCGGCCGGCGAGGTCCGTCCAGTGGTTCTTCCACAGGTCGACAGACGATTCCAGGTATCGCAGGAAGGGCTCGCGGGTCGCTTCCCGCACCGCCTCGTCGGTAGGACCGACGAACGTGTGCACCATCAGTGTCACCCGCCCGGTCGCCGGGTCCAGCCCGTGGCGCTCGCGTGCCTCCCGATAGGTGAGCACCCGGGTGCGCAGGTCGTCGACGCTCTGGAAGAGCAGCGCGGTCAACACGTTCATCCCCAGCTCGCCGGCCTCCACGAAGCCGGACGGATTGGACGAACAGGTCAGCCACAGACCAGGATCCGCCTGCACGGGCCTGGGGAACGTGGTCACCTCGACCTCGGCGCCCAGGCCGTTGCGGCGCGTGGTGGACTTGCCCGCCCACAGGTCACGCAGGACACCGACGGCATCCAGCGTGTGCTGCCGCCGGTCCGGGTAGCGGTCGGGCTGGAGGACGAAGTCGTTCGCATTCCAGCCGGTGGCGATCGCCAGATCGACCCGCCCCCGCGACAGGTTGTCGACGAACGACCAGTCCTCGACGACGGTCAGCGGGTCGTGCAACGGCAAGACGACGCTGCCGGCCCGCAACCGGAGCCGCTCCGTCACCCGGGCCAGCGCCGCGGCGGCCAGCGCCGGATTGGGGTACGCGCCGCCGAACGGGTGGAAGTGCCGCTCCGGCAGCCAGACCGCTGTGAAGTCGTTGACGTCGGCGAAGGCTGCCGCGTCGAACAGCAGGTCGTACTCCTTCGGCGCGTCGGTGACCTCACGGTTGGCGAAGTACAACAGGCTGAAGTCCATCGCGTCGCCCCGACTCAACGCCGGCCGGCGGCAGCGATGTCGTCGCCGCGTCGTAGGCCCGATCCGGCCAGTGCGGCGGCCGGATCGGTGCCGGTGTGCACCGCCCGGTTCGCCTCGTCGACGAAGACGATCGCCGGCTGCACCTTCGCCGCGTCCTCGTTCGCGACGGACAGATACGAGATCACGATGACCAGGTCGCCCGGGCTCACCAGCCGGGCCGCCGCGCCGTTGATGCCCACGACTCCGCTGTCCGCCGGCCCTTCGATGACGTACGTCGAGAATCGCGCCCCGTTGTCGATGTTCACCACGTCCACCTTCTCGCCGGGGAGCAGGTCCGCGAGTTCCATGAGGGTGCGGTCGAGAGTTATCGAACCGACGTAGTGCAGGTCCGCCTGGGTGACCGTGGCGCGATGAATTTTGGACTTCAGCATTTCCCGGAACATTTACACTCCTCGCGGCGGCACGTCGACCGCGCCGCATCCTGGATTCAACGGCTGATCAACTCGATGATGCTTTCGTTGACCCTTTCCGGGTCTTCGAGATATCCGTAGTGGCCGCACCGCGGAACGAGAACGAAATCGGCTCCCGGAATCGCGTCGGCCACCTCGCGGCCCAGATGGGGCGGAGATATTACGTCGTCGGCGAAGGCGACGACCCGGCACGGCGCGGTGATGGCCCGGTAGGCGGCCAGCCGTTCGGGAATGGCGTCGGCCTCCAGTTGCGCCCGGTACCCCGGCCCGGATGGCGCGGTGAGTTCGAAAAGCTCGAGCCAGTCAGCCATCGCCTGATCGTTGGCCTGGGTCGCCGGCGACAGGTTCTGCAGGGCCTGGACCATGGCGGTGTACGTCGCGGGCACCTTCGCCTCCGAGTCGTACAGTTCGGCCTCGGCGCGGCGCAGGGCCGCCCGGAACCTGTCGGTGCGACCCCGCGTCGCCATCAGGACGAGATGGGTGACCAGGTCGGGGCGGGCGACCGCCAGCTCCTGCGCCACCTGCGCGCCCATCGAGGTGCCCACGACGCGGCAGGGGCCCAGCCGGAGCGCCTCGATCAGGCCGGCGGTGTCCTCGACCAGGTCGAGGATGGTGAACGGCCCGTTGCCGGATTCGCTCGGCGGGATGCCTCGGTTGTCGAAGGTGATCACGCGGAAACCGGCCGCGACCAGGGCGGGCACCTGGTGCAGGTGCCACGCCCGGCCGCTCGCGCCGCTACCCATGATCAGGAGCACGGGTTCGCCGGTGCCGGTCTCGTTGTAGCTGAGCCGGACACCGTTGACCGCGACGAAGGTCATCCGCTACTCCTCGCGCCCCGCGCCGTCAACGGTGGCGCCCTCCATCGCCCGGATCAGGCTCTTGGGACGCATGTCGGTCCAGTTCTCGTCGATGTGGTCCAGGCACGACTGGCGGTCCGTCTCGCGGAGCGCGACGGACCAGCCGGCGGGGACCTCGACGAACGACGGCCACAGCGAGTACTGGCCCTCGTCGTTGATCAGGACGTGGTAGGTGCCCTCGGGGTCTTCGAACGGGTTGGTCACGCTGCTACCTCTTTCTCGGTTCCGGTTCGGTGCTGCCTCGGTGGTACGAAGGGTTCAGAGACGGTCGGCCACGGCACCTCCGATCCGCCTCAGGGCCTGCTCGGCCCCGATGAGTCCGAGGTGGTCGGTGTCCACCTCGACGACCTCGATGCGGCCGGTGACGTGCGGTCGCCAGGCCTCGGCCCGGTCATCCGCGGCGTTGCGGCCGCGCAGCGCGGAGACCACTACCACGTCGCCGTCGAATCGGCCGGGAACGAAGTCCCGCAGCAGTGACGCGTTGTTCGCGAAGATCCGCTTCGCCGCGAGCAACGTACGGTCGTCCAGCTCCGCCATCGGGTCCTCCTGGCTGCGCAGGAACTCCCGGTAGCGGGCCACCGGGAAGCGCTCGTCCGCCAGGTCGTCGGCCTCGATCGGGAAACCGGCGTCCCGGAGGTTCTGTGCGAACACCTCGTGGACGGGAGGTTGCTGCTGGGCCCGGTCACTGGCCGTACGCGGATAGGCGTCCAGGAAGACCAGCAGGTCCACCTTCTCGCCCAGCGCCTGCAACTGGGTGGCCATCGCGAACGCGAGGACGCCACCCGCCGACCAACCGAGGAGTCGGTACGGCCCACTGGGCTGCACCGCCGACCGGATCGCCTCCACGTACTCGCCGGCCATCTCCTCGACCGACCCGGGCAGCGCCCGATCGTCGTGCAGCCCTCGCGCCTGCAACCCGAACACCGGCAGGTCGGCCGGGAGGTGGCCGACGAGTCTGGAGTAGCACCAGCTCATGCCCGAGCCCGGCGGCAGGCAGAACAACGGCGGTCGGGATCCACGGGCCCGCAGCGGCGTCAGCAACGGTGATTCGACGTCCGGCGCGGCGCCGCCAAGCCGGGTGGCGAGTTCGGCGATCGTCGGCGCGGCGAAGACGTCGCGCACCGACGCGGTCAGGCCGAGCGTGGCCCGGATCGAGGCGGTCAGCCGGGTGGCGAGCAGAGAGTGGCCACCGAGGTCGAAGAAACTGTCGTCGATGCTGACCCGCGGCACGCCGAGGAGTTCGCCGTAGAGCTGGCAGAGCTCCTCCTCGGTCCTGGTCCGCGGGGCACGGCCGAGGCCGGCCTCGTGCACGGGCTCGGGCAGCGCACCACGATCGATCTTGCCGTTCCGGTTGAGGGGCAGGCTGTCGAGCCGGACGAGGGCACTCGGCACCATGTATCCGGGGACCAGACCGGCGAGGTGCCGCCGCAGTTCGGACGGGCCGGGATCGTCGTCGCCCTCCCGGGCCACGTAGTAGCCGACGAGGCGTTGGTCGCCAGGACGATCCACCCGTAGCAGGACGCACGACTGCGCGACAGCGCGATGCCGGGTCAGCGCGTTCTCGAGCTCGCCCAGCTCGACACGCTGCCCCCGGATCTTGACCTGATGGTCGGTGCGACCGAGGTACTCCAGCTGACCGTCGCGGTTCCAGCGGGCGAGGTCGCCCGTCCGGTACATCCGGTCGCCCGGCTGCCCGTACGGGTCGGCGACGAATCGTTCGGCGGTCAACGCACGCCGCTCGTGGTAACCCCGCGCCAGCCCGTCCCCGGTGACGTAGAGCTCCCCGGCCACACCGGGCGGTACCGGGGAGAGCCACGCGTCCAGGACCCGCACGCCGACACCGTCGACCGGACGACCGATGGGCGGCACGGCGCGCCCCGAGAGCGGATCGCTCATCGTGGCACAGACCGTGGCCTCGGTCGGCCCGTACGAATTGACCAGCAGTCGATTCCGCGACCACTGTTCGACCAGCTCCGGCGGGCACGCCTCGGCCGCGATCACCACTGTGGTGCCGGCGGGCACGCCGTCCGTCGGCATCAGCGCCAGCATCGCCGGCGGCACTGCCGCATGGGTGACGCGGTGCCGGGCGAGGAAGGCGGAGAGGTCCGGGCCGGGCATCAGCCCCGGCGGCGCGATCACGAGGCACGATCCGGTGAGCACGCCCATGGTGATCTCCCAGATCGAGCCGTCGAAGCTGGGGGAGAGGTGGTGCAGCACCCGGCTACCGGGGCGTACCCCGCAGTGCCGAAGGTGGATCGCGGCGAGGCCGCGGAGACCGACATGGGTGACGACCACACCCTTGGGCCGGCCGGTCGTGCCGGACGTGTAGATGACATATGCCGCGTCCCGCACGTCAACGCTCGGCAGCGGGACTCCGGCGGACTCCGGGAGCGGTTCGGCGGCGTCGACGACCAGGCGGTCAAGGCCGTCGTCCGGCAGCCCGTCGGCGTACGCCACGCTTGTGACGACGAGGGCCGGCCGGGCGTCGGCCAGGATTCCGGCGAGGCGCTCGACCGGCTGTTCCGGGTCGAGCGGCAGGTAGGCGGCCCCGGCCTTTGACGTGGCGAGAATCGTGACGACCAGGTCGATCGAGCGGGGCAGCGCCACCCCGACGAGGCTGCCCGGCCCGACGCCCCGGGCGGCCAGCTGGCGCGCGAGCCGATCCGCCCGCTCGTCGAGCGCGGCGTAGTCGAGCGTGCTGAACCCGTCGGTGACGGCCGGCGCGTCGGGGCGCAGGGCGACCTGCTCCTCGAACAACCGGTGCAGTGTCTCCGGTGGTGCCGTCCGCGTCGCCCGCCAGGACTCGGCAACGAGCCTGTCGCGCTCGGTGGCGTCGAGGATGGAGACAGTGCCGAGCGTCCGGCGCGGGTCGGCGGTGACGGCCTCGAGCACGCGAACCAGCCGGTCCACGATGGATTGTGGGGTCTCCCGGTCGAACAGGTCGGTCCGGTAGTCCAGGACACCGGCCAGGCCGAGGGGAGCGCCGTTCGGCCCTCGGCGTTCGGTGAGGGCGAAGCCCAGATCCGTCTTGGCCACCGCGCCGCCCGGGTCGATCCGGTTCATGGTGAGGCCGCCCGGCAGCCGTGGCGGCACCGCTGGGACCTCGTTCGTCGTCAGGCTGAGGACGACCTGGAAGAGGGGGTGGTGGGCGAGGCTGCGGGTGGGGTTGAGGTGTTCGACGAGTCGTTCGAAGGGCAAATCTTGGTGGGCGTAGGCGGTGAGGTTGGTGTCGCGGACGCGACGCAGGAGTTGGGCGAAGGTCGGGTTGCCGTGGGTGGTGGTGCGGAGCACGAGGGTGTTGACGAAGAACCCGATGAGAGACGTCAGCCCGTCGTCGGTGCGTCCGGCGATCGGCGTGCCGATGGGGATGTCGGTGCCGGCGCCGAGGCGGGTGAGCAGTGTCGCGAGGGCGGCTTGGATGACCATGAAGGGGGTGACGTTGTGGTC
>NZ_JBEXHQ010000020.1:0-116437 GCF_040607915.1 Micromonospora sp. NPDC005215 | reverse complement strand
CGATGGTACTGCACTCGTGAGGGTGTGGGAGAGTAGGACGCCGCCGGACAATCTTCCAGTCGAGGGCCGCCCCATCCGGGTCGGCCCTCGACTGCGTAGCGCCATTGGTGGCGCAATCAGGAAGGATGTACCTGTGAGTTCAGGACCGCAGGGCGGAGACCGTCCCCGTCGCTACGAAGACCGTACTGACGGTGCGGGCGGACGCGACCGCGGCCCGCGCCGCGATGACCGAGACCGGCCCCCGTACCGGGGAGACCGCGACAGCGGTGGCGGCGCGCGAGGCGGCTACGCCGGCGGCCGCGACTCTGGTTCCCGTGGCGGCGACCGGGACAGCTCGCGTTCCAGCGCTCCCCGTGAGGGTGGTTACCGGGGTGGTGACCGGGACGGTTCGCGTTCCAGCGCCCCGCGTGAGGGTGGTTACCGGGGTGGTGACCGGGACGGTTCGCGTTCCAGCGCTCCGCGTGAGGGTGGTTACCGTGGTGGTGACCGGGACGGTTCGCGTTCCAGCGCCCCCCGTGAGGGTGGCTTCCGCGGCGGCGACCGGGACGGTTCGCGTTCCAGCGCCCCCCGTGAGGGTGGTTACCGTGGTGGCGACCGGGACAGTTCGCGTTCCAGCGCTCCCCGTGAGGGTGGCTTCCGCGGCGGTGACCGTCGTGAAGGTGGCTTCCGTGGTGGTGACCGGGACGGTTCGCGTTCCAGCGCCCCGCGTGAGGGTGGCTTCCGCGGTGGTGACCGGGACGGTTCGCGTTCCAGCGCCCCGCGTGAGGGTGGCTTCCGTGGTGGTGACCGGGACGGTTCGCGTTCCAGCGCCCCGCGTGAGGGTGGTTACCGTGGTGGTGACCGGGACGGTTCGCGTTCCAGCGCCCCGCGTGAGGGTGGTTACCGTGGTGGTGACCGGGACGGTTCGCGTTCCAGCGCCCCGCGTGAGGGTGGTTACCGTGGTGGCGACCGGGACGGTTCGCGTTCCAGCGCCCCCCGTGAGGGTGGCTTCCGCGGCGGCGACCGTCGTGAAGGTGGCTTCCGTGGCGGTGACCGCGAGGGCGGTTTCCGTGGTGGCGACCGCCGTGAGGGTGGCTATCAGGGTGGCGGCCCCTCCCGTGAGGGTGGTTTCCGTGGCGGTGACCGCGAGGGCGGTTTCCGCGGTGGTGACCGCCGTGAGGGCGGTTTCCGTGGCGGCGACCGGGACGGCTCCCGTTCCAGCGGCCCGCGTGAGGGTGGTTTCCGTGGCGGTGACCGCGAGGGTGGTTTCCGGGGTGGTGACCGTCGTGAAGGCGGTTTCCGTGGTGGCGACCGGGACGGCTCCCGGCCGAGCGGGCCGCGTGACGGCGGCGCGCCTCGTGAAGGCGGCTTCCGTGGCGGTGACCGTGAGGGTGGTTTCCGGGGCGGTGACCGTCGTGAGGGTGGCTTCCGTGGCGGCGACCGCGATGGTTCGCGCTCGGGCGGCCCGCGTGAGGGTGGCTTCCGTGGCGGTGACCGTGAGGGTGGCTTCCGCGGCGGCGACCGTCGTGAAGGCGGCTTCCGGGGCGGCGACCGGGACGGCGCCCGTTCTAGCGCCCCGCGTGAGGGTGGCTTCCGGGACGGCGCCCGTTCCAGCGCCCCGCGTGAGGGTGGCTTCCGGGGCGGTGACCGGGCCGGTTCCCGGCCGAGCGGGCCGCGTGACGGCGGCGCGCCTCGTGAGGGCGGCTTCCGCGGCGGCGACCGTCGTGAGGGCGGCTTCCGGGGTGGCGATCGTGAGGGCGGCTTCCGCGGCGGTGACCGTCGGGAAGGCGGCGCGTCTCGCGAAGGCGGTTTCCGCGGTGCTCCCCGTGAGGGTGGTTTCCGCGGTGGCGACCGGGCGGGTGCTTCCCGGGCCGAGGATCGGCCTCGTCGCGAGGGCGAGTTCCGCCGCGACGACCGTGCTGGCGGCTCCGACTCGTTCGACGGTGGGCGTAGCTCTGCCCCGGCCCTGCCGGACGACATCGTCGCGACCGACCTCGACAAGGACGTTCGCGCTGAGCTGCTCTCGCTGAACAAGCCGGTGGCCGAGACGGTGGCCCGGCACTTGGTGGCGACGGGTCAGCTGATCGACGAGGACCCGGCCGAGGCGTTGGCGCACGCGCTGGCCGCCCGGCGGCTCGCGTCGCGCATCTCCGCTGTCCGTGAGGCGGTCGGCCTGGCCGCGTACCACGCGGGGGAGTGGCAGTCGGCGATCGCCGAGCTGCGCACGTACCACCGGATGAGTGGTCTGCAGAGTCACCTGGCCGTGCTCGCGGACTGCGAACGGGCGCTCGGCCGGCCGGAGCGGGCCATCGACCTGTTCCGCGGCGCTGACCGGGAGAAGTTGGACCAGGCCGTCGCGATCGAGCTGCTCATCGTCGCCGCGGGTGCCCGGGGTGACCTCGGACAGAAGGACGCCGCCGTCGCGATGCTCCAGGTCCCGGACCTCACCAGCGAGGCCACGGTGCCGTGGACGGCTCGGCTGCGGTACGCCTACGCCGACGCGCTGCTCGCCGTGGGCCGACGTGAGGAAGCCCGCGAGTGGTTCTCCCGGGCCGCTGACGTGGACACCGAGGGCGAGACGGACGCCGCCGAGCGGCTGCTGGAACTCGACGGCGTCGTCATCGAGGGCGACGACGAGGACGAGGCCGCCGAGGAGATCGCCGCAGGCCCGGGCGCTCCCGGAGCGGTTCCGGCCCAACCGGACGCCGACCTGACCGGCGAGAACGACGACGACCGCGACGACGAAGACGACGACCGCGACGACGACGACCGCGACGACGACGAAGAGGACTTCGACGAGGACGACGACGAGGACGACGACGACGACGAGGACGAGGACTTCGACGACGACGAGCAGGACGGTGCTGTCGGCAGTCCTGACGACGAGAACTCCGTCGACGAGGACGAGGTCGAGGACGAGGACCGTCACCCGGACGAGGCCGCCAACGCCGACGCGGACACCGCTGTCGACGGCGGTGCGACGTCCGGCGACACGGTGAACGCCGACGAAACCGCCCCGGCCCGGGGCGACGAGTCGGAGCCGACGCAGCGGTGAACGCGGGCGCGGGGGAGCGGCTGGTCGACGGGTACACCCTTGTCGTTTTCGACCTGGACGGGGTGATCTACCTGATCGACCGGCCGATCCCCGGTGCCGTCGAGGCGGTGGCCCGCCTGCACGATGAGGGACGGGCGGTGGCGTACGCCACCAACAACGCGTCCCGCCGGTCCAGCGAGGTCGCCGACCTGCTGACGGGGATGGGTGTGCCGGCCCGGCCGGAGGAGGTGCTCACCTCCGCGGCAGCGTCGGCCGAGCTGTTGCGGGATCGGCTGCCCGCCGGCGCGCCGGTGCTGGTGGTCGGGGCGGAGGCCTTGCGTGCGGAGCTGCGCGCGGTCGGCCTGACCCCGGTCAGCAAGGCCGACGAGAATCCGGCCGCGGTGGTGCAGGGGTACGGCCCGCAGGTCGGCTGGGCCGAACTGGCCGAAGCGTCGATCGCGGTGCGCTCTGGTGCGCTCTGGATCGCCACCAACACCGACCGGACGTTGCCCAGTGGGCGAGGACCGTTGCCGGGCAACGGGTCGCTGGTCGCGGTGCTGCGGACGGCGCTGGAGCGGGACCCGGACGTGGTGGTCGGCAAGCCGGAGTCAGCGCTGTTCGAGACCGCCGCTCGGCGCGCGGGAGGTGGCCGGAGCCTGGTGGTGGGTGACCGGTTGGACACCGACATCGAGGGTGCCCGCCGTGCCGGGCTGGACAGCCTGCTCGTGCTCACCGGCGTCAACGGCGTACCGGATCTGCTGGCCGCTGCTCCGCAGCGGCGTCCCACGTACGTGGCGAGGGACCTGGCGGGGCTCTTCGACCCGGCTGCCGCCGTGCGGGTCCCGGGTTCGGCGGACGCCGGCGGCTGGTCCGTGACCGACCGCGACGGCACCCTGGAGCTGGCCGGCTCGGGGCGGCAACTGGACGCGCTGGCGGCGCTCTGCGCGGTGGCCTGGTCGGCGCCGGAGCCGGCGCTGCCAAAGATCCGCCCGATCGGCCCGGACGCGACGCACGCGGTGGAGAGCTTCGGTCTGACCGCCGCTGCCTGACCTGGGTCAGGTGAGCGGATTCGTTAGAGCAGTTTGCGCAGCTTCAGCAGATCGAACGGGTTGGCCTTGATCGACACCCGGCGGGAGGTCACCGCGCTGGTGATGTCCAGGTCGCCGCGGACCAGGGCGAGCAGGTCATCGCTGGACGTGCTCAGCGCGATCTTGGCCTTGGGGTCGTCGCCGTCGGTCAACTCGACAAGTCGACCGCCCGTGATCCGGCCGTGGAAGGCGGTGTCCAGATCGGTGATCCGGCAGGCCAGTGTCCGGTCCAGATCGATCCGTTCGCGCACCGTCTCGGCGTTACGATCCAGCCGGGCGGCCAGGTCGTGCAAAGCCTGCCGGCACTCGTCCACGCTGGCCACATCTCCCCCTCGTTGATCGCCACGCCGTCCTCGGCACCGTACCGCACGGCACAGTCAGGGGTGCCCGGTAGCGTGACACCTGCACACCCCGCCGCCCCGTGGAAGGACTCAGGCATGCAGGACGCGTGGCGCGCCTACCTCGAGCTGGCCATGGGCCTTGCGGAGGCGCCCCGGAAGAAGGCCCAGGACGTGGCACGTCGTCTCGTCGGCTCCGGCGGCGCTACCGCGGCCCAGCTCCAGGCCCTCGGCGAGGAACTGGTCACCACCGGCGCCGCCAACCGGGAGGCGCTGACCAAGCTGGTCCGTTTCGAGGTCGACCGGGCCCTCGGCGCGGTCGGGCTGGCCACCGCCGACGAGGTGGCCGAGCTGACCCGACGGGTGCACGACCTGGAACGGCAGCTACGCGAGGCGCGCGGCGTGGAGCAGATAAACCCACCGGCCGCCGCGCCGACCGCCGCCGCCGCGCCGACCGCCGCCGCCGCGCCGACCGTCACCGAGGCCGCCACCGCCGGCGCCACGGCGCAAGCCGGCCCCACGCTGGCCGCGCAGCCCGGCACCGGTCTCGTGCCCTCCGACTCCTCGGCGGGTGCCCCGGTGGCCAAGAAGGCAGTCGCGAAGAAGGCCGTGGCGAAGAAGGCCATCGCCAAGAAGGCCATCGCCAAGAGGCCGCCAACGACGATCAGCACCGTCGACGAGGCCCCCACTCCCGCGGACATGCCGGCCAAGAAGGCGGTCCGCAAGCAGCCTCCGGACGACGCCGAATGAGCCAGCCCGGTCCACCGGCCGGCGGGTCGTTCCCAGCCCGGCCCGGCCCTCCGCCCCACGCGGCGTTCCCAGCCCGGCCCGGCCCTCCAGTTGGCGGAGCGGCCCGACCCGGCTCACCAGCTGGCGGAGCGGTCCGTCCCGGCTCACCAGCTGGCGAAGCAGCCCGCCCCGGCCCGCCGGTCGTCGCCCGTCCCGGGCCGCTGCCCGACGTCGGAGACGACGCGGCGCGGCATCCGGCGGTGGACGCCGCGGTGCAGGCCATGGCCAACGCGGCGACGCTGGCCCCGGCCGATCAGATCGCACAGTACGAGGCGGCCTACGAGACGTTGCGCGAAACCCTCGCCAGCATCGACCAGACCTGAGCGGGACGACCAGGCCTGAGCAGACCGGAGAACCACCCATGGCACGTCGCAACCGGCTGGACGCCGAACTCGTCCGCCGCAGTCTGGCCCGCTCCCGGGAGCAGGCCGCCGCGTTGGTCGAGGCCGGCCGTGTCCAGCTGCGTGGGGTCGTCGCGCACAAGGCCGCCGCGATGGTCGACCCCGCCGATCCGCTGCTGGTGACCGGCGAGGACCCGATCGAGGAGTACGTCTCCCGAGGCGGGCACAAGCTCGCGGGCGCGCTGGCCGCGTTCGGGGCCGGTGGGCTGCGCGTCGCCGGCCGGCGCTGCCTGGACGCCGGCGCGTCGACCGGTGGCTTCACGGACGTGCTGCTGCGCGCCGACGCCGCCGAGGTGGTGGCCGTGGACGTCGGCTACGGGCAGCTCGCCTGGTCACTGCGCACGGATGAGCGGGTCCGCGTCCTGGAGCGCACCAATGTCCGTACCCTCGATCCGGACGCGATCGGCGGGCCGGTCGACCTCACGGTGGCCGACCTGTCGTTCATCTCGCTGCGGCTGGTGCTGCCGGCGTTGGCCGGCTGCACCCGGGACGAGGGTGACCTGGCGTTGATGGTGAAGCCGCAGTTCGAGGTCGGCAAGGACCGGGTCGGCGCCGGTGGCGTGGTCCGCGATCCGGAGCTGCGCGCCGAAGCGGTGCTGGACGTGGCGGCGGCCGCCGCGCGGCTCGGCCTCGGGCTGGCCGACGTGGCCGCCAGCCCGCTACCCGGGCCGAGCGGCAACGTGGAGTTCTTCGTATGGTTGCGCCGGGGCGCACCACCGGCCGACCCGCAGCGGGTGCGGGCGGTGGTGGCGGCCGGGCCGGACGGCCCGACGGCCGGCGACGTGCCGGACGTGGCGGCGGAGGAGATCGCAGGGTGAACGCGCGCAGCGAGGGCACCGCGACGACACGCGGTGGTAGCGGGGCGACTGTGGCGCGACGCCGCCCTGTCGCGGACGGGCGGGCGGCCCGATGAGCCGGACCGCGCTGCTGGTGACCCACACCGGCCGACGACGCAGCACCGAGCACGCCCGGTCGGTCGCCGCCGACCTGATCGCCGCGGGTTTCGAGGTACGGGTGGTCGCCGACGAAGCCGACGACCTCGACCTGCCCGGCGTGGTGCCGGTCGCCGGTCCGCAGGCCGCCGAGGGCGCCGAGATCGTCTTCGCGCTCGGTGGGGACGGCACCTTCCTGCGCGCCGCCGAACTGTCCCGGCCGGCGAAGGCGCCGCTGCTCGGCATCAACCTCGGCAAGGTGGGTTTCCTGGCCGAAGCCGAGATCGACGACCTCGACAGCGCGGTCCGGGACGTCGTCGACCGCAACTACACCGTCCACGAGCGGCTCACCCTGGACGTGACCGCCGAGTTCGACGGTGGGCCGACCATCGAGTCCTGGGCGCTCAACGAGATCAGCGTCGAGAAGGGCGAGCGGGCGCAGATGCTCGAACTGCTCGTCGACGTGGACGGGCGGCCCCTGTCGCGCTACGGCTGCGACGGTGTCGTCTGCGCCACCCCCACCGGCTCCACCGCGTACGCGTTCTCCGGTGGCGGCCCGGTGGTCTGGCCGGAGGTGGAGGCCCTGCTCCTGGTGCCGATCAGCGCACACGCGTTGTTCAGCCGCCCGTTGGTCACCGCCCCGACGTCCACCTTCGTGATCACCGTCGACCCGTTCACCACCCTCGCCGTGTTGTCCTGCGACGGGCGGCGCGTCTACGACCTCCCACCCGGTGCCCGGGTGACGGTGCGTCGGGGTGCCCTGCCGGTGCGCATCGTGCGGCTGCGGGCCCGTCCGTTCACCGACCGGCTGGTCGCCAAGTTCGGCCTTCCCGTGCACGGGTGGCGCGGCAGCCGCCGGTGACCGCGGCGTACACCGTCGGTGGACGGCAGTTGTCCACCTGACGACATGTCGCCGCTGCGGCGGCTGGCGACTAGTGACCTGGTGACAGGCTCCGTCGCAGACTCCGATCGGCCCTCATCCACGGATGGCGGGCCTGGAGGAGTAGAGGAGCACATCGCATGCACTGGTCCCCACGCTGGCTCGCCGTCGGCGCGGTCGGCGCGTTGGTGGTCGGCCTCGCCGCACCGGCGTCCGCCGACCCGCCCGTCCGGCCCACCGGCCCGAACTCGGACACGCCCACCTCGGGCGCCGCGCCCGTTCGTCTCACCCTGATCACCGGCGACCAGGTCGACCTGCTGCAGGCGGCACCCGGCCGGGTCACCGCCAGCGTCCGCCCCGGCCCCGGCCGGAACCGGATCACCTTCCAGACGGTGCAGGTCGACGGCGGGCTGCGGGTGCTGCCCAGCGACGTCATGCCGTACCTGTCCGCGGGGGTGCTCGATCCCGACCTGTTCGACGTGCAGGAGTTGGCCGCCGCCGGCTACGGCGACGCCGCACGGGGCAACCTGCCGCTGATCGTGCGCTACCAGGAGCCGGCCGCCGGACGGGTCCGGCCGCTCGCCGACGCCACCGACGCCCGCCCCCTGGAGAGCATCAACGGCGCGGCCCTGCGGATCGGCAAGGGTGACCTCGGCGGCCTGTGGAGCACGCTCGCCGGCCCGCCGACCACCCGGACCACGACCGCCGCGCCCCGGCTGGGCGGTGGCATCGCCCGGATCTGGCTGGACGGGAAGGTCCACCCGACGCTGGAGCACAGCGTGCCGCAGATCGGCGCCCCGACCGCCTGGGCGGCCGGCCGCGACGGCACCGGCGTGAAGGTGGCGGTGCTCGACACCGGCGTCGACACCACCCACCCCGACCTGGCCGGTCGGATCGCCGAGGCGCGCGACTTCTCCGCGAGCGGCAGCGCCCGCGACGGGCACGGCCACGGCACCCACGTGGCCTCCACCATCGCCGGCAGCGGCGCGGCGTCCAGCGGGCTGCGCAAGGGGGTCGCCCCGGGAGCGCAGCTGCTGATCGGCAAGGTCCTCGACGACGGCGGCTCCGGCTACGATTCGTCCATCATCGCGGGCATGGAGTGGGCCGCCCACTCCGGCGCGAAGGTGGTCAGCATGAGCCTCGGCGGCTCCGCGACCGACGGCACCGACCCGATGAGCCAGGCCGTCAACGACCTGACCGCCGAGACCGGCGCGCTGTTCGTGGTCGCCGCCGGCAACGAGGGCGCGGCGCGTACCGTCGGGGCCCCCGGCGCGGCCGCCGCGGCGCTCACCGTCGGCGCGGTGGATCGCGACGACAACCTGGCGGAGTTCTCCAGCCGTGGTCCGCGCCTCGGTGACAACGGCCTCAAGCCCGAGATCACCGCGCCGGGCGTCGGCATCGTCGCCGCGCGGGCCGCCGGCACGACAATGGGTACGCCGGTGGGCGACGCGTACACGACCGCGTCCGGCACCTCGATGGCCACTCCGCACGTGGCCGGAGCGGCGGCGATCCTCGCCCAGGAACACCCGGACTGGCCCGCCGCGAAACTCAAGGACGCGCTGGTCAGCACCACGAAGGCGAACCCGGCGCTCACCGTCTTCGAGCAGGGCGCCGGACGGGTCGACGTGGCCCGGGCGCTCGGCCAGCGGGTGTACGCGTCGGGCACCGCCGACTTCGGTCGGCTCAGCACCGGTGGTGCGACGGTCGAGCGGGCCGTGACGTACACCAACGGCACCACGGCGTCGCAGACCCTGCGGTTGGCCCTGGAGCTGCGCAACCTGGACACCCGCGCGGCCGAGACCGACGGGGTCGCCCTCGACGGCACCGAGGTGACAGTGCCGGCCGGCGGCAGCGTCGCCGTGCCGCTGCGCGCCGACCCGGCGAAGCTGGACCGGGGTCTGCACAGCGGTTGGCTGGTGGCCACCGGCGCGGACGGCGTCGCGGTGCGCACCGCTGTCGCGCTCACCCTCAGCGGCCCGCTGCACACCGTGACCGTGCGGGCGTTGGACATGCGGGGCCAGCCGGGTCTCGCGTCGGTGCTCACCCTCTTCGGCGAGCAGCCCGAATCCGACTGGCTCGGCTGGGTCGGCGGCGAGGTGCACATCCAGGTCGAGGAGGGCCCGTACCTGGTCGAGGCGCTGATCGAGCACGGTGCCCCGCTGGACGAGCAGGTCACCCTGGTCACCGACCCGGAGCTGCTTGTCGACCGGGACCTCACAGTGGTGCTCGATCCGCGCAAGGGCACCCCGGTGCGGATCGAGACGCCGAAGCCCGCCGAGCAGCGGTCGACGATCAGCTTCTACGAGCACCGGGTCTTCGGCAACGGCCGGCAGGTCGACCACGGGGTGATGACGTTCAGCACCGTCCAACAGGTCAACGTCACCCCGACCCGCCCGGTGGGCACTGGCGAATTCGAGTTCTCGTCGCGCTGGCAACTTGTCGCGCCGATGGTGGACGCGACGATCAGCGGCGTGTCCGGTCCGCTGGACATCAACCTGATGGGTTACTCGCCCGCGCCGACCGACCGGCGCAAGCTGCCGCTGGTCTGGGCGGGCACCGGCACCGCCGCCGAGCTGGCCCGGGTCCGTGGCGCCGCGGCGCTGCTCACCACCAGCCCGGACGCCTCGGAGGAGGACCAGATCGCCGCGGCCGCCGCCGCCGGTGCGAAGGTGGCGCTCATCGTCCGGCCGGCCGACCAGAGCGCGTGGACGTCCTGGACCCCGTTGGGCGACCGGCTGCCCATCCCGGCGCTGGCGATGGCGTACGACGACGGGCAGAAGGTGATAGCGGCGGCCCGGAAGGGCCGTGCCACGCTGGACCTGACGCTGACCGTGGAGAGCCCCTACCTGTACGACGTGTGGCAGGTCTCGAAGGGGCGGGTCCCGGAGCGGATCACGTACCGGGTCACCGCGCAGAACACCGCCGAGGTGACCGCCCGTTACGGGGGCGTCGGTGGCGACTGGGCCAGCGAGCAGCGGTTCGGTTGGCGTCCGTGGCAGGAGACCTCCTGGAACGACAACCAGCGGCTGGTGCGTGCCGGCACCACCCGGCAGGAGTTCGTCAGCGCCGGTGACTCCTGGTGGCAGCACCAGGTCATGCACAAGATCACGTTCATGAGCGACGGGCGGTTGACCGGTGGCCTGGCCGAGCAGCCCCGGCGGTACTCCGGTGCCGACCGGGTGAGCGAGACCTGGCACGCCCCGGTGATCCGACCGGCAGTGCCGGCTGGAGGCACGGTGCCGGTGCCCACGCGTACCGGGGACACGCTCAACCTGCGGGTGCCGGAGTTCGTCGATGCCGAGGGGCACTACAGCCTGGCCGGAAACAGTGAGGAGTCGGACACGGTCGAGGCCCGGGTCAGCCGGGACGGGCAGCAGCTCGCCGATCTGTCCGGCGGATGGGCGCCGGTGCCCACCACCGCGGGGCGGGCCCGCTACCGGCTGGACCTGACCACGAAGCGGTCCTCGGCTGAGTGGCGCTACGCCACCCGGACCGACACCGCCTGGGAGTTCACCTCGGCTCGCCCGACGGGCGACGCCGCCGCGCCGTTGTCGCTGTTGCAGGTGGACTACCGGGTGCCGGCCGACCTGCTCGGCACGGTACGCGGCGACCGGCCGCACCAGCTGGGGCTAACCCTGCGTCAGCCCGCCGGGGTGCCCGCGCCGACCGGCACCAGCGTCCGCGTGCAGGTCTCCTTCGACGGGGGCGTCACCTGGCGCAACGCGACGACCAAGGGGTCGGGTACCCGGTACACCGCGACCGTGCCGGCCGGGCGCGGAACGGTGTCGCTGCGGGTGCGCGCCGCCGACCGGGCCGGGAACACCGTCGAGCAGACGGTGCTCCAGGCGTACGGGCTGCGCTGACCTGGGAAGGGCGGGGCGGCTGAGTCGTTCCGCCCGCCCGGGTGGGGTCCGCCGTCGGTCGACGGCGGACCCTGCCGCGTCAGAGCCAGCCGCGTCGGGCGACCTGGAACGCCAGCCCGGGCCGGGTGTCCACACCGGCGGCGGCCATCAGGTCGGCGATCCGCCGCTGCACGGTCCGCCGGCTCACCCCGAGCTGAGAGGCGATGGACTTGTCCGGTACGCCGGCCACGAACAGCGACAGCAGCCGCGCCTCGTCGGCGTCGGGCTGGTAACCGTCGCCTTGTTGATCCGTCGGAGCCGGGCGCCGGCCGTCGGTTGTCGGGACGGCGAGGGGATCGTCGAGCCGCAACCGGGTGGCCACCCGCCAGTGGCTCTCGAAGAGGGCGAGCAGCGCGTCGAGCAGTTGACTGCGGCCGATCACGGCGGCGCTCGGTTCACCGCCGTCCCGATCCGGCACCAGCGGGCAGATGGCGATGCGGGCGTCCACGATGGCCAGTCGGACCGGCAGCCGGTCCAGGACCCGGGCCTGCTCCCCGGCGGCGACGCCCTTGGCCAGGTCGGCCAACGCGCCCGGTTCCAGCAGCAGGTCACGCTCGTAGATGGCCCGGTAGCTGACCCCACGGGCCAGCGCGTCGAACTCCTCGACGTTCTCCGGCCCGGCCATGGCCAGGGGATTGGCGCGGCAGAACCAGAGCACCTCGGTGCGTGCCGCATTCTGCAGATCGCGCAGACGGTCCCGGAGCACCCGGGCGCCGGCGATCACCTCGACGAGGTGGTCGACGTGGTGCCGTCGCAGCCCGGACCGGTACTCCTCGGCCAGTTGGGTGACCCGCCGGCGGGCCGCCTCCAGGTCCTCCTGGCGGCGCAGGAGCGTCCCGCCGAGGGCGACGTCCGGGGCGGTCGGGCGCAGCGGCGCGTCCGGGTCGTTGTCGGTGGGCTGCACCAGGCCCTTGGCACGCAGCGCCTCGACCTGGGCGGCGACCTGGTCGCGGGGTCGGTTCAGCCGGCGGACCAACTCGTCGATGCGGGCCGTGGTGAGCTGGAGCAGGCAGCGGTAAAGCTCCTCCTCAGCCGTGGTCAGGCCGATCACATCCAGCACGGGGCAGAACTGTACGGCGGCCGGGTGTCGGCCGTACCCGGGCCCGTCGGCTGGTCAACTGTCGGGCCTCGCGTCTACTGTCGGTGGCTGTGCTGGAAGAGCTGCGCATCACCGGACTGGGCGTCATCGACGACACCACGCTGCCGTTGACCGGCGGGATGAACGTCATCACCGGCGAGACCGGTGCGGGCAAGACGATGGTGGTGACCGGCCTCGGCCTGCTCTTCGGAGGTCGGGCCGACGCCGGGCGGGTCCGCGCCCAACCCGGCCGGGCGGTGGTCGAGGGGCGGTTGCGCCTGAACGGGCGGGTCGCCGACGCCGTGCACGCGCGGATCACCGAGGCCGGTGGCGAGCCCGACGAGGACGGCTCGGTGCTGCTGAGCCGCACGGTGACGGTGGAGGGGCGCTCCCGCGCCCACGTCGGCGGCCGGAGCATGCCGGTGTCGATGCTCGGTGAGGTCGGCGAGCAGGCCGTGGCCGTGCACGGCCAGTCCGACCAGCTGCGGCTGCTGCGCCCGGCCGAGCAACGCGCCGCGCTGGACCGCTTCGCCGGTCCCGCGCACGAGAAGCTGCTCGACGCGCTGCGCGAGGCGTACACCGGGTGGCGGCGGGTGGTCGACGACCTGGCCGACCGGCGGCGCAACGCCCGCGAACGCAACCAGGAGGCCGACCTGTTGCGGCTCGGCCTCGACGAGATCACCCGGGTCGACCCGCAACCGGGTGAGGATGACGAGCTGAAGACCGAGGCGCAGCGGCTGGAGCACGCCGAGGGGCTGCGGACCGCCGCGCAGATCGCCCAGCAGTGCGTGGCGGGCGGTGCGGAGGCCGCCGACGAGGCACCCGACGCGACGGTGCTGCTCGGCACCGCCCGACGGACGTTGGAGGCGCAGTCCGGCACCGACCCGGCGCTGGGTGAGCTGGCGGCCCGCCTGGAGGAGGCGGCCACGCTGGTCACCGACGTGTCGGCGGAGCTGTCGGCGTACCTGGCGACGCTCGACGCGGACCCGGCCCGGTTGCAGCACGTCTACGAGCGGCGGGCGGCGCTGCGGGCGCTGACCCGCAAGTACGCCGACGACGTCGACGGGGTGATCGCCTGGGCCGATCGGGCGCGCACCCGACTGTCCGACCTGGACACCTCCGATGATCTGCTCGACGAGTTGGAGCGGGACGGCCAGCGGCTCGCCGGGGAGGTGGCCGACCTGGCCGGGCGGGTGTCCGCGTCCCGGCAGGAGGCGGCGATCCGGTTCGCCGACCAGGTCACCGTCGAGCTGGCCGGGTTGGCCATGCCGCACGCGCGGATCGAGGTGGCGGTGCTGCCCCGCCCGGCTGGTCGCGCCGAGCCGACGCTGTCGGTAAACGGCGTCGAGGTGGGTGTCACCGCGGACGGTGGTGACGAGGTGGAGTTGCGGTTGCTGGCTCACCCGGGCGCGCCGTCGTTGCCGTTGCAGCGGGGTGCCTCCGGCGGTGAGTTGTCCAGGGTGATGCTCGCCATCGAGGTGGTCTTCGCCGGCTCGGGTGGCCCGCCCACGTTGGTCTTCGACGAGGTCGACGCGGGGGTCGGCGGTCAGGCGGCGGTGGAGATCGGCCGGCGGCTGGCCCGGCTGGCCCGCAGCCATCAGGTGCTCGTCGTCACGCACCTGCCGCAGGTGGCCGCGTTCGCCGACCGGCACCTGGTGGTGGCGAAGGACACCGGCGGCGCGGTGACGACCAGCGGGGTGCGGGTCGTGGAGGACACCGAGCGGGCCCGGGAGTTGGCCCGGATGCTGGCGGGTTTGCCCGATTCGGATCTGGGTATCGCTCACGCCGAGGAGTTGTTGGCCGTGGCCGCCAAGGAAAGGCGGCTGTGACGCCGCGTATTGTGAGCGCAAGCACACCCGCTTGTGTCGTCGTGTGCTTCCCTGGGTAGGCGGCCCTGCTCAGGCATGTCGCGACAGAAAAGCCTGCCTCACATGCCAGGATGGTCACGATGCGTCTACCCACGTTGCGCCGGAACCGGAACTCCGACCCGGGCAGAGTCCTCGGCACCGCGCGCCTTGATCGCCGGACGAAACGCCTGGTCGGTCGGCTGCGCCCTGGTGACATCGCGGTCATCGACCACGTCGACCTGGATCGGGTGGCGGCCGATTCGCTTGTCGCGGTCGGGGTCGGCGCGGTGCTCAACGCGAAGCCCTCGGTCTCCGGCCGTTACCCGAACCTCGGCCCGGAGGTGCTGATCGCCGCCGGCATCCCGCTCCTCGACGACCTCGGGGAGGGCGTCTTCGAGCAGATCCGCGAGGGCGATCAGGTGCGCATCGAGGGCAACACTGTCTTCGCCGGGAACGAGCCGGTGGCCCACGGCAGCCTCCAGGACGCCGAGTCGGTCGCGAAGGCGATGGCCGACGCCCGGGAGGGTCTGTCGGTGCAGTTGGAGGCGTTCGCCGCCAACACGATGGACTACCTGCGCCAGGAGCGCGACCTGCTGCTCGACGGTGTGGGCGTGCCGGACATCGAGACCCAGATGCAGGGGCGGCACTGCCTGATCGTGGTGCGCGGCTACGACTACAAGGCTGACCTGGACGTGCTGCGCCCGTACATCCGGGAGTTCAAGCCGGTGCTCATCGGCGTCGACGGCGGCGCGGACGCCCTGGTCGAGGCCGGCTACACCCCGGACGTGATCATCGGGGACATGGATTCGGTCACCGACGACGTGCTGCGCTGCGGCGCCGAGGTGATCGTGCACGCGTACCCGGACGGGCGGGCGCCCGGTCTGCCCCGGGTCAACGGTCTCGGCGTCCCGGCGATCACCTTCCCGGCCGCCGCGACCAGCGAGGACCTGGCCATGCTGCTCGCCGACGAGAAGGGCGCCTCGCTGCTGGTCGCGGTCGGCACCCACGCCACGCTTGTCGAGTTTCTCGACAAGGGCCGCGGCGGGATGGCCTCGACGTTCCTGACCCGGCTGAAGGTCGGTGGCAAGCTGGTCGACGCCAAGGGTGTGAGCCGGCTCTACCGGCAGAGCATCTCCGGGTCCTCGTTGCTGTTGCTGGTGCTGTCGGCGATCGCGGCGATGGCGTCCGCGGTGGCTGTCTCGACAGTCGGGAAGGCGTACCTGGGCGTGGTCGCCGAGTGGTGGGACAATTTCGTGTTCCAGCTGTACCGGCTCTTCTAGTTCCCGACCGATCAAGAGGCTGCAAGCGTGATCAACTTCCGCTACCACGTGGTGTCCCTCACCGCGGTGTTCCTGGCTCTGGCGATCGGCCTGGTGGTCGGCACGGCCGCCCTCAACGGCCCGGTCGCCGACTCGCTCGAGGGGCAGGTCACCGGGCTGCGCAAGGACAACCAGTACTGGCGCCAGCAGGTCAACAACATGGAGAAGCAGCTCGGGTTGGAGGAGGAGTTCGCCGAGAAGATGTCCCAGGTCGTCCTCCCGGGCGCACTGACCGGGCGTCGCGTGCTGGTGGTCACCCTGCCCAACGGGCGCGACCACACCGAGGGCGTGCTCAAGAAGCTTCAGCTCGCCGGCGCCACCGTCACCGGCCGGGTCGACCTCCAGGACAAGCTCGTCAACCCCGACAACAACTCCAACCTGCTGGAGTTGGCCGTCACCGCGGCCCGCCCGACGGCGCAGACCACCGGCCTGCCGGGCAACGGGCACGGTGTCGAGACCTCCAGCGCGCTGCTGGCCAGCGTCCTGCTGGACCGGGCCCAGGGCGTCGCGCCGGTCAGCGACGCCGACCGGCGGGCGGTGCTCGCCGCGTACAACAACGCCGGCTACCTGACCACCGACAACAACAAGGTCACCGGCTCGGCGGAGGCGGTCGTCGTGGTCAGCGGCCAGCCGTACGTCGACAAGGACTCCGACAAGCGCGACGAGTCGGTCGTCAAGATCGCCGAGCAGTTCGACCGGACCGGAGCGATCGTGGTGGCCGGCAACGGCTCCGCCGGTGGCAACCTGGTGTCCGTGGTGCGCGGCGACCCGGTGCTGTCGCAGACCATCTCCACGGTCGACAACGCCAACACGGTGCAGGGCCAACTGGTCACCACCCTCGCCCTGGTGCAGCAGCTCACCGAGAAGAAGGCCGGCCAGTACGGCGTCGGCGACAACGCCGCCTCCGGCCTGTTGCCTACAATGCCCCAGTGAGCGAACGACGTACCCCCGTGTCCGTAACCGACGCCCGTGCGAGCCTGAGGCCCCGCAGGGCGGCGGCGTGAGCGCGCTGGGGCGCCTGCTGATCGCCGGTGCCGGTGCCGCGGCGGCCCGGTACGCGCTGCGCGAGGTGCGCACCTCCCCGGCCGGACCCGCACTGGAGCGCACCAACTTCCGGGGCCGCACGGTGACCCTGGCCGCCGGCCCGGCGCTCGCCGCCGGGGCGACCGCCGTCGGCGCGTTCGGTGCCACCAGCGGCGCCTCCGGTGCGGCCGCCCTGGTCGCCGGCCTCGGCGCCGGTGGCGTCGGCCTGTACGACGACGTGGTAGGCGCGCGGCCGGAGCAGAAGGCGGCCAAGGGCTTCGCCGGTCACCTCGCCGCGCTGCGCGCGGGACGGGTCACCGCGGGCCTGGTCAAGATCGTCGGAGTGGGTGCCGCCGGGCTGGGCGCCGCCGCGCTGCTCGCCGCCGACCCCCGCGTCGCCGCGCACCCCCGCCGGCAGCGCCACGGCGCGTTCGTCCGGAGCGTCGACGTGCTGCTCGGCGCCGGCGTGATCGCCGGCACGGCCAACCTGCTCAACCTGCTCGACCTGCGGCCGGGCCGCGCCCTCAAGTCCGGGCTGCTGCTCGCCGCGCCGCTGTCCGGCGGCCCGCACGGCGGGATCGCCGCCGGCGCGGCCGGCGCCGCCGCCGGCCTGCTCCACGACGACCTGGCCGAGGACGTGATGCTCGGCGACAGCGGCGCGAACGCGCTCGGGGCGCTGCTCGGCGTCGCGCTCGCCGCCCGTACCGGCCCGCTCGGCCGGGCCGGTCTGCTCGCGCTGCTCGCCGGTCTCACCGCCACCAGCGAGAAGGTCAGCTTCACCGCGGTGATCCAACGGACCCCGGGGCTGCGGGAGCTCGACGCTCTGGGTCGGCGCGCCGACTGACGTGAGCAGACCGGCACCCCTCGCCGGCGCCGGCCGGTTGGCCGGGGCAGCCGCGCTCATCGCCGTCCTCACCGTGGCCAGCCGACTCGCCGGCTTCGGCCGCACCGCCGTGTTCACAGTGGGCCTGGGACACACCGACCTCGGCGGCACCTACGTGGTGGCCAACGCGGTGCCGAACTTCATCTTCGAGATCGTCGCCGGGGGAGCGCTGGCCAGCCTCGTCGTACCGCTGCTGGCCGGCGCTGTCGCGGCGGGCGACCGGACGGCCGTCGCCCGGACCACCGGGGCGCTGCTGACCTGGACGCTGGCGTTGCTGGTCCCGCTCGCCCTGCTCGTGGTGGTCGCCGCCGGGCCGGTGATCGGGCTGCTCGGCGACGGGCTGACCGCCGCCCAGCAGCAGAGCGGTGTCCGGATGCTGCGGGTCTTCGCGCCGCAACTGCCGCTGTACGGGGTCGGCATCGTGCTCGCCGGCGTGCTCCAGGCCCACCGCCGCTTCGCCTGGCCGGTGCTCGCCCCGTTGCTGTCCAGTCTCACCGTCATCGTCGTCTACCTCGTGTTCGGCGCGACGCAGGGCCGTTACGCCACCGTCGCGGGGGTCAGCCCCGGCGGCGAGTTGCTGCTCTCCGCCGGCACCACCCTCGGCGTGCTGGTGCTGTCACTGTCCCTGCTGATCCCGGTCCGCCAGCTCCACCTGGGGTTGCGGCCCGGCTTCGGGTTCACCGCCGATGTGCGGGCCCGGGTCGGCGGGTTGGCGGTGGCCGGCGCGGTCACCGTCGCCACCCAGCAGATCGCCCTGATCGTCAGCCTGAACCAGGTCACCTACGGCGCGGCGACCAATCCCAGCGTCTACAACCTGGCGCAGACCGTCTACCTGCTGCCGTGGGCGGTGCTGGCGGTGCCGCTGGCCATCGCGGCCTACCCGACCCTAGCGGCGGCGCGGGCCGCCGGTGACGAGGACACCTACCGGGCGACCCTGGCACCGGCCGTCCGGGGTGTGCTCCTGTTCAGTTGCCTCGGCACGGCCGCGTTGATCGGGACCGCCGGGCCGGTGGGGCACTTCTTCTTTTCCGGGTCCACCGCGTCGACCGCCGCTGCGGCGATCATCGGGTACGCCCCCGGCCTGGTCGGCTACGGCCTCTTCGCGGTGCTCACCCGGGCGCTCTATGCCAGGGGTGAGACCCGGGCGGCGACGGTCGCCACCGCCGTCGGCTTCCTGCTGGTGCCCGCGGTCGTGCTGGTGCTCCGCGACCTGCTGCCGCTGCGGGACCGGGTGCTCGCGGTGACGTCCGCGAACTCGGTGGGGATGCTGGTCCTCGGTGCGCTGCTGCTCCTGGCGGTGGCGCGCAGTGCCGGCCGTCCGGCGCTGGCCGGCGCGGCCCGTGCCGGGGCGGCCGGTGGCCTCGCCGGTGTGCTCGCCGCGCTCGCCGGGCTGGGCCTCACCCGCTGGCTCGACACACCGGGCGGCGGCACCCCGACGACGGCGGCGGCACTCGGTCAGGGCATGCTGTCCGGGGTTCTGGTCGGTGCGGTGTTCCTCGCTGTGGTCTGGTTCGTCGACCGGCGGGACGTGCAGCCGCTGCTCGCCGGGGTGCTGCGGCGTCTGGGTCGGCGGGGGCCACGGGGCGGGGACGGCGGATCGACGCCGGTCTCCCCGGAACGGGGCGACGGGAAGGAGACGGCAGCGCGATGAGTCAGCCAGCTCTGCCGCCCGGCTGGTCGGGCAGCGTCGCGTTGGTGCTCGCGTCCAGCACCGGCGGGGTCGGCCAGCACGTCCGCTCGGCGGCACGGGGCCTCGTCGCGGGCGGCGCGACCGTTCTGGTCTGCGGGCCGGCCGCCACCCAGGAGCAGTTCGACTTCACCGGTGTGGGTGCGCGTTTCGAGCCGGTGGAGATCCCGGCCAGCCCGACCCCGGCCGACGCCCGAGCGGTGCTGGCCCTGCGGCGGGTGCTCTCCGCCGCCCGCGTCGACGCGGTGCACGCGCACGGCCTGCGTGCCGGGTTGGTCGCCGTGCTGGCCCGTCCGACCGCCCCACTGATCGTCACCTGGCACAACGCGGTGCTGGCCGGCGGATTACGGGGCGGAATGTCCCGCCTCGCCGAACGGGTGGTGGCCCGCGGTGCCCGGGTGGCCCTGGGCGCCTCCACGGATCTGGTGCGCCGGGCCGCCGCGCTGGGCGCCACCGATGCCCGACTCGCCCCGGTCGCCGCGCCGACGCTGCCCGCGCCGCGTCGACGCCCGGCGGCGGTACGCGCCGAGTTCGGCGTACGCCCGGACCAACCGTTGATCGTCTCAGTCGGCCGGCTGCACCCGCAGAAACGCTACGACGTGCTGATCGACGCGGCGGCCCGCTGGCGTACGCGTACCCCACCGCCGGTCGTGGTGATCGCGGGCAGTGGCCCGGCCTATCTGCCGCTGGCCGCCCGGACCTCCGCGGCCCGCGCACCGGTGACCCTGCTGGGGCACCGCACCGACGTGGCCGACCTGCTCGCCGGCGCCGACCTCGCGGTGGTGACAAGCGACTGGGAGGCCCGGCAGCTTTTCGCCCAGGAGGCGCTGCGCGCTGGCGTACCACTGGTGGCCACCGCGGTCGGCGGGCTGCCGGAGCTGGTCGGCGACGCCGCCACGCTGGTCCCCTCCGGCGATGTGGACGCTGTCGACGCGGCGGTGCGTGCGCTGCTGGACGACCCGGCCGCGCGGGCCGAGCTGGGCCGGCGGGGCGCGGAACGGGCGGCGACGTGGCCGACCGAGACGGACACCGTCGGCGCGCTGGCCGCCCTCTACGCCGAGTTGGCCGGGCACCCCACCGGCCCGGCGGCCACCCCGGACTCCGACGCCCCGAGAACGGGACACCGGTGATGCTGCGCCGAATCGCCCCCGCCCTGCTGACCGTGCTCGTGGTGGCGCTCGGCGTCACCGCGCTGGCCGCCCGCCCGCCACAGAGCGTCCCGCAACGCACCGCCGACTTCGTGGTGCTCGCCGGGATCGCCGGCCTGCGCTGGGACGACGTCGACCCGCAGAGCACCCCGACGTTGTGGCGGATGGCCCAGGAGGGGTCGATCGGCTCACTGTCGGTGCGTTCCGCGCACCGACCCACCTGCCCGGTCGACGGCTGGCTGACCCTGGGCGCGGGCAGCTTCGCCGCGTGGAACGGCAGCCGGCCGCCCGACGGCTGCCCGCCGGCCGGGGTGGTCGTGGAACAACCCGACGGCATCGGCGCGAACCTGCCCGACCAGGAGAGCGTGGTGCAGTACAACCAGCAGCGCCTGTCCTGGGGCGCCATGCCCGGTTCGCTGTCGGAGTCGGTCCGCTGCTCGGTCGCCGTGGGACCAGGTGCGGCAGTGGCCGCCGCCCGACCGTTCGGCCGCGTCGACCGGTACGCCGCGGCGCTGCCGGCCGATCCGCAGGTGCTGCTCGGCTCCTGCGTGCTGAGCATCGTCGACCTCGGCACCGTCGAGGGGACCGATGCGGCGTCGCGCGCCGTGCAGGCCCGAGCGGCGGACGCCCAGTTGGCCCGGGTGTTGGCCGCGCGCCCACCGCGGTCGTTGGTGCTTGTCGCGGGGATCTCCGACACCGCCCAGCCGTCGCGGCTGCACGTGGCGGTCGCCGACGGTCCGGGCTGGGAGCGGGGGTGGCTCACCTCGGCCAGCACCGGCCGCGACGGGTACCTGCAACTTGTCGACCTCGCGCCGACCGCCCTCGCCGCGCTGGGCCGGCCGATGCCGGAGCGCCTCTTCCTCGGCCGGCCGGCGGTCAGCACCGGTGGTCGTCCGGCCGACCTCGCCGACGCGATAAGCGCCCCGGCGGACGCCGATCGGGAGGCGGCCGCCCAGCGGACCGTCTCCGGCCGGTTCTTCACGCTGCTCGCCGGTGTGCAGGTGCTGCTGGCGCTGGCGGTCCTGCCGCTGCTGCGCCGTGCCCGCCCGCACGCCGGGCCGACCGGCCCGGCCGCCATCTCCGGGCGGATCGTGGCAGTGGCGGAGTTGCTGCTTGTCGCCGTGGCGTTGACGGTGCCGGCGGCGCTGCTGGCCGACGCGGTGCCCTGGTGGCGTGGCGAACACCCCGGCTGGCTCTTCGGCGGGATCACCGGGCTGCTGGTGGCCGCCGGCACCGCGGCGGTCCGGTTCGTCCCCGGGTACGCGGGCACCCTCGGCCCGCTCGGCGCGGTGGCCGGCCTCGCCACGCTTGTCGTCGGGCTGGACGTGCTCACCGGGGCCAGCCTCCAGCTCAACGGCGTGGTCGGCTACTCCGCGTTGCAGGGTGGCCGGTACGCCGGGCTGAGCACTGTGGGGCTGGGAGTGTTCATCGCCGCGGCGTTGCTCACCGGGGGCTGGTTCGCCCAACGGGTGCACCGGGGCTGGCGGCCCGCGGTGATGGTGGCAGTGGGTGGCCTCGCCGTGGTGGTGGTCGGCAGCCCGTACCTGGGCGCCGACCCGGTCGGCGCGATCGCGCTCACCGCCGGGGTGAGCGTCGCCGCCGCGATCAGCGCCGGGGGCTGGTTGACGATCACCCGGCTGGCCTGGGCCGCCATGGCCGCCCTGGCGGTCGGCATCGGGTTCGCCGTTGTGGACCTGCGGCGTTCGGCGGTCGAGCGGGGCAGCCTGGGCAGGTTCCTCTCCGCGCTCGGCGACGGCACCGGCGGGTTCACCGTGCACCGATCCAGCACGGAGAATTTCGAGACGTTGGTCAACAGCCCGCTGACCGTGCTGGCGCTGGTGGGTGGGTTGCTTGTGTGGTTCGCCCTGTTGCAGCCGTGGGGTGGGCTGATGCGGTTGTTCGGCATCTACCCGGCGGTCCGGGCCGCGATGGCCGGGACCGTGGTCGCCGCGGTGCTCGGTGGGGTGCTCGACGGCGCTGCGCTGGACGTGCTGGGCGCTGCCGCCGCGCTGGTGGTGCCGATGGCCGCCCTGGCGGCGCTGCGGGTCCTCGGACATGCCGCCGACCGGACCCGCCCGCTGGCGGGTCGCTCCCGCGCGGACGGCGCCGACGACTCGGGGTCCGGCGGGGTGGGCCCGGCCGGTGACGGCCCGACCCGTGGTGGGGGGCCGCTGGGCGCGGTCCACCCTCGTCCGATCAGCGGACCACCCTCGGGCGCACCGGAGGCGGTCGCGCCGCCGGCGCCGCCGGACGACCCCTCGGCCGCCGCCGAAGACCCCTCGGCCGCCGCCGACGAGCCGGCGGGGCTGGCCGCGCGCGGGTCGACGCCGGACGCCGCCTCGACGGTGCCCGTGCCGCCCCGGCAGGTCAACCGATCATCGACCGAGGTTGCCGCTCCCTGAGCGCCGGCTCTCGGCCGGATGACCCGGTGGTGTCGCAGCCGGGGTGCGGCCTGCGGGTACCCGCCCGGGAGGTGTTACCGTCGAATCCCGTGGATCGCGTGATCAGTGAGCTGATCAAGCACGGCGGTCTGCATGACCGCGACAGACGACACGGGAGCAGGCCTTGGCCCCATCAGCACGGACGACCAGGCACATTTTCGTCACCGGGGGCGTCGCCTCCTCGCTGGGTAAGGGCCTCACCGCCTCCAGCCTCGGCAACCTGCTGACCGCGCGCGGGTTGCGGGTGGTGATGCAGAAGCTCGACCCCTACCTGAACGTCGACCCGGGGACGATGAACCCGTTCCAGCACGGTGAGGTCTTCGTCACCGAGGACGGCGCCGAGACCGACCTCGACGTCGGGCACTACGAGCGCTTCCTGGACCGGGCGTTGTCCGGCAAGGCGAACGTCACCACCGGCCAGATCTACTCCGACGTGATCGCCAAGGAGCGGCGGGGGGAATACCTGGGCGACACCGTCCAGGTCATCCCGCACATCACCAACGAGATCAAGTCGCGGATCCTGGCGATGGCCGACCCGGACGAGGACGGCCAACTCCCCGACGTGGTGATCACCGAGGTCGGCGGCACGGTCGGCGACATCGAGTCGCTGCCGTTCCTGGAGGCGATCCGCCAGGTCCGCCACGACCTGGGCCGGGACAACTGCTTCTACCTGCACGTCTCGCTGGTGCCGTACCTGGCGCCGTCGGGTGAGCTGAAGACCAAGCCGACCCAGCACTCGGTGGCGCAGCTGCGCAACATCGGTATCCAGCCGGACGCGATAGTGCTGCGCTGCGACCGGGAGATCCCGGTGAAGCTCAAGGAGAAGCTGTCGCTCTACTGCGACGTGGACACCGAGGCGGTCGTCGCCGCCCCGGACGCCCCGAGCATCTACGACATCCCGAAGGTGCTGCACCGGGAGGGGCTCGACGCGTACGTGGTGCGCCGGCTCGGTCTCTCCTTCCGGGACGTGGACTGGGCCAGCTGGGACGACCTGCTGGAGCGGGTGCACCGGCCCCGGCACACTGTCACCGTCGCGGTGGTCGGCAAGTACGTCGACCTGCCCGACGCGTACCTGTCGGTCAGCGAGGCGATCCGCGCTGCCGGTTTCGGTCACCGGGCCCGGGTGCAGCTGCGCTGGGTGCCCAGTGACGAGTGCGTCACCCCGGCCGGCGCCGCCGCGGCGTTGGCCGGCGTGGACGGCATCCTCATCCCCGGCGGCTTCGGCGTGCGCGGCATCGAGGGCAAGATCGGCACCGCCCGGTACGCCCGCGAGACCGGCATCCCGCTGCTCGGCCTCTGCCTCGGCCTGCAGTGCATGACCATCGAGGTGGCCCGGCACCTGGCCGGCCTGGACGGCGCCAACTCGTTGGAGTTCGACGAGCAGGCCGCGCACCCGGTCATCGCCACGATGGCCGACCAGGAGGACATCGTCGCCGGCCGGGGCGACCTGGGCGGCACCATGCGGCTCGGGGCCTACCCGGCGACGCTGACCGAGGGGTCGATCGTCGCCGAGGCGTACGGCAGCGCCGAGATCAGCGAGCGGCACCGGCACCGTTACGAGGTGAACAACGCCTACCGGGACGCGCTGACCAAGGCGGGCCTGCACATCTCCGGCACGTCGCCGGACGGTCGGCTTGTCGAGTTCGTCGAGCTGGACCGGAGCCTGCACCCGTTCTTCGTGGCCACCCAGGCACACCCGGAGCTGAAGAGCCGACCCACCCGCCCGCACCCGCTGTTCGCCTCGTTCGTCAAGGCCGCGGTGACGTACTCGCAGGCCGACCAGCTGCCGGTCGACCTGGACGCGGCGACGGAGGCCCCGCCGACGCGCAAGGCCGCCCGCAACGGCGCCGCGACGAAGGCGGCGTCCGCGTCGTGAGCGGGGTTGAGCACCGCTACGAGGTGCGGTCCCGCGAGGAGCGGTACCGGGGGCGGATCTTCGACGTCGTCACCGAGGAGGTGACCATGCCCGGCGGCGGGACGGGGGTGCGTGACCTCGTCCGGCACGTCGGGGCGGTGGCCGTGGTGGCGCTCGACGACGCCGGCCAGGTGGTGCTGATCCGGCAGTACCGGCACCCGGTCGGCCGGCACCTGTGGGAGCTGCCCGCCGGGCTGATGGACGTCTCCGGCGAGGAGTTGCCGGCGGCCGCGTTGCGGGAGCTGGCCGAGGAGGCGGACCTCACCGCCGGGCAGGTCGACGTGCTTGTCGACCTGCACAGCTCACCCGGGTTCACCAACGAGCTGGTGCGGGTCTTCCTGGCCCGGGACCTCGCCGAGGTGCCGGCCGACGAGCGCCACGAGCGCCGCGACGAGGAGGCCGACCTCCAGGTCGTCCGGATCGACCTGGACGAGGCGGTGGCCATGGTCCTGGCCGGCGAGATCACCAACGCGTCCGCGGTGGCCGGGCTGCTCGCCGCGGCCCGCGCCCGGGACACCGGCTGGTCGGCGCTGCGCCGGGCGGACGCGCCGCTGCCACGCTGAGCGCCGCCGCCGGTCCTACACCGGCAGGGAGTACGCGCGAGAGGGGTCCCGCGGTCAGCCGCGGGGCCCCTCGCCGCCTGTCCCCAGCGGCATCCGGCAGATGGGGCGATAATGGTCGAACGCTGTCCCGACGGCTGAGGCGGCGAATCCGCGCGGTGCCCTGACACTCCGTCAGGACACCCGGGCACCGGATGCCACTGTGCTGGCTCACGGCGGCACCGGGCGCGCCTAGACTGCCGCCGGCGGGACCGGTGGACCGTGGTGGCAAAGGGGCCGCCGCGGCACCGAGCAGTCGGGGGAGAGCAGCCCCGAAGAGAGGTGTCTGCATCGTGAAGGTCGGAATCCCACGCGAGGTCAAGAACCACGAGTACCGCGTGGCGATCACGCCAGCGGGCGTCAACGAGTTCACCCGCAGTGGTCACCAGGTCTTCGTCGAGGCCGGTGCCGGGGTCGGCTCCAGCATCACCGACGAGGAGTTCGCCGCCGCCGGCGCGACGATCCTCGCCACCGCCGACGAGGTGTGGGAGACCGCCGAGCTGGTGCTCAAGGTCAAGGAGCCGATCGCCGAGGAGTACCACCGGATGCGCGAGGGGCAGGTGCTCTTCACCTACCTGCACCTGGCCGCCTCCAAGGAGTGCACCGACGCGCTGATCGACCGCAGGGTGACAGGCATCGCGTACGAGACGGTCGAGCTGCCCGACCGGTCGCTGCCGCTGCTCGCCCCGATGTCCGAGGTCGCCGGCCGGCTCGCCCCGCAGGTGGGCGCCTTCTACATGATGCGTACCGGCGGTGGGCGCGGTGTGCTGCCCGGCGGTGTCTCCGGCGTGTACGCGGCCAAGACCGTCGTCATCGGCGCGGGCGTGTCCGGCATGAACGCCGCCGCGATCGCGCTGGGCCTGCAGTCCGAGGTGCTGCTGCTGGACAAGAACGTCGCCCGGCTGCGCTCGGCCGACGCGATCTACCGCGGCCACCTGCAGACCATCGCGTCCAACGCCTACGAGGTCGAGCGGGCCGTCCTCGACGCCGACCTGGTCATCGGCGCGGTGCTGGTGCCCGGCGCGAAGGCGCCGACGCTGGTCTCCAACGAGCTGGTCTCCCGGATGAAGCCGGGCAGCGTGCTCGTCGACATCGCGATCGACCAGGGCGGCTGCTTCGAGGACTCGCGCCCCACGACCCATGCCGACCCGGTCTACAAGGTGCACGAGTCGATCTTCTACTGCGTGGCGAACATGCCCGGCGCGGTGCCGAACACCAGCACGTACGCCCTGACCAACGTCACCCTGCCGTACGCCCTGGAGCTGGCCAACCACGGCTGGCGGGAGGCGCTGCGCCGCGACCCGGCGTTGGGGCTGGGCCTGAACACGTACGACGGCCAGGTCACCTACGGTCCGGTCGCCGAGGCGCACGGCATGGACGCGCTTCCGCTGACCGACGCACTGGCCTGAGCGGTGGCGGGCTGACCGGCAGCACGGACTCCGGCGCCGGCGTGGGCGACCAGCCCACGCCGGCGCTGCGCCGTGCCGTGCGCGGCTACCTCGACCACCTCACCGTCGAGCGTGGACTGTCGCCGAACACGCTCGCCTCGTACCGCCGGGATCTGGACCGCTATCTCGCGACCCTGGTCGACGCCGGCGTCGCCGACCTCGCGTCGGTCGGCGCCGGTCTCGTCGAGTCGCACCTGGCGCGGCTGCGCGCGGGCGACGACGCGCACCCGCCGCTGGCGGTCTCCTCCGCCGCCCGCGCGGCCAGCGCGGTCCGCGGTCTGCACCGCTTCGCGCTGCGCGAGGGGCTGGCCGGCGTCGACCCCAGTCGGGACGTGCGCCCGCCCACCCCGCCCCGCCGGCTGCCCCGGGCGCTCCCGGTCGACGACGTGGTCCGGTTGCTGGAGACCGCCGGCCCGATCAGCGCCATCGGCGCGGACGCGCCGACCGCGCTGCGCGACCGGGCGCTGCTGGAGTTTCTGTACGGCACCGGCGCGCGGATCTCCGAAGCGGTGGGCGCCGCCGTGGACGACCTGGACACCGACGATGGCACCGTGCTGCTGCGCGGCAAGGGTGGCCGGGTGCGGTTGGTGCCGATCGGCGGGTACGCCGTCGACGCGGTGCGCGCCTACCTGGTCCGGGCCCGACCCGGCCTGGCCGCCGCCGGTCGGGGAACCCCGCAGGTCTTCCTCAACGCCCGCGGCGGCGCGCTGACCCGCCAGGGCGCCTGGGGCATCCTGCGCGCCGCCGCCGGCCGGGCGGGGCTGCCCGTCGACGGGCCCGCCGCCGTCTCACCGCACACCCTGCGCCACTCCTACGCCACCCACCTGCTCGACGGCGGCGCCGACGTCCGGGTGGTCCAGGAGTTGCTCGGCCACGCATCGGTGACCACGACACAGGTCTACACACTTGTCACCGTCGAGCGGCTGCGCGAGGTGTACGCGACCGCCCATCCGCGCGCCCGGGACTGAACCCGGTCGCGGTCGGCTCCGACACGCCGGGCCGGTGCCGAACCCCCTGCTGGTCGGTGGCGTACAGTCGGCATCGGCGCGGACCTCCTGGAGCGACACGACCGGGGTGCGCAGCGGCGCCGCGAAGGACGTCGGACGGCTCCGACGCCGGGTGGGTCGTCGGGAGGGGGCAACGAGCACATGGCTGGCAACGGTGACCGTGCCGAGACCTGGACGTCGGAGCTCCGCGAGCAGCAGGCCACGCTCGGCGCGGACCTGGGTCCGGCGGACCCGGCTGCCTACACGATGCGCAAGCCGATCCCCGAGCCCATGCCCACCGACCGCCACGGGCCGGCGCGCATCATCGCGATGGCCAACCAGAAGGGTGGCGTGGGCAAGACCACCACCACCATCAACCTGGGCGCGGCGCTCGCGGAATACGGCCGCAAGGTGCTGCTCGTCGACTTCGACCCGCAGGGCGCGCTCTCGGTGGGGCTGGGAGTCAACCCGCACAACCTCGACCTGTCCATCTACAACCTGCTCATGCAGGACGACATCCTCGCCGAGGACGTCGTCATCAAGACCGACGTCGCGGGGCTGCACCTGCTGCCGGCCAACATCGACCTCTCCGCCGCCGAGATCCAGCTCGTCAACGAGGTGGCCCGGGAGATGGCCCTGGCCCGGGTGCTGCGCACGGTCCGCAAGGAGTACGACTACATCCTGATCGACTGCCAGCCGTCGCTCGGCCTGCTGGCGATCAACGCGCTGACCGTCGCGCACGGGGTCCTCATCCCGTTGGAGTGCGAGTTCTTCAGCCTGCGCGGCGTGGCGCTGCTGCTGGACACCATCGACAAGGTGCGGGAACGGCTCAACTTCGATCTGGAGCTCGAGGGCATCCTCGCCACCATGTACGACAGCCGCACCACGCACTGCCGCCAGGTCCTCCAGCGGGTCGTCGAGGCGTTCGGCGACAAGGTCTACCAGACGGTCATCACCAAGACGGTGAAGTTCCCGGAGTCCACCGTGGCCGGTGCCCCCATCACGACGATGGACCCGGCCTCGTCCGGAGCACGCAACTACCGTCAGCTGGCCCGCGAGGTGATCGCCGCCCAGTCGGAGCGGTAGCCGGAACGCCCGGTGCCCGCCTCGTGGACTACGGTCGTGCGGTGACCGCGCCACCCCTCGACCCGCCTGACGCCGCCACTCTGGCCGTGGTCGATGGTGTGCCGCCCGCCGCGACCGGCTTCACGGTGCGCCTGGCCAACTTCACCGGCCCGTTCGACCTGCTGCTGCAACTGATCGGCAAGCACAAGCTCGACGTCACCGAGGTGGCCCTGCACACGGTCACCGACGAGTTCATCGCCTACATCCGGGCCATGGGCGACGACTGGGACCTCGACGAGGCCAGCGAGTTCCTGCTCATCGCCGCGACCCTGCTCGACCTGAAGGCCGCCCGGCTGCTGCCCTCCGCCGAGGTGGAGGACGAGGCCGACCTCGCCCTGCTGGAGGCACGGGACCTGCTCTTCGCCCGGCTGCTGCAGTACAAGGCGTACAAGGAGGCGGCGGCGTACATCGCCGAGCTGGAGGCGGTCGGCGGCCGGCGGTATCCGCGGGCGGTCAGCCTGGAACCCCGCTACGCCGAGGCGCTGCCCGACCTGGTCCTCGGCATCGGCCCGCAGCGGCTGCTGAAGCTGGCCGTGAAGGCGATGACCCCGAAACCGGTGCCGGAGGTCTCCATCGCCCACGTGCACATGGTCCGGGTCAGTGTCCGGGAACACGCGGCGATCATCAGCGCCCGGCTGCGGCGGGTCGGCAGTGCCACGTTCTCGCTGCTCTGCGCCGACTGCGAGGCCACCCTGGAGGTGGTGGCGCGGTTCCTCGCGCTGCTGGAGCTGTACCGGGAGGGGCTTGTCGCCTTCGTGCAGGAACAGGCCCTGGAGGAGCTGACCGTGCGCTGGACCGGCCCCGTCGACGGCGACACGGAGCTGCACGTCGACGAGTACGCCGGCACCCCGGCCGACCCGGAGCCGTCGGGGTTGCCCGCCGACCCGGAGCTGTCCGGGTCGCCAGCCGACCCGGAGTTGTCGGGGTTGCCCGCCGACCCGGAGTTGTCGGGGTTGCCCGTCGACCCGGAGCCGTCCGGGTCGCCAGCCGACCCGGAGCTGTCGGCGTTGCCCGGCGGGCCGGAGCTGTCGGCGTTGCCTGTCGACCCGGAGCTGTCCGGGTTGCCCGGCGGGCCGGAGTTGACCGGGGAGGCCGCCGGGCCGGATGGGACGGGAGCGACGGAGGGTGAGCGGAATGAGTGACGAGGAACGCCGGGATTCGTTGGCCGACCAGGCCGCCGCCTGGGTTCCGCCGTGGGAGCGCCCCCGGCCGCCCGCCCCCGAACCGGAGCCCACCGACGTTCCGTCGGACGAGTCGGCCGCCGTACCCCCGGCACCGGACACCGAGGGCAGCGGCGCGCAACCGTCCCGACCGACGCCCGAATCCGTCACCGCCGTCGAGCCCGTCCCGACCGCTCCGGGCTCCGCCGTGCCAGGCGAGGCCGCTCCGGGTTCAGGCGAGTCGGGCGTGACTTTGCCGGGCTCGGCCACGCCAGGCGGGACCCCTCCCGGTACGGGCGAGCCGGGAGCGCCCTCTTCAGACCTGGATGATCCGAGCGCGAATTCTTCGGGCTCGGCTGAGCCGGACTCGGCTGAGCCGGACTCGGCTGAGCCGGACTCGGCTGAGCCGGACCCGGGCGAGCCGGACTCGGCTGAGCCGGACCCGGGTGCGGTGGGGGAGTCGGGTGCGGCTGTCGGCGTACCTCGTCGGGAGGGCGCGGGACGGCGGCGGGTGACGGCCGCGCCGGAGCCGGCGCCTGAGCTGTCCGACGCCGAGTTGCGCGGCGCGCTGGAGGCGATCCTGCTGGTGGTCGACGAGCCGGTCAGCGAGTTGGTCCTGGCGCAGGTGCTGGAGCAGCCGGCCGAACGGGTCGGGCCGCTGCTCGACGAGATCGCCGCCGGCTACACCGCCGCCGGCCACGGGTTCGAGTTGCGCCGGGCGGCCGGTGGGTGGCGGCTCTACACCCGGCCGGAATACGCTACGTACGTTGAACGGTTCGTGTTGGACGGGCAGTCCGTACGGCTGACCCAGGCGGCGTTGGAGACGCTCGCCGTGGTCGCCTACAAGCAGCCGGTGACCCGTTCGCGAATCTCAGCCATCCGGGGTGTGAACTGCGACGGGGTCATCCGTACGCTGGTCACCCGCGGCCTCGTCGAGGAGTGCGGCACCGAACAGGACAGCGGGGCGTTCCTTTACCGGACCACCACGTTGTTCCTGGAGAAGCTCGGGCTGAACACCGTTGCCGAGCTGCCACCCCTCGCACCCTTCCTGCCCGACGACGTAGAAGAGCTTGCTGATGCGACCCGATAACCGTTCCCCGAAGACCGACGCCCCCGTCTACGAGGGGGCTGAGCGCCTACAGAAGGTGCTCGCCGCCGCTGGCGTGGGTTCCCGGCGCGCCTGCGAGGACCTGATCTTCCGCCGCCGGGTCACCGTGGACGGGCGGGTCGCCAAGCTCGGTGACAAGGTCGACCCGGCCACCGCCGTGATCCACGTGGACGGGGAGCGTCTCCAGGTCGACATCCGCCTGGTCTACGTGGCCATGAACAAGCCACGCGGCGTGGTTACCACGATGGCGGATGACAAGGGACGCAACGAGCTGGCCGAGTTCATCGGCAACCGGGTGGAGCAGCGTGTCTACCACGTCGGGCGGCTCGACGCGGACAGCGAGGGCCTGCTGCTGCTCACCAACGACGGCACCCTCGCGCACAAGCTCATGCACCCCTCGTACGAGGTGCTGAAGACCTATCTCGCCGAGGTGGTCGGGCCGATTCCGCGCAACCTGAGCAAGCGGCTGCTGGCCGGGGTCGAGCTGGAGGACGGGCCGGTGACTGTCGACTCGTTCAAGGTGGTGGACACTCTGGGTAAAAGCGCCCAGGTGGAGCTGAGTCTGCACGAGGGCCGCAAGCACATCGTCCGGCGGCTGATGGAGGAGGTCGGACACCCGGTCACCCGGCTGGTACGTACCGCGATCGGCCCCATCCGGCTGGGTGACCTGCGTACCGGTCGGATCCGGCGGTTGACAAACGCCGAGGTCGCCGCCCTGTTCAACGCGGTGGGTGACTGACCCCCGGAGTTCGGGGTACGGCTGCCGGTAGGCTCCACCGACGGCCGGGACGCGGCCACCGGGGGTGGCGTGGGTCGCCTTCGACGGCGGCGCGCGCGGGTCCGACACGGACCGCGGGCATGATTGATGACGATTGACAAACCGCTTGCGGCGCCAGATCACCGGGCGATCCGTGAGGTACGGGCTGAGGAGGACACGGTGGAGAAAAACGTACGGGCCGAGCGATGTGTGGTCGCTGTGGACGGGCCGTCCGGTTCGGGTAAGTCCACCGTGTCGCGGCGCCTCGCCGCCAGCATCGGTGCGCGCTACCTGGACACCGGGGCGATGTACCGGGCGATCACGTGGGCCGTGCTGCGCTCCGGCGTGGACCTCACCGACGCCGCGTCGGTGGCCAAGGTCGCCGGCGAGGTCAACCTGCGCATCGGCACCCACCCGCAGGGGTACGCCGTGACCATCGACGGGGTCGGCGTGGACGCCGAGATCCGGGGCCCGGAGGTGACCGGGGCGGTCTCTGCCGTCGCCGCGATGCCGGCGGTCCGCGAGCTGCTGGTCGCCCGCCAACGCGAGATGATCGACAACGCTGGCCGGATGGTCGTCGAGGGTCGGGACATCGGCTCGGTCGTCGCGCCGGACGCGGACCTGAAGGTCTTCCTGACCGCCTCCGAGGCGGCCCGTGCGGCGCGACGCAGCGCCGAGGACGCCGCCGACGTGGCGGCCACCGCCGCCGACCTGGCCCGACGGGACCGTCTCGACTCGACCCGCAAGGTCAACCCGTTGGCGCAGGCACCCGACGCTGTGGTGCTGGACACCACGGAGCTGGGTATCGACGAGGTCGTGGCGCGGCTGCGCGACCTGCTCACCGAGCGAGGCGTGGCATGAGCGGTGCGGTTGTGTTTCATGGCGGTCCGGAGCGCAGCGGGGGAGCGGCATGAGTAGCGAGGGTGCGGGGTGGGTCGAGCTGCGTGAGCCCGACGTAGCCGTCGAGGAACCGAGCGGCCCGCAGCCGGTAGTGGCCGTGGTCGGCCGCCCCAACGTGGGCAAATCCACGCTTGTCAACCGGATCATCGGCCGCCGGCAGGCGGTCGTCGAGGACGTCCCCGGGGTGACCCGGGACCGGGTGCCGTACGACGCGCAGTGGAACGGCCGGGTGTTCACCGTGGTGGACACCGGCGGTTGGGAACCGGACGCGAAGGACCGTGCCGCGGCCATCGCGGCGCAGGCCGAGACGGCGGTCGCCACAGCCGACGTGGTCATCTTCGTGGTCGACGCGATGGTGGGCTCCACCGACGTGGACGAGGCCGCGGTGAAGATGCTGCGCCGCAGCGCCAAGCCGGTGATCCTGGTGGCCAACAAGGCCGACAACGCCTCCATCGAGATGGAGGCGACCTCGCTCTGGTCGCTCGGCCTCGGTGAACCGTTCCCGATCTCCGCGCTGCACGGGCGAGGCGCCGGCGACCTGCTGGACTCCATCCTCGCCGCGCTGCCCGAAGCTCCGGCGATCGTGGAGAACCGGCCGCGCGGACCGCGCCGGGTGGCGCTTGTCGGTCGGCCGAACGTGGGCAAGTCCAGCCTGCTCAACCGGTTCTCCGGTGAGGAGCGGGCGGTCGTCGACTCGGTGGCGGGCACCACTGTGGACCCGGTGGACAGCCTCGTCGACATCGGCGGTCAGACCTGGCAGCTGGTGGACACGGCCGGGTTGCGCAAGCGGGTCGGTAGGGCCAGCGGCACCGAGTACTACGCGAGCCTGCGCACCGCCGGCGCGATCGAGGCCGCCGAGGTGGCAGTGGTGCTGCTGGATTCCAGCGAGCCGATCAGTGAGCAGGACCAGCGGATCCTGTCGATGGTGACCGAGTCTGGCCGGGCCATGGTCATCGCGTTCAACAAGTGGGACCTTGTCGACGCCGACCGGCGGTACTACCTGGACAAGGAGATCGACCGGGAACTGCGCCGCATCCCCTGGGCGATCCGCCTGAACCTGTCCGCGATGACCGGCCGGGCGGTGGACAAGCTGGCTCCGGCCCTCAACAAGGCCCTGGCCAGCTGGGAAACCCGGGTGCCGACCGCGCAGCTCAACCAGTGGTTGACCGCGCTGGTGCAGGCCACCCCACACCCGGTGCGCGGCGGTCGCGCGCCGCGGGTCCTGTTCGCCACGCAGGCCGGGGTGGCGCCGCCACGGTTCGTGCTCTTCACCACCGGCCCGCTCGACGCCGGCTACCAGCGCTTCGTCGAGCGCAAGCTCCGCGAGGAATTCGGGTACGAGGGCAGCCCCATCGAGATCTCGGTCCGCCCGCGTAAGAAGCTCGGCCCCGGTGGCCGAGGCAAGGCGCACGGCTGACCCGTTCTCCGGAAATGCCGGATGGTCCACCCCGACCATCCGGCATTTCCCCACCCCACCCTCCTAGGACGCTTTAGGGATTGTGCGGTGGTTCGGTCACCTGGCGATGCGGGTGGGGCCTGTGCGGAAGACCCGGGGCGGCTGCGCTAAGCTGTACCGGCTGCCGCGAGGGAAACCGCGCGGGGGCGGGACGTGGCGCAGCTTGGTAGCGCACTTGACTGGGGGTCAAGGGGTCGTCGGTTCGAATCCGGCCGTCCCGACAGAGTTTCAGCAGGTCAGAGGCCTTGATTCACTTCGGTGAGTCTGGGCCTTTTGCCGTTTCGTCTCACAATTTCTCACGAACGCTCGTACTGCTGGATCTCCTGGGCTGGAGTCAGCCGAAGAGGCCTGATTCGAGGTGCTCGG
Organism: Micromonospora sp. NPDC005215; assembly: GCF_040607915.1. NCBI lineage: Bacteria > Bacillati > Actinomycetota > Actinomycetes > Micromonosporales > Micromonosporaceae > Micromonospora > Micromonospora sp. NPDC005215. The sequence continues at coordinate 81,848 of NZ_JBEXHQ010000020.1, read as the reverse complement.
CAGCCACCTTGAGGTGGCTGCTGTCGGGGTGGACGTAGACCCGCTTGGCGAGCGTGCCGCCGTCGGCGTGGCCGGCCCAGGCCGCGAGGACGACGTCGGGCACTCCGGCGCCGGCGAGGTAGGTCAGGCAGGCGTGCCGCGCGTCGTACAGCCGGACCTTGCGGACCCCGGCCTTGGCCATGAGCTCGTGCACTCGCCGGCGGAACCAGTCGGTTCGTTGCGGCTGACCGAGTTCGTCGACCAGGACGTAGCCGCTGTCGACGTAGGCGTCGCCAGCCTTCAGGCGCTCCTTCTTCTGTTGCGTGTGGAACGCTTTCAGCGCCTTCGTCACCGTTGCCGGCATTGGTAGGCCGCGTTTCCCGGCCGTCGACTTGGCCTCCTTCTCTTCGATCTCGCCGTCGACGAGCGTCCGGGTGTTGTCCCCGGCCGCGATCGTGCCGGCCCCGAAGTCGACACTGGACCACCGCAGCCCGCACACCTCGGCCGGTCGAAGGCCCATCAGCGACAGCAGGCAGGCGGCGTACAGGCGTTCGCCCGTGATGCCGGTCAGGAACCCCTTCACCTCCTCTTGGGTCCAGGGCTTGTGCTCAGCCTGTGCCTCGGCTGCGGCCTTCGCGGCCGCTCTGGGAATGGCGACGAACGCGGCGACGTTGCGGACCACGAGCTGACGCCGAACCGCCACGTTCAGCGCGGTCCGAAGGCGGCCGAGCGTCAGGCGCACTGACCGGACACCGAGCCCGGTCCCCGGCTTGCCACCACGTTTCCGGCCCTCCGTCAGCATCCAGTCGATCAGAGCCTCGATGTCGGCCTCGGTGACGTCCTGGAGTGGCTTGCTGCCAAGGCGGGCGCGAACCGGCAGCAGCGCATCGCGGTAGTTGGCAGCGGTGGCCTTCTCGACATCGCGGGTGGCGGACGCCAACCACTCGTCGAGGAAGTCGTTGACGGTGATCTTGCCGGGTTTGACGTATGTGCCGCGGTCGGTCTCGTGCTTGATCCGGGCGTACTCCGCCCTGGCTTCCTTCCTGGTGTCGAAGGTGTACGTCCGCTGGTCCCGGCGCCCGTCTGGTTTGCGCCCGACGTCGAGCACGAACCGGTAACGGGTCTTGCCGCTTCGAAGCGTGATCTTCTTGATCGGGTCCGAGGTGCTCACGTCGGTCCTGTTCCTTCCGTGGAGGGGTGGTCAACGCCCGAGCTTCAGTGCCGGAAGCGGCGGCGAGCTTGACGCTAATGGTACCTAAAAGTGGTACCTAAAAGTGTGCCCGATATGGCGCGTGCATTGGCGGTTAGTGATAGGCGATCTGGAATATGGGAACCTCAACTCGTCATCCAGCCGTTCGAGAGCTCGCCGAGGAGTTGAGGCATGCCGCGACAGCGTCCTGTCGCCGAGAACCTGCCGCCATTGCCGTTGCCGCTGCGCGAGAAGCGGGATCAGCAAGTCAAGATCCGGCTCACGCCTTCGGAGATGGAGAGGCTGGCGGTGATGCGGCCCGATCTCACGCCGTCCGGGATTGTCGCGCTGCTCGTCGACGACGTGCTCGCCGGGCGGTATCGACCGGGATGGGCTGTGCCGCAGGAGCCAGGGCAAACCGACTGATCAACCGCGCGTCCGGTCCGATGAGTCCTCCTGATCGGCGCCGTGCCGGTCGATGCCGACCAGCCTCAGCAGGTCTGCGGTGCGTACGCGGTAGGACGTCCCGATCCGAAGCACCGGACACGGAAACACGTCCTGCTTCGCGAGCTCGTATGCCTTCGTTCGCCCGACGCCCAGGGCGCGAGCAGCGGTGGACAGGTCGACAATCGCGGGGAGTCGCAGCAGTTCCTCGTGGGTCAGCGAGCTGGTGATCATCTTGCCCAATCCTCCGGGGTGAGGGGAGTGGACGCCGAGGCGACCGGCTGTCGAGGCACCAGTTGGCATGCCCTGACACGACGATCCCGGCCGACCATTCACGGGCGCGCTACCGCCGACGTGGTAGCGGCCAACCAGCAGCACCGGTAGCGCTGCGGCGCGGCTCGGAGAACCCATCCCGCTGCTCTGCAAGACTGCATCGATGTTGAACCTGCGGGACACGCCAGGCGCGCTGGTGCTCCGTACCGATTTCACCGACGAGGGAGCCTGGGACGCAGTGCGTGCGGCGAGTATCGCGCCCTCGGTCGATGGATTCGCGGCGAGCCTGTCCTTCGTCAGCGACTCAGCATTCGCTGATCTGTCCCCTGAGCAGGTGGCGGCGCTCCCGATGGTGACCTACCGCAGCTTCCTGTTCCTCGTTGACAACGTCACCGTCACCGACCCGGAAACGCCGCTTGTCGCGCTGGATCTGCTTCACGAGCCAGGTCGTTGGTTCCGGGTCGTCCCGGCGGAGATGTGGAGCGTCGAGAACAACCTCTCGATTGCCAACATGGACTTTTTCGAGTTCGCGGACGCGGCGGACCCGGACGGGGTGTTCCGAGGCTTCCCGCAGTAGGTGTCGGGCTACCAGCGGCTTCCGAGATGATGCCCGCGGCGTTGCCGGAAAATCCGACCGGGCCGCTACCGGATAGGTCTTCAGGCTGCGGGACGTCATCCGGTCGACGTATCTCTCGATGCCGGCGGCGCGCTTCGGCGTCAGAGCCAAGCCGACCGGCCCGGCCGTTCGTCGAGCGGCGGCCCACGGCGGGCGGCTCGTCGCACGACCTGCTGGTACTGCTGAACACGCATCGGATGCTGACGACCGGCCAGTTGGCCCCGGCGATCAGTGCCCCGGTCAGGACCGTGCGGCACCTGGCTCGACCGGCTGCGCTGCGCCGGGCTGGTCAATGGGGTGCGTCGGGCGGGAGTCCAGATCCACGCCGAGGCACTGGTGGCTACGTCCGGCCGGTGCCCGCTTGGTGGCTGGCACCGCAGCCGGCGCCGCGTGGCAGGCCCCCACCGCTGAATGTCGCTAGCCCTCCTGGGGCCCGAAAATCTCATCTACAAACAACTCTGAAGGAAGGTCAGACAACGCCCGGACCCGCACTCGACGACCGTCGAGCCCGCGAAGCCGCATCTTCAACTCGAACACGTGCGTCATCTGCTGAAGGATCGCGAGCGGGTCAACATTGTGAACGAGGAACTCCGTTACTTCGATCTCGGCATCATCATCGGGCTTGACCTTCTCCCACACATCAACGGGCGTGGCGACCACCCGTAGGTCGTACCCATGCTCACCGCCGCCGATGCTGAACCCGACCACCTGCCACTGGTCACCGTCGAGGCCGACAGTCCGCGCCAGCCCCTCCCACGGAACCGTCATGCGCTCGTCTAGCTGCGCCGTGCCCTTCCAGTCGGGGTAGGTCACGTTCGCCTCGCCCCAGATTTCTCCGTCCATGCCTTCTCCATTCTCAGCCTGTCGCCTCAGGTGCGAGCGTATGGCAGCGCGCTGTCTGCTGTCGCAGGCCTTCCGTCGCGCTGGGATTGACGCCTCTTCAACCGGCTCGCCGGTACCGGCGTGACGGAGCAGGTTTGAAGGTCCGCTTCTACACGGATCGGCGGCGCCGCCACCACCGCTGGCGCTTTGGCGTCAGCGGCTGGTCGCGGCGCTGCCGTACCGCCTGGGTCAGGGCGCCGACCGCCTCTTCGAGCGCGGTGTCGGCGGCCAGCCGGCGGGCGGCTGCGGCCTTGGGCCGGTACAGGCTGTCCTCCGCGTATGCGCCCATCGCCTCCATCGCGACGACGCCGAGTTCCGCCGCGGCGGCGGTGACGGCTTCATCAGGTAGCAGTACCGCCCGGCTGATCGCCGTCGTGAGTCGCTGGACCGGGACGCCAAGCACCGTCTCCGCCGCCGTTTTCGACCGTTCGTGGAAGGCCTCCACCACACGGCTGGCCATCGCCGCGCCGTGCGCCCCGCCCGAGCTGTGTCGGCCGGCCTGGTACTCGACGAAGGCGCGACCGAGCGCCATCAGGCGTGGCGGCCATGAGTTCCACTGCGGCTGCTGCGTCGCCATCACCATGCGAAGATCGAATACAGCAGCGATCAACTCGCCGCTTACCATCTCGATCTTGTCGTTCACGGCGGCATGGTCGGCCCGCTCTTGCTGCCGTCGGCTACTTCGCTGATTCCATCCGACACCGGCCAGAGTGAGCACACCACCGACGAGTGGGCCGACAAGCACCGTGAGGAAATCTTGCATGGCGTCGACCCTGGCCCGTCCGCCGGTGGACCGACCGGCAACGCCACTCGGACGAACGTACGGAGACTACAGACCGGACCTCCTACGCCGACGGCGGTTATTGGCAGGAAAGCGTATTCGATCGGTGGAAGTTCGCCGGCATCTGACCGGACGCAATAACCGACCGCTTGTACGTGTTCGCCCGCCTGCGCTGGTGGGCAGGGCTGGGGCTGGTAGTCGGAGTGGCGGGATAGCTGGGGCGGAGTACCCGCAGATGGTCGACAAGTAGTTCTTCGAAGCCGGTGGTCAGCGCGGGCTGGGCCTCCAGCCTCACCACCCAAGTAGGCGAGGTTGTGGCGGAAAGGTAGGTATCAGGGTGGTCAGGCCGAGCACCCGCTGGTAATCGCTGAGCAGCGTCTCGAGGGCGGCACCGGCCGGATGCCACTAGCGGCACGGCAGAGGGGATAATCAAGTCGTGGAGAATTCGGCGAGTTGGGCACAACGACCGCTTTACGTCGTCCTGTTTAATACGGACGAGGAGGGTTCGGACCAGCCCATACGGTGGGAGCCGTTCGGTGCGGGCGAGCCGGGAACCGTTCCCCACCACCTCGACGGGGCAGTCGCGGCCGCGTTGCCTGCGCTCTGGTACTGCCTTCACCTGCCGAACGACCTGACTCAACTCCTCGACTTGCCGGCGACGGTCATCACCGCGTTGCAGCGTCTCGATCTCTCGCATGACATCCTCCTCATGCCGACGAATCTCTTCACCGAAATGCGCGTCCGTGCCTTGGCCAAGGCAACGCAGCCGATGCTGGTTATTTGTCCAGATGATCAACTCGACCAGGTCGCACCCATCTCGGCGAGCCTCGGGTTTGCGTTGGCCGCGATCGGCTTCTCACGTCTGTCCGACGAATCTCTCCGCGAACACTGGCGCCAGATTCATCGGCACCACCTGCCCAACCAGCCCTACCTCGGACGTGAACCGAACCTGCCCGGGCGACTTGATCTGGCGCCGGCGGCCCTGCCGACACGGTGGCTGGCAAGGCAATACAGTGATAAACCGTGGGCAGAAATCGGAACAGACTCCGAAATCGACTCACTCGTGAAGGAAGCCATCCGCCTTCTCTTGATCAATGCGGCGACGAACGCACTCGATCAAGCGGGCGCAACACCAGAGGAAGCCAGTGCCCGCTGGGACGACACAATTGCCCAACAGTTCAAGCGGTTCTCGCCCGTCATCGCAGTGTCGATGCCGGGCGTCCCCGCTAGCTACTCGCGAATGGCGCTGAGCGCGGGCGCACGGTCGCGGGTGCGTCGAATGCCTCCTCTCGATCCTGAAGACACGTGGTCACTGGAGATCGGGACGAGACCCGATTCCCTGGCAGAACGAGCGGCGATCGAACTCGTCGTCACCCGGAGAGCGGTCGGACGAGGCGGCATCGGGATTCCCCTGCCCGAGGTCCCGCAGGACGCCTTCACTCAACTGGCCGAGCTCGAACGGCATCTTGAGGGGACTGTGAACAGCGCCAAGGTGTGGCGGATGCTTGAGAAGCTCAACCATGCAGCCAACGTGTCCTGGACTCCGGGTGTCCTCACGGCCATCAGTCGCGCATCGATGATTTACGCCTACACGAACTTTCCGATCGGCCTCCTGCGACTGCCGTCTGACAGCGCTCCACTGATGACGCGCGTTCCCATCGCATACCGGCCTGTTATGCCCCTGACCCGTACGCTTCAGCTGGAACTAAGCAGATCTCCCGGTATCATCCTTCGGCGCCGTTGTAAGGTTCTCGTGGCCGAATGCATCCCAACATCTGATCCGGTCGGAGTCGCATCCCGTCAGGGCTGGGACGTTTCGGAACAGTATTTTGCGGGGCAGGCGCCATTGGTGGAGCTTGAGCGAATTGAGGCCTTGTCAATAGCCGAACTGCGAGCTGCCATCAAAGCCCATAAACCTGACATTCTCGTAATCAGCGCACATGGCTCGCTCTCACGCGATAGTAATATCGCCGCATTGGTGATCGGGGAGGACCTGTGCCTCGGACCGGAACTGGACGAGGTGCCACCAGTGGTCATCCTGAGTGCCTGTTATACGGCCCCTCGTGGCCGGGCTATCGTGGGCGTTGCTGATCTTTTGCTTCGGCAAGGCGCGTTGGCCGTTCTGGGCACCCAAGTCCCGGTCGATGTTCGCCAAAACGCCACGCTGATGGTCCGCTTCTTCGTCTATATCGGCGAAGTGCTGGCGGGTCGGGAATCTCATTCCAACCTTCTCGAGGTCTGGCACCGCACCCAAACGTCGAATGCGATCAATGATGTGCTTTGGAGCTCGCGCTCACTACACGATTGGGGAATGAGCCGCACCGAATCAGGCTCGTCGGTTCTCGCTGAGTTCATGGAACGCTGGTCCGTTGGTCGCCTTCGACGAGGGCACATATACTCCGACACTGAGACGGTGCTGTGCGAGATGGCGGAATCCATGGGAGTTGGACCGCAGGTCCGAAACTGGCTAAAGCGTCCGGGTTACGTACCCGAGTCGTTCTTTTATGTCTTCGTCGGCCGGCCTGATTTGATCTACTTCGACGACCCCTTCGGTGAGGCCGGCTTTGCCTGACATTGCGCAGCCGAGACGGTGCCGCATCGGTGGTTCGTACGAGTAATCGGGCCGTGTGCATCGATTCACGGCCCGATCGATCATCTCCGGGCCTAGCCCCAAATGCCCGGCTTGCCGGCTATTGTGCTAGATCTGGAACCGTCCGTGGTCGGTGCCATACTCCGACAGTCACGCCGGGTGCCGGCGGCCCCGATGTCGGCCGCGTCCGAATCCGTCAAAGGCTGATCGGATCCTGGTCTGCGGCGAGCGCCGGGGCCCGTTGATGGTGACTGCCCAGGACGCGCGCCGCCGGGGGTAGTTGATTCGACCGGGCTGGGACTGGCAGAGCAAGATATGGCCATTGCTAATCAATCTGCGACCGGGCGCGGTCGCAGATTGGCATTGGAGGCTGGGCTTTGCCCGCCACGTCGACCTGGCGGACCTCCGTAGCCGCTAGCGCTGACATGGCCGGCAACGCCCAGGCCGCACAGTGGAGGCAATGGACCGTGAGCAGCCTGCCCCGCGACGAAAGGCGCGTCACCGTGCCCACAACCGTCCCGCCCGTCTGCACGCGATGTTGCTCAGGCTGTCCGACGAGGAAAAGGAAGCCATAGACGCAGCGGCGGCGATCGCGCAGCTGACCGCGACGGGCTACGCGGCGAAGGTCGCGGTCGCCGCCGCGTCGGCAGCTCACGCACCCGGTGATACGACCGGCGACCTACGCGATCTGCAGCACGAGCTGTTCGCCGCTCGCCGCGCCATGGTGATGTTCGGCAACAACGTCAACCAGGCCGCCGCCGCGTTCAACGCCACCGGCCAACTGCCCGACTGGGCCGCCGAGGCCGTCCGGCTCTGCGCGGCGGCGGTGGCTCGGCTCGACGAGGTGATCTCCCGGATCGACAGGAAGCTGCGATGATCACGCGGGTGCACCGGCGGGGCTCGCGCATCGGCGGCCTGCTGCGCTACCTGTGGGGCCCAGGCAAGGCGGAAGAACACATCAACCCGCGCCTGGTGGCCGCTTGGGATGGCGCAGGCCCTCTGGCAGACCTAGAGCCCAGAGTCACCGCCAGCGACAAGCGGGACCTGCGCGTGCTGACGGCACTGCTGGAGCAGCCAGTCCGCGCCGGCTACCGCCCGCCGAAAAAGTTTGTCTGGCACGCCAGCATGCGGCTCGCCCCCGAGGATCGCCAGCGCAGTATCAGCGACACGACGTGGGCGAACATGGCGGTTCAGATGCTCACCGAGGTCGGCGTCGCCACCACCACCGCCGATCCGGGCCTGCGGTGGATCGCCATGCGCCACGCCGATGACCACGTACACATAGTTGCCACGCTGGTGCGCGAGGACGGCCGTACCAACTGGTTGCGCAATGACTACCCGCGTTGCGTCAAGGCCACCTACAACGTCGCCCGCCGCTACAACCTGAACCGCCGGGTCCCGCCGGCTGACCGCACCGCCCACCGCCGCCCCCACCCCGCCGAGGTCAGCAAGGCCCGCCGCACCGGCCGCGCCCAGACACCCCGGGACGAATTGCGTCGGCGCGTACGCACGGCCGTGGCCGCGGCCGGTTCGCAGGAGGAGTTCTTCGCCCGGCTACGCGAGGCGGGCATCCTGGTCCGGCTCCGGCACAGCAGAACCGATCCCCGCGAGATCACCGGGTACGCGGTGGCCCTGCCCGGCGCACGCACCGCCGGCGGGCAACCGGTGTACTTCGGCGGGGGCCGGTTGGCGCCCGACATGACCCTGCCGAAGCTGCGGCTGCGGTGGGACACTCCCACGCTGCTACCGACCAAGCCGACGGCCGGCCGGGGCGAGCGGGTCGACGCGATGCGTCAGGCCGCCAAGGTGGTCACCGCGGCGGCCGACGACATCCGCCGCAACGCCCACGCCGCGCCCGGACGAGCACAAGCCACCGCCGTCGCCGCAGCGGACCTGCTCACCAGCCTGGCCTCCTCGGCGGAGGGTGACCGGCGCGGCCCGCTGCACCGGGCAGCCGAGGTGTTCGACCGGGCGGCCCGGGACCTATACGGGCGGGTCCAGAAATCCACCAGCCGATCCCAGGAGATGCGCGCCATGTCGCGCCTGGTAGCGCTCATGGGCCGCATCTCCGGCGACGACGACACCATCGCAGCCCTCGCGCTGGTCATGGACCTGGCCCGGCTCGCCGACACCCTCAAGCAGCTGCGGAACGCCCAGCAACGCCTGCACCAGGCCGAAGCGGCTCGAACCGCAGCCGACGCACTGCGGCTGGCAGCGGCTGCCCGGCAACGGGCGGTAACGCTGCCGCTAACTCCGACGTCAACACCCGCACCGACAGTGGAAGGCGGCCGGCGCACCGCGCGCGGCCGCTGAGCAGGCAAGGGAGGTGCACGTGCCGCACCCGCAGCAACACGAGGACCCAATGGCCGAGACCCGCCAACAGTTTCTACAAGGGCTGGCGACGATGGCGACTGTCGGCGAGGCCGGCGCCCGCTGGGCCGCCGTGGGCATCCAGAACAAGGCCGCCGAGCGGGAACGCTATGCCCGCCGCGACATGGCCGCCGCGGCGGCCCGCCGCGAAGCCGACCGGCTGGCAGCGAAGGTACGGGCGGACCGGGAGTGGATGGCGGCGTCGGTGGACGGTGATTGGCTGGTCAACAAGGCCAGCTTCGCCGAGGCTGCCGCCGTCTGGCGTACCGCGACGATCCACGCCAGCAGCGACCCGGTAGCCCAACGGGCCGCCGAGTTCGCCGAGCAACGGCTGCGGCAGATCCGCCCGGACCTGATGGCCGCCTACGAACGCCATCGGCAGGCGGGAGTACCGATCCCGGAGGCCATGCGTACCGCTGCCCGGGAGGTGTGGGAGCGTGACGCGCGCTCAGGTCACCGCCACCACGGCGGAGCTCGTGCGCACAGCAGCACACCCGGGCGGCGGGAAATCACCCCGGACGGCCCAGCAGCGCTGCCACCGGGTGGCCCTGCAGTGGTCGATCATTTCGACGCCGCCGTCCGGCAGGAGGCGATGAAGCTGGCCGAGTACGTCCGGCCAGAGTCCCTCGACGAGTTGCAGCGCCAGTGGCGCGCCACGGGGAAACTCCCCGCTGGCGATCCAATGCAACTGCTCCGCGACCTCGCGGCCGAGATGAACCAGGCGATCGGGGTCGGCGAGGCCGACGGGCGGCCGGTCGAGGCTATCCGCCTCGCTCAGCGCCATGTGGAGGAGGCGCTGGCCCTCGATCTGAAGAGTCGAGCGGCTGCCGAGCGCGGTGAAGGAGTCCGCGACGGCGGGACGGTCGATAGTCACCGCACCCCGGCTAACGAGCACGCAACCGGGCAGTCGGCGAGCGTGCTCCACGACGACAACGCCGATCACCTCGTCGCCTCCGCAGCTGCCGTCCACCACGCTGACACGCTCGCGACGCCAGCCTGGGTGCAGGCCTTCCCAAAGCTTCGCGTAGCCCAGGTCAATGCCGCAGTCGCCGGGAAGCACCCAGCGGCAGCGGCCACCGCGGTGCCGATGCGGGGCAGGACACGATGACAGCCACCACGTCGCAGGGAACCCGAACTGACGCGGCTACGCAACTTCACGAACTCAAGGTTCAGGTGGCGAGGCTGACGGCGCAGGTTAGCGAACTGCAGCAGGCCCAAGCCGAACGCACCCACCATGGCGATGAAGACGATCAGCCGCCGCTGTACTCGACGGTCGAGCAGTGGGTGACCAACTACCTGCTGCCGACCTTCCCGCGCCCGGTCGGCGAGGTAGGCATGACCCGGTGGCACTGGTGCGAGCAATGGTGGCGCCACGACGAAGCAGTCACACGGCTGACGGCCCTGTGGTACGGCTGGGAACAAGCCCGACTGCAGATGACTGGCATGCTGTCCTGGCTACGAGAACTCGACCACCAACTACCCATCCTTTACGGCGACGACGGTCCGTTCCGCGACTGTGCTGCGGGCGGCGACCTCTGGGAGCAACAACACCGCTCATCCCCAGAGGTCCTCGCGGTGGCCGCGCCAGAAAATTGGTGGAGATGGTGGGCCTGACACTCCCCGCGGTGCAAAATGGCGGTGCCGTCGGAGGTAATAGGCGTTGACCACTAGGTGTTTGTTCACCGGTCCGTAGGTGGAGTCCCAAAGCAGGGTGTGAGAGCTCAACCGCCGGAACCGGGCGCAGCCACAGCACCAGCTGACGCCAACAACAAGGACCGGCATTACATGGCTCACCATCGGCTCGCGTAGCAGCACGACGCTGAGAATCGTCTCGTCGTGAGTACCCCGCTGAAATACGGGCTCCCGGAGAGCGTGCTTGAGTCCAGCTCGTTCGCTGAAACGGGACGCACCTAAGTGCGGGGAGGTCAGCTCTTCTGATCCTCTCTCACAATTATGGGGATTCAGGGCCGAGATTGTTGGTTTGCGAAACCTCCACTCCCTCCATCAAGGGCCGACGACAGCGCGCGCAGCACCACGGACGCGACCGTTAGGTACCGTTCGCATGCATCACCGCCGTCTGGCGGTGGGGGCCGTAACTCCCGGGCTACCTCGAAGGCTTCATGGCCATCAGTAGATAGCGTGGGACCGGCCAGGGCGGCGAGTTCTGCCGCTATGACTCTTAACGCCCTAGTCGTGCGGCCGCCAGTCAAGAGATGGTGATAGCGGCAAGCGTCCACGATGAACTTTTGAGCAAGGTATGCCGTGTAAACCGGATCTTCCAGCTCGGTCTGCGGTGCGCTCAGCTGGTGCCAAAGTAGTGGGAGCGACTGCCAGGCCCAGGTGAGCGCATCCCGTCGCAGCGCCTCGTGGTCCGGCCATCCGCTCAACGCGATTGGCATCTGCCCCAGCACCAGCAACCGCTCTTGCTGCATGCGTGCAACGATCAGGGGTGAGCGGGTTACTAGTCCCACTGGGTGTTCGACATTTATACGCAGGCGGGGCAACTGCGCTCGCAGGTCACGGATTCGATTGGTCCAACTTGGAACCTGCACGGGTGCTGACGTGAGGACGGTGACGTCGATGTCGCTGAAGCGGGTGCCTCCGGTGAAGTCGAGGTAGCTTCCCGTGATCAGCACAGCGTCGATCTCATTAGATGCGGGCGCTAACGCCTCCCGTAAACAGCCCGCCACGTCACCCGGTGCGTCCGGCAGAGGTTCAGGTCGCGTTGAGGGTTCAGGGGCGGCGGGAGTGTCCGGCCGGACGCGTTGCCGCATGCCGGAGGTCCAGGTAGCAGTGATCGTCTTTTGTCTACCAAGGGCGGACCGTAGTGACCCGATTACGACGGCTTGCTGGCCCTCTGTCAGTGGATCCGGGGCCCAGTACTGCGCCTCGACGCTGCCGTCAGGGGCTTGGTGGAGTCGTGCCCCCGAAACCTGTAAGGTCCGCCACAGTTTCGCGAATCGGACCGTGTGAACAGCTGCTCCGCCGTCGGTAACGAGCCACTGGGCCGGGCGGACACTCGCTAGACGCACCCGCAGGCCACGATCTTGGCAGCCGCAGGGCGGCAGTTGACCCACTCGATCCCCCGTGCGGTATCGCACCAGTGGCATGGCTCGGTTATGCAAGGTAGTAACGGTGAGTTCTCCGATGTCCCCGACGCGCACCGAGTTTCCACGCTCATCGAGCACCTCTATCACGGCGACGTTAGGTTCGGTGTGGTAACCCCCTTCTGGGCACTCCGTGCCGAGAATTCCTACCTCGCCCATCGCGTAGACGCTTGTTACCGCACAGCTCAATGCGTAAATGATCTTGCGGCGCACCTCTGTCGACACTGGCTCGCCGGAGAGCACAACCAGGGCTGGCTGCGCTTCGATTTTGAAATTGGCGTTGAAAATTCGATCTGCGACGAGTTCGAGGGTTGACGGGCTGCCCGTAACCACCATTCCTTCGAGTGTCTGCAGTCGGGCCAAAAAGTCGTGGTCATCTAGCTGCCAGGCGCGGATGAGATTCCACTTCGTCGCTGTGGCCGTCGGCGACCACCCGCTCCGCGCAGCCCGCGATCGTCCGCCTGGGTGCAATACGACGTGCACGAGACCGCGATTGTGCCACGCCTCGGCGGCGCCGTGTTGCGCGACGAACCGAGACAGTACTCGCTCCTCCAGCGCCCGAGATGCGGCGTCGTGGGCCACGGACACGGGTTCACCAGTGCTGCCAGTGGTCGCAGTGCGCACCCACGTGCTGCGGTCACCAGTGGGGGACAGTAAGCCATCCCGCCATGCCAGCACGTCTCGACGCGACATTGGCGGCGTTTGTGCGAGTGCGTCCCATGGGTCGACTGGCGGCGACAACGGGGGGAGTCGACTGCGATGAAAGTGGATGGTCCCGGCGTGCTCGAGAGCAGCCCGCAAGGCGGTGCTTTGCTCGTCGTATAGATCATCCACTGATGAGTTCAATTGTCCGTGTTTCGACGTCGTGGAAGATCGACTCCATCGCCTTACGGTCGGCTCCAGTGCCTAAGGCGAAGGCGACGAAGTCGCCCCGGAGTTTAGTGAGATGGTTGCTGCGCTGTCCCAGCTCAGTCGACGACCGATCTCGCCACTCATAGAACTGCCGCACGTCGTCCTCGTAGCTCTTCGCTGCTGCCGGGAGGGCGTTCGCCGCATCCGTCGCTCGAATCCCCTGCACGAAGCTGGCGGGGCGGGTGAGAGTTGCGGTCACCTGCCGCCACCAAGGGCGCTGCCAGCGGCGCAGCAACTCATATGCCGCGAACCGAAGCCGCGGATCGGTGGCGGTTACCGCTAGCGCCGACCGCGCCGAGCTCAGGGCGGTCCGCCGATCGTTCCGACGCCACGCGATCACGGCGAGCGCGAGTAGCGCCCGGCAGAGCCCGGCTGGATAATCCTGCGGAAGCGAACGAATGTCGTCGATGGCCGCACGGATCTTCTCGTCGGCCTCATCCATCGATCGGCTCCGGGAGGAGGCGAGTGCCAGGTCGATCCGCGCCTCCAGGGCATGCCGGTCGTCGTGTGCACCCTCCGCAGCGGCCGCCCCGTAATGCAACAGGGCCTGATCCGAGTAGCCGAGCATCTCGTATACGTGGCCCAGTTGCTTTTGGGCAACGCACCGGGCGGCCGCATCGTCTGCCAGCTCGATCGCGGTCTGATAGGAGCGCAGCGCTTGCTCAGGCGAACCCTGGTACAACTGGAGAAGGCCCCGCTGACTCGCTAACCGGCTGCGCAGAAGCGGTACCGGTAGCTGGCCGACCAGCGGCTCGGCCCGGCGCAGCGCCTCCTCGCCACCAGCGACATCACCACGCTCGGGCAGCTTGCCCGAGAGTCGCAGCCACATCTCAGCAGCGAGCGCAAGATCGCCGCTCGACTCAGCAGCGGTGGCGCCAATCCGGACGAGCGCAAGGTAGTCGTCCCAACGGCCTGTGTGGTTGAGCCTGTCAAGCAGCGCTCGCTCCTGGCAGATTCGCACCACCAGTTCCGGAAGTCCCAGTCGTTCTAGCCGATATGCGAGCGTCGGCGCTACCGATTCAGCAGATACGGCGTAGCCCGGTGCCACCTCTAACAGTGATTGAATCGTGTCTTGTGCGAGGCGGGCGACGGTGTCCGCGGCGACGGTCAGCGCGGCTTCCTGTACGAGCTCGGAGATTTGAATTTCGGGCTCCAGCATCTCGACCAAGGCGCTGTGCAGTAGCTCGGCACCAGTCTCGCCGGCCTCCGCCCCGGCGAATACCGGTGACCACCCAATCAAGCGCGAAGGTGCGATCCCGACGACCGGCAGCAAGCGGAGCAACAGGGTTCGATCGGCGTCGGGCAGGGCCTTAATCATCTCCTGCACGGTCGTGGTCTGTGCCTTCATTCCGGCCAGATGCCGTCGTGCCACAGCCGACGGTAGACGGTCACACCGAGCAAGAGCGAACAGCAGTGACCTCGGATGCCGCTTCACCGCCGCCGGCGCAGCGGCTAGCACGTCTACAGGGTCGACGCTGAGCCCGAGGTATTCGACGGCTGCCTCCGCTAGCGCGGCCGCCTCTTCGTCGTTGAGCGCCTCGACATACACGACAACCGCTGGCTCGCCCGGCGGAGGCCGACGCCGCGCGGTTGCGAGGACCTTCAAGCGCGGGAGGTCCGCGAAGGTATGGAGCAGGACTGAACGGCGCTGATCGTCAAGCCAGTCCAAACCATCGAGCACGAGGAGAAGTGGTAGATCCGCTGCCGTCGCCGCGAGCTTTCTTAAGGCCACATCGTTGGGCATCCGCTGCAGTAGCTCGGCGTCCAGGCCGATCCCGTGCGAGTGCAGGATCCGGTTTAGTTCCGTATGCAAGTATCCCGGCTCCACTGCTGCGGGCCCGTCGAAACTGACTACGACCGCCTCAGGGATGCGATCGACCACCAGTGCGGCGATCTGTGCTAGTAGTACTGTTTTGCCGCTACCGGGCAGCCCGACCAACACAACCGGTGGGCCGTTGGCGAGCAACCTGTCGACGGTGGAGCGCACCACCCCTTCGCGGATCCATGGAATCCCTCGTTCGAGTCCGACGACCGCCCGCCTAGCACCGAACGGAACGGGATCGCGGCGCGGTCCAGGTGCGTTGGCAACATCGTCCTGTTCAGATTTCAACGACCGCTCGGTCAGCCAGGCTGCAAGCATGCAAAGAACGACGACGATCACCAGCAGGACGCTGGCCCACCGGAAGGGGTGGCGCCGGATCGTCTCCAGGCCGTACGGCCAAGTCACGTCGACGTTACTGGCTGCGCTAACCGAGAAAGCGAGGAGCCCTTCGGTCAGCAATACGGCCAGGGCGGTCAGCAGCGCTGCCGTCATCCACCGCCGCCGGCTCCGCACCCATTCACCTCCCGATCGGTCCGTCGGCTCGATGTTAAGCGGTCCGAGCCCCTTACCGACATCGTGAGCGATACATGACGACAGACGGATCGATTGACGGAGCGCGGGACGGCAAGACCGCCGAGACCGGAACGTCTGTGCTCGATCTTCTGTTGTTCCGGCGGCGAGGCCGTCGGAGGTGAGCCGGGGGCGACGGCTTCGGCAACGGCGGCATGCGCATGCCGATGACCCTATGACGCTAACTAGAACCGGCCTCCCGGGCAGGCGCGGCGTCCGCTGGCCGTGCCTCGCTTGCGTCCGGCCGCCTTACTGCTGGGGTCGGCAGGTTAGAGTTCGTAAAATGCCGCGGCAGAACGCTCTGTTATAAGGTATTACCGGCTTGATCACTCGCTCGGCCGCCATCCAGATTGCGGGCGACGCAGCTGTCCAGATGATCCTTCGGCTGCGCCCTCAAGTCGTGTCGGGAATCCGGGCAGGCTCGCTAGACAGGCGGAGGTCGCATAGCGCGTCCTCTAGCTGCGCGAGTGCAGTGATTCGCGACTGTGTCGACCCCGACACCTGTGCCAGCGGCGATGCGTCGGGCCACCCGGGTGGCCTCGGGCGGACTCACCGCCTCGAATGCCAGCGGCACCACGATGCGTACCGCGGCACACCTGCCGGCGATGTCCTCCAGCAGTCTGGGATGCCGTTCGACGAGCCGGGCGAGGCGGTGGTCGAGCACCGTGTCGAGCATGGGCTGCGCCTGTCGCTGTGGGCCGCGCGCAGCTGACTCTGCCGTACGGCCGGCGCAGCAGGTCTGCCGGGTCGGCACCGGCGCTGAACGCGGCCGCCAGCAGCGGGCCGGGAAATCGAGGCTGTCGGAGCAGGTGCCACGCCCGATCCACCGCCGTACGGCCCGCCGGGTCGGCGTCAAATGCCGCGACCAGGCCCTGCGCGGCGGCGGGTACCGGGGATGTCAGTTGGCTAGCTTCAGCCGGCCCGTCCCCGCCAGGAGCGCTGCGCCATTCGGTCGCGTCGGGCGGCGCGGGCGCGTTGCGCCTGACGGGTCATCTCAGCGGTGGATGCGACGACGGCCGTGGTCAGCCGATCGGCGCTCGGCTCGTCGTACCAGGGCAGCAGGTTGAGCATGGCCACCTTCACGCCGGTGGCGAACAACAACGCCGAGCCCTTCGGCAGCGCCCGGATCCGCGCCGGATCGAGGATCCGCTGCCGACGCACCGACGTCTGGTACGAGGTGTGGCCCTTCCTGTCCCGGGTGCGGGAGGCAACGGTTACGTCGTGCTCGCCAACGAGCCGGGACAGGTCCTCGGCGAACCGCGCGTCGTCGATGCCCGCGCCGACCAGTTTGACGGTGGCGGCCGACCAGAGCGCGTCCATCCCCCGCTCACCCCACACCCTGGTCCCTTGCCGATAGGACTGCAGGATGGTCAGCGGGATGATGCCGCGGCTGCCGAGGTGGCTGTAAAGCTCCGGCAGGTCCGCGATCTTGCAGATGTTCGCGGCCTCGTCCAGGCACGCGACCAGGGGCGGATCGAGTCGGCCGCCGTGCGCCTCGGCCAGCGTCACCGCGGCACGCAGCACCTGGTCGGTCAGACCAGCGACGAGCGGTGCCGCCGCTCCAGCGCCGTCCTTCGACAGGAGATAAAGGGTGTCGGTGCTCTCGACGAACGCTTCGACGTCTAGTGCCTGGAGGGGCAGGTCCGGTGGGGTTACCCAGGCCATGATGGTCGGGTTGGCCAGGCACGACGCAGCGGTCCGGGCCGTCTCGTAGAGCCCTTCGCGGGTTTCCGGTGCGCCGGCCTGCCGGCCGGACATCGCCCGCGCGGAAGCGCCGAACCCATGGCTCTTGAGGATCGTTGCAGGCTCCCGAGAGGTGGAGTCCGACAACCATGCCTGCACCGACGTCAGCGTGCGGCCCTCCAGCGCGGCAGCCAGGATCAGCGACGTGAGCAGGTCCAGCGCACCCTGGATCCAGAAGTCATCGCTGCCTTGGGAGTTGCGGACCTGCTGGACGAAGTGGTTGGCCAACCGGTGGGCATCCTCAACGTCCTCCACTGCGGCGAGCGGGTTCCACCACCAGCCCTGGGGCACGTGGGCGATGGACTGCGGGTCGAACACCCAGACGGTGCCGTGCTCCGAGCGGACGGCTGCTGTCGTAGCCCACAGATCGGGCTTGTTACTGGTGGCGAGGGCCGCCCCCGGCGCGCCGAGGATGGACTGCACGGCCAGGGCGGTGGTCTTTCCGGCGCGGGGCGCCATCACCGCGAGGATGACGTCCTCCCAGGAGGAGTAAAGCCGAGGACCTGAGCCGCGCCGCCGCCGATGCGCACCGAGCACGACCCCAGCGGACTCGGCGGAGATCTCCTTCACCGCCGCATTCGCCAGGCCATGCCGTAGACGCCGCGTCTTGGCGGCCACCGCGGGCAGCGTCATCGCCCGCACCTCGGCCGGGCCGGCCAGCGCCGGCAGTGGGTCTTCGGCGTCGGGCCTGCGCCCCTGCCACCAGACCGCCGCGAGGGTGACCAGGCCGACCAGCATCAGCAGCAGAACCGCGTAGACCAGACCGACAACGGTGGGGGACACCCCGGGCCACAACAGTGACCATTTGGTACGCAGCAGGTGATCCAGGTACGCCGATCCGAAGCCGGGCCCACTGGCTCGCCGCCCGGTTGCAGCAGCGGCGATCCGCCCGGCCAGCCAGGACAGCCACGTCAGGGCGATGACCGCCCACGCCAGCCCCAGCATCAGGAACGGGGTGAGCGGACCTCCGGCACTGCCGCGCGGCTCGACCGGCCGGGTGTTCATGGTTGCACCTGTCGGATCGCGGCATCGGTGTCGTAGAGCTCCCACTCGTCGCCGACGAGAGTCAGCGCCACCGGCAGCCCGTTGCGTTCACCGGTCTTGATCAGATACTTGCCCCGGCCGGGATGCACCGACCCGGCGAACCACGCCTCCGGCGCAGCCCAGGACGCCACCAGTTCCCGCTCGGGCGCGGACAGCTTGATCACCTCGTTGACCCGGTTCAGTTCACGTGGCGGCAGCCCGGCGAGGATTTTGATGGCGGACCGTTCGATGAAGCCCTGCGCCTTGGCCCGATCCTCTGGCGTGGGCAGGGCGTCAAGGTCGGCGAGGGAGTGGGTGACCATCACGCTGGCCATCCCCCGTTGCCGGTTGAGCCGGGTGAGCGCGTCGGCGTGCTCGACGAGGCCGGATGCCCCGCGCAGGGCTCGCCACAGCTCGTCCATCACGCCGAGGTACTGCCGGCGTGGCGCGAGGCCCTGGTCGGCCAGCACCGAAGCGGCGTCGACCATGCCGAAGCCGTACGCCCAGGTGCACAGCATCGCGGCCGCTACCAGTTGGTCACCGGCAGCGGCAACCTGGGAAATGTCAACGCTGACAGCCGGGGCATCCAGGTCCAGCGGCTTGGTCGTCGGGCCGTCGAACACCCCGCGCAGGCTGCCCTCGCACAGCAGCGCCAAGGTAGGCACCAGCTGGTCGACACGGCGGCGGTACTCGCCGTCGGTCCGGGCCCGGGCGGCGGTGAGCAGCTCGTCGGCGCCGGCTTCGACCAGGCTCAGCACGTCGGGCACCGTGGGGTCGTGGTCCAGGCGTTCGGCGAGTACGTCGATCGCCCGTCCGAGGACGATCTCCTCGGTGTTGTTCAGCGCCCGCCCGCGCACCAGGGCGCACAGCGCCAGCAGCAGGGACATGCGGCGGCCCCGGATTTCGAGGCGCAGTTGCCGGGCGTCGGCGCTGCCCATGCGGGCGAGTGCACTACCGAGCGGGCCGGAGTCCAGTGGGTTGAGCCGGTCGAGGCCGCGGCCGACCCGGATGACCTGCCCCCCGAGGTGCTCGACGAGTCGGGTGTAGTCGGGTTTGGTGTCGCCGAGGATCAGGGCGCTGGTGCCGAACCCGGTCATGCCGGTGATGAGCCGCTTGACCACCGTGGATTTGCCGACGCCGGGTTGGCCGAGGACGAACACACCGGGGTTGGTGATGAGGCCTTCGCGGAGCCACTCGAGAGGGTCAAGACAGACGACCTCGCCCCACAGCATGTGCCGCCCGATCGGTACGCCGATCGTGGGTGCTCCGGAGCCGGCGACGAAGGGGAACAGGCCGCAGAGCTGAACGGTGGTGCCCTGGTACTCCATGCCGGGGGAGATGTGGCTGGCTCGGCCGGCGCCGGGTGTCCGTACACCCCATGCTGGCGCCGGCGCGGCCGTACTTACGGCGGCGGTGCTCTTCATTGATTGCTCCTGCTCTTGAAGTCAGCGGGGCCAGTGGCGGGCCAGCTGCGGCGGGCATACGCCGCAGGGCAGGGTGGTGGCGAAGCCGGCGGCCTGGCTGGCGCGCAGCTGCCGCAGCCGGATCTTGGCGACGTCGGCGCGGGACTCGACGTCGGCGATGGCCCGGCCTAGGTCGTCGGCGCAGACGACGGTGGTGGTGACGAACAGCGACATCAGACCCACCCCAGACCCGGTCGCCTCTTCCCGCGCGGTCTGCAAGGCCCGATCCCGATCGGCGTGGTCGCGAGCGGACTCGTCGCGTTTCTGCGCCCGGTTGTACGCCGCCCGGAACGCTGCGGCGTTGACCTCGCTCTCCACGATCCGAGCGGCCTCCCCAGCGGGGAAAGGCCGGTACAGCAGCGAAACCCGCTTCGGGTACGGGCCAGGAGCTAGCAGCCGGGCGAGGACGTCGGCGTGCACGTGCTGACGTGGTGCCTCGTGCCATGCCCACGAGACCGAGGTGCCGGAGTCGTGCACGTACCGGTCGAGGTGCTCCTCGGCCATCACCGGTCCGGCGGTGTCCCAGTCCAACCACCGGCTCAGATCAAGACCCGGAGTCGCCGCCAGCCGGGCCATGTCACCTCGGCTGGCCGGGTCGAACGCCGTCCGCACGATGGCCGAGATGGTCTCCGCGCTGGCTCGGCCGAGGACGGTCAGTCCGCAGCTGCCCAGCGAGTCCTGCAGACCCGGCAAGGCCCGGCTGATCTCCTCCAGAGCCTCGTCGACGTTCTTGGGTTTGCTGGGGGAGGCACCGGGCTTGAAGGTCACCGACACCCGGGTCTCCACGTCGGCGGCGGCTGCCGGGGACACCTCCACCAGCCGTTGCAGCACCCGCCGGGCGGAAGCCGGACCGTGCGGGACGATCCGTCGGCTGACGTGATCGGCCAACCGGGAACCCGGATCCGGCGCGGTGTCCACGGTGACTGTGACGTGGTCGACGATCGGCAGGTAGCCCAGGTTCGCCAACCAGCCGCCCCAGTTGGCCACCCACGCCGCGCTCGCGTCGGGATCGGCCAGCCAGGTCGAGGTGGCCGCGCAGCGAAGCGTCACCGTCATGGTGTCCAACCGGCGGTTATAGACCACCCCGTACCGGCCGCTGCCCTCGTCCTCGACGGTCAGCAGGGTGGTCGGGGCGAGCACACCCGGAAGCTGCCAGGCGTGTTCGCCGGCCACCATCACCCCGGAGCGGTACGAGGTGTAGCCGCGGCTGGTGCCGATCAGCCATCGCACTCGCTGTGCGATTCCGGCTGACAGCGGCACCCCGTCCCACCGCAGGACCAGTAGAACCACGAGCAGCACACAGGGACCGGCGGCAACGGCCAGCGCCCGCAGTCCCATCGATCCGGAGATGATCAGCGTGGTGATCGCCGCGAGAACGACGAAGGTCTGCGTCGGCCCGAGGCCGAACAGCCCCATGCCCCGCGCCCGCCGCCAACCTCCGTAGGTACGAATCTGCGCCTGGTCGCTGCTCATGACGGCGTACTCCCGTCCCGCATCGCGGAGCTGGCCGTGTTCGCGCCCGCCTTCGCTGCCGCGGCCCCGGCCTGCGCGGCCAGGACGGTACCGATGACCACCGGTGCCGCCGGCCCGGCCGCAGCTCCCGCCGCCCCGGCCGCCGCGGTGCCACCGCCAGCCGCCGCGCCACCCGAGGCCGCGGCGCTGCCACCGGCAGACGCGGTAGCACCGGTACCGGCGGGCACGGTGGCCGTGGGTGTTACCGGACCCGGCATGCCGCCAGCAGTGGCGCTACCGCTGATCACCGTCGGAGCGCCACCGGTCGTACCCCCACCGAATCCGCTCGTGGGCGAGGACGCGGCCGGAGTCGGCATGGCCCCGGTGGGGCCGTTGCCGCCGCCGTTACCAGGACCCCTCGAGTCCATATAGCGGGCGTGGTCGCCGGCACTGTGACCGCCGGCCGCTCCGCGTATCGAGGAGGCGGCGTGCAGGCCCGCGGCAGCGCCGGCGCCGGCCATGCCGAGGCCTCCGCCCCCGGAGGCGACGCCGCCGGTGAAGACCGTGAAGAACTTCATCAGCGCGGGTAGGGCGATCACCGACAGGGCCAGCATGCCGAGACCCATCAGCCAGTCCCGACCGTTGCCGCGCATCATCACGAACGAGGTGGCATACACGGACACCGCCGCTGGCTTATACAGCGCGAGCGCCATCGACCAGCCGAGAGTTTTGTGCAGCCACTGACTGGTGCCTCGGGTGATGGAGCCCGCCGCTGCCAGCTGAAGCAGTCCGGCCAGGATGACCACGGCGCCTTCGCGGAAGACCATCAGGATGGTCTGCACCACGGCCGCGAGGATGACGACGACACCGACGAGGATCATTACGAACGGGGCCACCTCGGTGCCAGGAAGCAGCAGGGCCCCGAGCGCGGCGCTCATCGCCTCGTTGGGTGGCTCGTTGGACTCCTTGAAGATCGCCTCGTTCAGCAACCACGTCGAGTAGCTGTCCCCGGCCTTGAGGACCAGGTGGGTGCCGGCAACGCCGACGCTGCCCCAGAGGGCGGTGTTCCAGACTCCGCGGACCGCCTGCAGAAGCGGCGCACCCTTGCGGCTGATGACGACGGTGATGCCCTGCCACACCAATCCACCCACCAAGACCAGGATCGTGATCGGCAGCATGAACCCACGCAGCTGCTGCGCAGGCCCAGCAGCACCGTTGCACTGGGCCACCCAGTCGGTAGCCCACTGACCCGGGTCAGATCCGCTAGTCGGGCACAGGTCGTTCGACGGGATGAGCGTCCAGCTGGTCAGCAGGCCGGCGACCCACTGAATGGCGTCCTTCGTCGCGTCGGCCAACCCATCGAGGAGCGCGTCGACCATTGAATCCCGGACGGCACCCGGGGCTTGAACGCCATCGACGATGACGCCGGCGCAGGTCGCGGGCATGAAGGGGTTGCAGAAAGGCACGACGATCACCCGCCTGCGCTGAAGGGAAGGAACATGGCGGTGTACGGATCCAAGACGACGGTCACGGCCTGGTCGAACGTCCCGCCGGCGGGTGCCAGCAGCGCCCAGTCCGAACCCGTCCAGCGCATATGCACCTCGGTGCTGACCATCAGCGACCTACCCGAGCCGTCTGGTGCCTCGGTCAGCAAGCGAAGGACGACCTCGTCTTCGGTGTAGTTGACGATCCGGTAGCCGAGCAGAGTCGCATTCAGGCGTCCGACGGGCTGCCCATCCGCCACGCTCGTCTGGCCGCGCAGCTCGTCGTACGCCTGCCTGACCTGAACCCGCATCGCGGCCGCGTCGGCTCCGACGATCTGAGTACGCAGTGCGGGCTCGAAAACAGCCGGACCGACCTGCGGGTTCACGCGCACGACGATGTGTACGGCGGCCAGCACGGCACCACCAAGGTCGTGTGCAAATCCCCGAGCCTGGCCCTCACTAGAGACGCGAGGACCGGACTGTCGCGACACAGGCATCGAGACTCCCGCGACGTCAACCCAATCCAGGTCACGAGGCAGAACTGCCTGCCCGTTGGCGGTGGTCTCGGGACGGACCAGCACCGGTCTCAAGGTCGAGGAAGCAGGACGATCCGAGTCCGCGTCGAACGCCATTGCCACGGCCGCAGCGCCGAGCACCGCCGCAGTGGCCAGACAGAGGGCGGTAACCCGGCGACGCGTGGTGCGGTGGGCGCGAGTGATGACGTCGTAGGTCATGACTCAGCCCGGCAGAACTGCGCCGACGACCACGGCCCCAACCGCGCCGCACGTGAGCCCGGCCAGCACCCACGGGATACCAGCCGCGCCGTCGGCCGCGAACGCCGACCGGTTCCGGCGACCGACGGCCATCATGATCCCGCAATAAAGCATGCCGCCAACGCCAACGACCTTGAGGACCCATTTCATCCAGCCGATGAACAGATTCCCTGTGGCCTCGAGGCCGGGTGGGGCGGCGGGCGGGGGAGTAGGGACTGCCAGGGCGTCGAGCGCAGCCCCAGCGAGGTAGTGAGCAAACACAGCAGTCTCCCGAAGGTCATGATGCCCTCGGTTGGGCATCTGCCCTGGACCTTGGCCGGGTAGGGCTGACGGCAGACTTGACCCTGGGATTGCTGCCACCGTTACCGTCGCTACCAGCCCCGACTGGCAGCGGTAACGGCCTACGCGCTTCGGCACCGTCGTGACCATGAACGCGCGAACTCAAGCAGTCGCGGCACTTGTCCTGACGCTGTCCGTTACCGGCTGTTCCGGCGGCGGACGGCCGGCGCCGACCGCGCCGAGCACAACCAGGGCCGCGTCCGCCCCCAATTCGGCTGGCGTCGTTGCCCCGGTGCCGCCGCCTTCGCAGGCCGGGTTCGCGTACCTGGACCCCGGCGAGGTGTGCACCCGATTCACCGCGGCTCTCTACAGCGCCGACACGCGGCGGGATGGTGGACCGGACGACGCCTACAAGCGCGCGGTCCAGTTTGGCAGCGGCACACTGGCCGCACAGAGTCCGGCTGCCAGGCGGGACGGTCGGTGGGCAACCTGGGCCGAACACCGGGCGTACGTCGACACCGCCGTGGAACCCTTCGTCGACGCATTGCAACCAGCAGATACGGCGATCTCCGCACGGCGCACGGTCCGGGTGACCGCAACGCCCCTCAGTGAAGACGGCTGGCGCGGCTGGACTGAGTACAGCCTGCTCGACTGCACCCTGCGCCGTGGCGGCCCGGACGGATCCGGCTGGCGGGTCGCCGGATACGAGATCCGCCAGGCAGGTCTGCGATGAGCAAGCCGTGGCCATTCATCGCGGGAGGGCTCGCTGTTGTGGTCCTGGCACCGCTTGCGCTGATCGTGTTCGTTGCCCTCGCAATGCTCCCATTGAGCCCAGCGACGGGCTGCACCATCAGCCCGCTGACCGTTTCGCCTGGCGCTTCGGCTGCGCCGCCGGAGTGGCCCGGTCAGGGCTCCTGGACCTCCGAGCAGGTGAGCAACGCGGCCGTCATCGTCTCCGTCGGGGCCGAGCTGCACGTGCCGCGCTACGGCTGGGAGATAGCGTTGGCCACCGCCATGCAGGAGTCCACGCTGCGCAACCTCGGCCACCTCGGCGCGGACAACGACCATGACTCGCTCGGGCTGTTTCAACAACGACCCAGCCAGGGCTGGGGCACCTCCGAGCAGATCCTTGACCCCCGCTACGCCGCCCGGATGTTTTACGAGCGCCTGGTCAAGGTCGATGGCTGGCATGCCATGCAGCTCACCCGAGCCGCGCAGGCCGTGCAGCGGTCGGCGTTCCCCGACGCGTACGCCAGGTGGCAGCCCGAGGCGCAGCAGTTGGTCGCTCTCATCAGCGATGGCATGAACATCGTCTGCACCAGTGACGGCGGAGACGGGCTGCCGTCCCTAGACAACGCTGGACTGCCAGACGGCTTCCTGCTGCCGTCGGACCCGCAGCTACGAGCAGTCGTCGCCTTCGCCCTGGGCCAACTCGGCAAGCCCTACGTCTGGGGTGCCGAAGGGCCGGACAGCTACGACTGCTCCGGCCTGATGATGGCAGCCTGGGCCAAAGGCGGCGTGCAGATCCCCCGGGTCACCGCCGACCAGGTCCACACCGGCGCCGCCGTCCCATCCCTGGTAGCGATACGACCTGGGGACCTGATCTTCATCCCCGGTTCGGACGGCACGATGACCCGGCCTGGCCACGTCGGGATGTACATCGGTGTTGATCGGAGCGGACGGCAGTACCTCATTCAGGCACCCAAGACTGGTGACGTCGTAAAGGTCGTCGCAGTCAGCAACTGGAGCCGGCAAGTTGCTGCCATCCGTAGGCCGACGCCGTGACAAGTTCCGCAGCTGTGCTCGGTCGGATGATTTGCTGCGCTGACGGGGACAGGCTAGGCGTTCCAGCGGCGCCTATGGTCAAAGCCGATCCGCATCTGCCGATGGTAGTGCTTTCGTTTCGGCTTGGTGTGGTCAATCTTGCTGGCCGCCCCCGTGACGCTCGCTGGTTTGAGTAATCAGGCCGCGAATTCCCTGGACGATCTCGGTAGCCTCGATCTTTTCGGCGGCAGCCAAGCTTTCTTGGAGAACCAGCATCGCACGTTCACGCATTCCAATAGCTAGCAAGACTTGCCCTAGGACGCTACCTACAACCGCGATGCCGTCGGGTCGCCCGAGCTGCCGAAGGGCTTGAAATGACTCAACGAGATGCGGAAGTGCGGCCTGGTGGTTCTCTTGCACCAAATTAATCTGGGCGAGCCCCCACTTGGCAGCAGCTATTCCGTCGAGGTGGCCCATAGACTCGTGCGCGCGTAACCGCTTCGTCTGCAGCGCGACAGCTTCGTCGTAGTCGCCGCGCTGGTAGAGGATGTCGGCGATTTGGCCCCAGGTGACTGCAGTCGAGCGGGTGTCACCGAGGCGGTCGTAGACGGGCAACTCGACTTCGCGGCGGATGCGGAGGGCTTCGTCGTAGTCGCCGCGCTGATGGAGGATGTCGGCGGTCTTGCCCCAGGTGATCGCAGCCGAGCGGGTGTCACCGAGGCGGTCGTAGACCGGCAGTGTTTCCTCGTTGTGGATGCGGAGGGCTTCGTCGTAGTCGCCGCGCTGATGGAGGATGTCGGCGATCCTGCCCCAAGCGACCGCAGCCGAGCGGGTGTCACCGAGGCGGTCGTAGACCGGCAGTGTTTCCTCGTTGTGGATGCGGAGGGCTTCGTCGTAGTCGCCGCGCTGGTGCAGGATGTCGGCGATCTTGCCCCAGGTGACTGCAGTCGAGCGGGTGTCACCGAGGCGGTCGTAGACCGGAAGCTCGACTTCGTTGTGGATGCGGAGGGCTTCGTCGTAGTCGCCGCGCTGGTAGAGGATGTCGGCGATTTGGCCCCAGGTGACTGCAGTCGAGCGGGTGTCACCGAGGCGGTCGTAGACGGGCAACTCGACTTCGCGGCGGATGCGGAGGGCTTCGTCGTAGTCGCCGCGCTGGTAGAGGATGTCGGCGATCCTGCCCCAGGTGATCGCAGCCGAGCGGGTGTCACCGAGGCGGTCGTAGACCGGCAGTGTTTCCTCGTTGTGGATGCGGAGGGCTTCGTCGTAGTCGCCGCGCTGGCGCAGGATGTCGGCGATCTTGCCCCAGGTGACCGCAGCCGAGCGGGTGTCACCGAGGCGGTCGTACACCGGAAGCTCGACTTCGCGGCGGATGTGGAGGGCTTCGTCGTACTCACCGCGTTGGAAATGGATGTCCGCGAGGGTTCCTCGGCAGGTGGCGGCTTCCCGTTCGGATCCTGCGGCGGTGAACAGCTGGTGGGCTTGCTGGAGAAGCTGTTCGGCATGGCGCAATTCGCCGCGGCCGATCAGGTAGGTCGCATGTTCGGCCGTGACGCGTGCGCGGTCGATGGTCTGCAGGGAGTCATCGGTCTGGGCCTGTTGTACGGCTCGGGTGAAGAGTTGGCCGGCAGTGTTACCGTCCCCGCTGGTTGTCGCGGCGTCGGCGACCCGCCGGATGAGCGGGAGGGGTACCGGGTGCTGGTGACGGTCGAGTAGAGCGATGGCCTCCTGGCCGAGCCGGAATGCGTCGGTGGCTGGCCCGGAACGTAGCGCCTGCACGGCGTCGGCGGCGCAGGTGGCGGTGACTTGTGGGTTGCCGGCGTGCAGGGCAACCCGGGTCAGTTGCAGGTCCAACTCCAGGTCGCGGTGATTCTGCGCGGCGGTGCCACCCCAGGCCGAGAACAGCGGCTCCGTGATCAGGCCGGCAAGGTTGGCGATCTCGGCGGCGTCGAGCGGGTCGAGGCGTCCTGCAGCCAGTGCGTTGGCGGCCAGCGCCGGCTGCTGCGAGTCGTAGCCGTCCGGGAAAACATCGACTAGTCCCAGCCCACGGAGCCGGGCGGTTGACCCCCCGGTGCGCTGGGCCAATGCATCCGCCACCGACACCGGCACCGGCAGGTCGAACAAAGTGAGGTCACGCAGTAACGCACGATGGGCCGGACCAGCCTGGTCGAGTAGCGTGTCGAGCGCCAAGTTTTCCAGAAAGTCGCGTACCTCTGCTTCTGACGGCTGCTCGCCCTGGCGCAGGTATGTCTCCATACCCGCGACTGCTGCCTCGGCACGGTCGATGTCCACGTGGTCGCCGTAGACCAGGCGCAGCCCGATGAGGTCCTGCAGACCTGGGTTACCACGGCTGACCTTCGCCGCCCGCTCGGCGAGCACCGCCCGCTCATCCCGCCGCTGCGGGCTGACCCGCGCTCGTTGCCGATTCAGCAGCTTGCGTTGGGCGACCAATGACAGCGGCCGCAGCGGCACCTGCTCCAGCCGACCCTCCACATCGTCGAGGGTGAACTGGAAGCGGCTGGTCATGATCAGCCGACTGTCGGTGTAGTCAGGGTTGAAGGATCGCAGGACAGCTGCCAGCACCGGCGCCAACCCTGGATCGACCCGATGCAGGCCGTTCGGATCCGATCGCAGGATCTGTTCGAGGTCATCGACGATCAGCAGCAGCGGGCGCTGACCGTCGCCGGGCTGCGCGCACGGCCCGCTCAGCAGGTCGATCAGCAGCTCCTCCAGTGCTTCTGGCCGGTCACGGACGTCCGACCGCCGCCTTGTGATCAGATCGCGGGCGTCCTGGTTGACGCGTACCGCTTCATCTACCACGTCAAGGATCGCGGCCGCGCTGTAGTCGCCGAAGACCACCGCTGGGACCAGATGCGGGCATCGGTCCGCGATCCGCGCCGCCAGACTCGACTTACCGAGCCGGCCCTGTCCGTGCAGCAGTACCCCCGCACGGTCCGGTGAGCGCAGCGCTCGCAGAGCTCGTTGCATCTCGGGGCGGCGCCCAACGAACATTTCCGGTGCGGCAACCGGCACATGGTGCTTGCGGTCAAGGAAGGCCTTGGTTCCGTGCACCGCCGACACCCGCGATCGTCTCCTGGTCCCTGCCACCAACGGTCCCCCACCCAGCGGACCTATCCACAGCCTCGCCAGATGCCAATCCGCACGCAACCGCGGCTCGACGGAGTTCAGCAGCACACGGCGAGCGTCACCGACCGCGACAGCAAGGTCCGCCCGCCTACTCAACTGCTGGTACAACTGCTCGGCGAAGACGATCGCCGCCAGGTCATTCACAGAGCCGTCCCAGCCGAGCACCGCCGGGACACCTGCCGACACCAACGCCGTGGCCATCGAATGCGCCACCGGGACGTCCCCATCGCCGCCGGATCCCGCCCTGCCGCGACGCCCACCGCCCGCCGGCAAATACCCTCCCGCGTCAGCCGCCGTCGCAGTCAGGCAGGCCGACACGAACAACAAGCGGGGCACCGTGGTCATCAACCTAACCAGCTCAGCCGCCGTGGTCGGCAGATCATCACCGACCTCGTCCTCCATCATCAACACCGGCACACCCGGCAGACCAGGCCGCACCGGCCACCTGTTCACCCCGTGACAGGACAGGTGCACCACCGGCATCCCACCCAAGTCCGCCAGGCGTCGCCCCAACTCCTCCGGGTTGCCGGTGTCCTCCACCATCAGATCAACCCGAGTGTCATCAACAGCCTTCAGGATTGCCGCTTCCTCAGCCTCGAAGTCCAGCTCATGCTGCCGACGCGGCGACGACGCCATAAACGCCAAACCCAACCGGAACCCATCAGGCTCCGGCAAAATCCCGGGCACACCGAGCCGCCGCACCACACAGAACCGGATCAATGGGTCCGCCGCCAGGAAACTCCCGCCCGGAGGCGCCAACAACTCAAACGGCGCCCGCAACACCGCCCAGGCCCGATCTGACGGCGACCTCGGCCCCCGAACCTCGAACACCACCGGCGCCGAAGCCTTGTCCAACAACGCCGTCAACTGCCCCTGATCACCATCCAACCAGGACCAAAGCTCCCGGCCCAACCCCACGAAAACCTCGTCAGGTGCTCCGGAGTGAACCGCCCGCACATAGCGAACCCCAAGATCCGCCAACTGCGCCCCATCAGCGTCGGTCAACACCCGCCGAGACCCGATCCGCTCCCCGCCGACCAGAACCTCGAAACCCGAACCATCAACCACTAGACCGGTCACGCCAGTCGCTCCTCACCCAGATCGCCCAGCCATTGAACCTAGCGACCTTGCATTTCAAAGCGAATCCTGAACCGCACTACAGCTCACAACCACCCGATCATCCCACCCTAGTCACCGGAATCGACAGACACCACAATCAACATCCGTCCGGACGGCAACCTCGGACGACTGTCGGCGCCCCACGAACGCGCTACCGGCGGCACGCGGAATTTGCAATGACGGAAGACTGACAGCGCCACCGCAAGGAAACGTCGGGCTCAATCATCCATAGCACTCACAGCCGAACAGCCGTCTGTCGACGGTCTGCAGTGGTCGATCTCGCTTCAGGTCAGGAGGAGAAACGTCGGTACAGCGATGAGGATGCCCGCCACCGCGCCCGCGACAACCTGGCCAATCGTGTGATCGCCCAGCCGCACGCGGGACCACCCCACCAGGACGACGATCGCCAGCGATGGGATCAGCGCCGGCCCGAACACGATGATCAGTACGGACATCGAGCCACAGGCGACCGCAGCGTGTGCGCTGAGCTTCCACACCTGGTTGATCGCGGTGACGATGAGCAGCACGGCGAACATCACCACGACCATGGCGACAAGCGGCCGAGGCGCGCCGGCGAGGACGAGCACGGCGAGACCAACAAGGACGGACAACAGTCCGTAGACCAAAGGCATGCGGCGCTGCTCGCGTACGCCGATGTGGTGGTCTGTGAGTCGTCCTCGCCGTACTCCGACCCAGATGACGGCGTACGGGACGGCGGAGCAGAACAGTATGGCGAGCAGTGCCCAGCCGAGGCCGGTCACTACGGCGGGGGCGGTGCTGTGTAGGGCGATGATCAGCGGCATCAGGGCCGCGAAGACTGCCGGCGCAAATGCTTCGGTGACGACCCGTGCCACTCGGGAGGTGCTGTTGGCAGGCAGGTCAACGAGTGCGGACACGATGAGGTTCTACCTCTCGGACGACTGCGGAGTAAGAGGCAACGTTTCGGATCTGGCTTGCGAGATGATTATCTCGGCCATTGGGGATGCGATCGCTCGGGCTACCTGGGCGAGCCACGTCACCTGGTCCGCGGCATCGAGGTCACCAGCGGCCGAGTCACGGGGCGGGCCCAGCGGCAGGGTGAGTGCTTCGGTGGCCTCACT
Source organism: Micromonospora sp. NPDC005215 (assembly GCF_040607915.1). NCBI lineage: Bacteria > Bacillati > Actinomycetota > Actinomycetes > Micromonosporales > Micromonosporaceae > Micromonospora > Micromonospora sp. NPDC005215. Next base: position 50,969 of record NZ_JBEXHQ010000020.1, on the reverse strand, counting down.
GGAGGGGGGTGCGCCATTGAGCCGGGACGCCAGTGCCGCACCGATGACGACGGCTTCGACCATGGCGGTCTGCTGCTCACCGAGGAGGCCGCCTTCCCTAGCAGCGGTCTGCGCCTGCCTGAGGACTGCCGTCGACATCCACGGCCTCAGGGTGGCGTAGCCGTCGAGAATCTCCACGGTGATCCTGACCCGTCGCAGGGAAGCGTCCCGGGCGATCGATAGAGCGCCGCGCACACCAGACGGCGGCGGGAGTAGCGCGATCTCAGGCAGCACGGCATGGATCCGCGTCCACAACGGGTACAGCCGGTAGTAGTCCCGGAACGCTGCGGTCCCTACCCAAAGCCGTTCCAGGCCGACGCGAGGACCCCAGGACGGAATTGTGGACCCGATCAGGACCAGCAGGATCGACGTGCTGAACGTCAGTACCACCACCGCGTCCGTGATCAGAGCAAAGTCTGGGGACCTGTTTCCCAAGGCGACGGCCACGAGCTTGGCGGCCACGTATGCGAGCCCCCACAGCGAGCCAACCGTGATCATCCGGAGGCCGAAGCGCAACAACGGCCGATGGGCGATGCCGGCGTAACGGTTCGCCAAGACCACTACTTGCGTCAGTGACCAGCCCAGGTACGCCAGGTACACGAACAGATATGCCAGGTACACGAAATGAAATGGAGGGTGGAAAGGCTCGCCGTAGTACTCGGCGGCGCGAACGCGCGGGTCGGAGCGACTACCGTCCGAGAGCGTCACGACAAACATCATGATCATGACAGTGATGGTGAGCGCCAGAGCGATGGTCCGCCGCCGCACCCGCCGCCGGGTGCTGACGTCGCGACTGGTCATGTAGAGAAGGAATGCTTGCGCCGCTGTGGCGCACACCAGCGACAGGCAGTTGGACATCAGTCGGGTGACATCCGGAGTCCCAAACAGCTGGTCGATCTTTGGCATGAGCGGCTGAAGGGTCATCGAGATGGTGATCGCGATCAGGGCAAGGCACAGCGCGCGAAGAGGGCGGTTGCCTCGATCCCGCGCCAGGTCGCGCAACTTGTAGAGGCTCATGCCCCAGCAGATGAGCGTCACGACGATCATGAGGCCTCGAGCGAGGCTCACCATCAGGCCGCCCGGCCTTCCAGCGTTGCCACCAGCCTGGCGGAGATTCGAGGATCAGCTGGCGCGGAGGTCGGAATCGTGGACCACGACTCGGCGCGTTGCACGGCGACCGTCCCGAAGACTTCTGCCCGGCGCTCGATCGGCTCGTCATACGCCAGACGCGCCAGTGCAATCTCGGGTACGGATGGATCCACCGACGGCATGAGCATGGCCGCGAGGCATTCAAGATCATTCGGGACGGCGACGTCATCGAACATCATGTGCCCGTATTCGTGGCCGATGATGAGGCTCTGGCGCACTTTGCCAGCATTGGCGTCGTAGAAGACATAGTCGGCGAGCTCGCCGGCTACCCAGAGGCCGTGGGGGGCAAGGGCTGGCAGATGCCGGGGCATGAGGTGAACCTGGCGTCCACGGCGATGTTCGATCCGGTCGTGAAGTTGAGCGAAGGTGAAGGTCGAAGGCAGCTTGAGTGCGGCGAGGAGCTGCGCTGCCTGCTGTCGCAGGTGGCTCACGCTGCTATCGGTATGACGTTGCATCGAGTTCCCTGTTCATCAGGCTTCGGCATGGTCTGGTCCCGTGGCGAGATCGCAGCGGCCTCACCGCTCTGCCCTGCCCGGGTGGTACTCGAGAACGGAGGAGAGCTGTTCCAGCAACAGTGTCTGAGATCCCGAAGGCGGCTTCGGTGCCACCCAACCATTCGCCAGTTGCAGCACCCGGCTGGCGAACACCTCGGCCTGGTGTTCCTCGCGATGTGTGTAGACGACGCGCTTGAGACCTCGCCGCAGGTTGGCCATGTCAGCTGCGTGAAGCGCCTTCTTGATATCGCGGCCGACGGCGGGACTACCGACGTGAGCAAAGACCATGTGGCCGATGCCGTGCAGGACGAGATGGTCCCGGTGGAGGAGAGGGAGATCCGATCCAATCAGGATGTGATCCGTCGTCGCGCCGCGACACCACATGGCGCGAGCCTCTGCCTGGCGCGTCCGGACAGCCCTCACCACCAGCGGTCGGCCTCGGGCACGCTGCAATGCGGCGCAGAACTCGCCCACCGTGAAGGTCGCTGGCATGGAAAGGCTGTGCAGGACCTCATCGCATCGGCGAATCTGCCGCTCGTTCCACGCTGTGGTCTGGTCGTCGTACCACCACCAGCTTTGTAACCGTACGCAGCCGGCGGTGACCGGCGATCGGTGGCTTGATTGTTTGAAGACGTCTGCCATCAGCGGCGCTGCCGTTCGGTGCTTCCTAGCCGGCCACGGGCGGCAGCCTCCAGTCGCTGCACCTGCTCGATCATGGCGACAACTGCCGCATGGCCCTCAGGCGATAACCGTGCGTCTATCAGACGCATAGCTACTTGCTTGATATGCGGATCGGTCAGAGCCTGGGCGAGCCTGTGCTCATGTTGATCCTCGGACGTCTCAGCGAAGAAGGCGGGCGGCTGCCCGAAGAAGGCCGCAATGGCGTCGACGATCGAACGCCGTGGGTCAGGCGATCGACCCTGGCGGAGGTTGCTCAGGTGGGTGTGGGAGATCTTGCAACCCCGCCGAGTTAATTCGGTCGCGACGTAACGGATGCTGTAGGGCTTCCCGGCAGGGTCCGTGACATGGAGAAATAGCCAGTCGAGCCGTTCGGCGAACGTCTCGCCGGCTGAATCGTCGGCCTCGACCATCGGGACTCCTCGCGAGTTGGAACACAAGGTTTACACGATAGTCCTTGATGGAATCAAGCATTGACACGGCTACACACTGTATGCGTAACATTACGAGCCTCTGGCAGCGGGTGTGGCCAACGGGGCTGCAGTGTCATTGCCCGCTGCCAGAGTGCTCCCGGTTGGCGGCTGCAGCGCCATTACACCTGCCGCGCCTGCCTACGCGCTGGCCGCCGTCATCTCAATGCGGGCTTGCGACAGAGCCTGCCCCGCTGCCGGGGCTAAGTCCACCGGCTGGGCACCGAGTCAAAGGGGGACGCGTCGTTGCGCCAGATCCAACTGATCACGAACCGCGCCGCCATCGCAGCTGCGGTAGGTGCCCTCGCCTTGAACCTGGCCGCATGCACCTCGGACGATGACGCTGCCACACCGAGTGCAGGACCGGTCAGTTCACAACCGCCTCCCAGCACCGATGCGGAGGACGCCCGTGCGAGTGCGTCCACGCTTGCCGCCTACCGGAACTACGTACGGGCCTACGTCAGCGCGTCGAATAAGGGCGACTACAACGCAAAACTCGACAGGTTCGTGGCCGATCCGGCGCTGTTGACTGTGCGCCAGGACCTGCTGATCAAGTTTCAGCAAGGACTTGTCACGAAGGGTGAACCCACCTCGACGCCCAAGGTGAGCAAGGTCGACACGAGCCAACGCCCCTTCACCGCCGAGGTCGTGGACTGCTTCGACACCGGCACGTGGGACGTCGTCTCTAAGAAGACCGGCAAATCGGCGCGGACCACGGGACAGGCAACAAGGTACGTGGTGATCGCGAAGGCTGAGTTGTTCGACGACGGTCAGTGGCGTATCCGAGAGGTCAGCGCCCAACGGGAGAGGCCATGTTGATCAGAAGGGCGCTTGTGGCTGCGACCCTGGCGATCGGCGGTGGCAGTCTCATGGCACCGGGCGTGGCGTACGCGGACTACGAGCACTGCGACGCGTTGGGCAACTGCTACTGGGTTGTCGAGAACCCCGGCACCGGAGGTGGCGGAAACGGCGGCGGGGACAACAACACTGGTGGCGGCGCCGGTAAGGGCTGCAGCTACGAGGGCCAGGCCGTGCCGTGCGTGGTCGATGGGCTCGGTGTGTGGGACGGGTCCTGCTACGTCAACCGAATCCCCCCACCGCCGGGCGGCCGGACCGACGGCTACTGGAGCATTCGTACGTGCGGCGTCTTTGGGGGCGTCGCCTCACAGACACCGGCGACCTGGTCAGCGGATCCGCCCGCTGGAATTCTGCCTTCGTACCAGGAGCTTGCTGAACGAGCCATCGCTCAGATGAGCCTCGACGGTCCGAACATCGGAATCGCCCCGCAGACCAACGGTGCCGGCCTGGTCGGACTGCCCATCTGGCTTTGGAACACCGTGAGTCCCAGCACGTGGGGCCCGATCACGCGGACGGCGGCAGTGCCAGGACGGTCGGTCACCGCCACCGCCAGAGCGCAGAAGATCGTCTGGAGCATGGGCGACGGCAACTCGGTCACCTGCACTACGCCGGGCACCCCCTATCAGCCCTCCTACGGCAACAAGAAGTCGCCGGACTGCGGTTATGACGGCTACTCCGATCCGAGCAGCACCCAGGCCGGAGGTCGTTACACCGTAACGGCCACCACGTCCTGGCTGGTCACGTGGAGTGGTGGGGGCGGAGCCACCGGCTCCCAGACCGTCGACCTGTCCTCCACCACCACGATCGACGTCGACGAACTGCAGGTGATCACGTCATGACCAGCGCACCGATGAAATCCCCCCGCGCTGTCTCGCCGGTCGCTGCTCCTTACGCCGTTCCCCGCGTCGCACCGCAACGCCGCTGGCGGCCAGCACTCGTCTGGTTGGCGGTAGCGCTCGTCGCTACCGGTGGGCTGATCGCCGCCGCGGTACTACGCAAGGTTGGCACCACCGCCGAGTACCTGGCAGTGAGCAGCACGGTTGAGGTTGGCTCAACTATCGATCGGTCGGATCTCACTACGGTACGCATCACCGTCGACCCGGCGCTCAAGCCGATCAGAGCCGGCGCCGCTGACGAGGTCATCGGCAAGTTCGCGGCGGTTGGGCTGGTACCCGGCACCTTGCTGACCAGGGCACAGCTCACCGAGGCGGCCGTACCGGGGCAGGGTGAGCAGCTGGTGGGACTCAGCCTGCCGCAGGAGCGCATGCCCGCCGAGAGGGTGAAGCCCGGCGCTCGGGTGCTACTCGTCGTCACCCCGGACGACGGTTCGGTCTCGAGCCAGCAGCAGACAACGGCTGCGCCAATCAGCATCGAGGCCACCGTGGTGGACGTGCGGACCGGGGTCAAGGAAGGAACAACGCTCCTCAACGTCGCTGTCCCCGATCGTGATGGACCGCTCATCGCTTCCCGTGCGGCCGCCGGCCGTATCGTCGTCGCACTGACCACGGGGAGCTGACGTGGCCATCATCGCGATGGTCTCGGCCAAGGGCTCGCCCGGCGTCACCACCACCGCATTGGCGTGCGCCCTGTCCTGGCAGGGACGCACCGTCCTGGCCGAGTGCGACCCGGCTGGCGGCAGCGTCCTGAGCGGCTACCTGTCCAGACTTGAGATCCCACCCATCGGCCTCCTGCCGCTGGCCGCAGCGGCCCTCCGCGACCAGCTCGCCGACACCTTCCCCCACCAACTCGTCGATCTCGACGCCAAAGACCCGGGTCAGCGTCTCGTCCTGCCGGGAATCAATGACACGGTCCAGGCGGGCACCATCCGACCGACCTGGGAGCCACTGACCACGTTCTTCGGCCAGTTGGAGCACCGTGAACCCGGCTACGACGTCATTGCCGACTGCGGCCGACTCGCCACCAGTGCACCGCCGTGGCCGCTGCTGCTCGGCGCCGACCTTCTGCTGCTCGTGGTACGCGCGACGAACCTGCGGACCATCGCGCCGGCCGCCGGCGCGGCAGAGATGCTCCGCCGGGAACTGACCCAGTACGGCCAAGGGACCCGCTCGCTCGCCCTGGCCCTGATTGACGACGGTCCCTACAGCCGACGGGACATCGAACAGCGCCTGCAGCTACCCACCGCGATTGAGCTCCCCGACGACCGGCGTACCGCCGAGGTGTTGAGCGACGGCGGAGGCCGACTGCGAGGCAGCGAGCGATTGCTTCGGGCCGCAGCCAGTGCAGAGCCGGCGGTACGCGACGCGATCGCGCGGCGGCGCGCACACCTGGCACCTACGTCGTCGAGGGGAAGTAGCCGTGCCTGATGAACGTCCTTCCAGCGGCCCGACGTGGCCGGCAGCGGTCGACCGTGTTGCCACGAACGGCCGTCGCTGGCCCACGAACGGCAGTGCGGCCGCTTTCAGGCCGGCACCCGAACCGCCCGCCGTTGCTGCGCACCAACCTGCGCCCACGAGCATCGACTACGCGGCAGTACGACTGCTGCGCGCCCGGGTCAGCGCGGAACTGACCGTGGCACTCAGGGAGACGCCCAACGTCTCTACGGCCCACCGCCACGCCGAAGCGGAGCGCATCGCCGCTCGGTTGGTACGCGAGCACGTCGATGCTCTGCACCAGGCCGGGCAACCGATCCCGCAGGCGGAAGAAGACGCCCTGCTCGACGCGGTTGCGGCCGACATGTTCGGCCTCGGCCGCCTCCAGCAGCTGCTCGATCGTCCGGACATCGTCAACATCCACATCCTCGGCTGCGACAACGTGCGGATCGAGCACACCGACGGTCGGATCACGGTAGGCGAGCCGGTCGCCGAGACCGACAAAGAACTCATCGACATGTTCCAGGTCCTGGCGATGCGCGCCGGAGCGACCGAGCGGTCACTGTCGTCGACCAAACCGTGGCTGGACATGCAGCTGCCCGACGGAAGTCGCCTCACCGTACTCATGCAGGTGTCGGTGCGCCCCTACGCGGCCATCCGCCGGCACACCCTCATGGACGTCAGCCTGGAGGACCTCCGCGACAAGTACGGTGCCATCGACGACCTGATCTGCCAGTTCCTCAAGGCGGCCATGGCCGCCGGTCTCAACATCATGGTCGGCGGACTGGCCGATGCCGGCAAGACAACCCTGCTACGTGGTCTGGCCCGCGAAATCCCGGACCGGGAGCAGTTCGTCACCCTGGAGGAGTCCCGCGAGCTCGGTCTGCATACCACCGGACGACACCGATGGGCAATGAGTCTCGAGTCGCGCGAGGGCCACGGATCACGCGGCGCCGACGGTCGACCTGCAGGCGAGGTCACGATCATGGACATGATCCCGCTGACCCTTCGGATGTCCGTCCAGCGGATCATCGTCGGTGAGGTCCGATCCCGGGAGATCGTGCCGATGTTGCAGGCCATGGCGACCAGCAAGGGCTCCCTCTGCACCATCCACGCCCGGCACCCCCGGGCCGTGATGGACCGCGTCATCGAGCTGGCGCTACAGCACGGACCCGAGATGACCGCCGAACTGGCACGGCGGATGGCCGGTGGAGCCATCGACCTCATCGTGTACGTCAACGTCGAGGACGAGACCAAGCTCGGTGGTCGGAAACACCGCTACGTCTCAGAAGTCCTCGAGGTGGGCGGGATGAGTGGTGATCAACTCGTCACTACTCAAATCTTCGGTCCGGGCTCGGACGGACGAGCCGTGCCCCGGCACCTGCCGGAGCGGTTGCTCGAACCCCTGCTGCGCGTCGGATACGACCCGCGCCAACTCACCGTCTACATCCAGCAGAGGGAACACAACCACGGCGCATGGACGGCCGGTCTCGACACCCTGAAGAGGCGGCCATGAGCCTGCTCGACCTCGCCGCTGTGCTTGCGGGCATGCTGGCTGTCGCAGGCGCGGTCCTCGGTGTTCTCGGCGTCGTGGGGACCACCCGTCCGCCCCGACCTGCATCGGCCCTTCAACAGCAGGCGCGCCGCTGGTGGACCGGGCCTGGACGCACGCGCCGGGAGCACCGCGCCCACCAGATCAGGGTGGGTACGGCGATCGGCGCTGGTGCCCTGACCTGGCTGCTGACCGGCTGGCCGGCCGCAGGGATGATCATCGGCATTGCCGTTCCAGGGATACCGTGGCTGTTCGCTGGAGGTCGCGCCGAGAAGCAGGCGATCGCCCGGCTGGAGGCCGTGGAAGCCTGGACTCGCCGGTTGGCCGACATCGTCGCCCGGGGAATCGGTCTGCAGCAGGCCGTCGTCGCCACCGCCGCGACGGCGCCGCACCTCATTGAGCAGGAGGTCCGCGACCTGGCGGCGCGTCTGCAAGGCAGCGCCGACCCCATCGCCGCCCTTCAGCAGATGGCCGACGACCTCAACGACTACACCGCTGACCAGGTCATCGCCCCGCTCATGCTCCACGTCACCGACCGCGGTGAGGGTCTACACGAGGTGCTGACCGGGATCAGCCGGTCCATCGCCGCCGAGATTGAGATGCGCTCGACGGTGGATGCGAAGCGCGAGGGCCCTCGCTTCGCCGTTCGGTTCCTGACGGGCATGACCATCCTGCTGCTGGGCTACGGGGCGATCAACCCGCACTATCTGCAGCCGTACGGCAGCGTGCTCGGGCAGCTCGTGCTGCTCTTCCTCGCCGGCCTGTACGTCGTGCTCATGACCTCGGTCCGCAAGCTCAGCCTGCCGCCCAAGCGGGAACGGCTACTACCACCGGTCGAGGTGCAGACCTTGGCGGCAGCATGAACAACGGCTACCTCACCGCCATGCTCCTCGCCGGCGCGATGGCTGGTTTTGGGGTGTTCCTGCTGGTCGTACAACTGATTCCGGCCCCACCGGCGCTGGGGCCCGCGCTCCGGCGGCTTCACCCGCTGAGCGCCGCGAGTACGACCCCGGCCGGCATCAGCTGGCTTCGGCGCCGGTTCACAGTGCCTCACGCCGACTTGCGGCTGCTGGACCGCAGCATCGACCAGTACTTCCTCACCCTGGGGCTGTCGGCACTGTTCTGCATGGTCCTGCCCGCCCTGATCGCCGTCGCCGTTGCTGTGCTGTCTCTGCCAATCCCGGTGTTCATCCCCGTGGGCGCGACGATCGCCGCCGCCTTGGCCGGCGCAGTACTGGCTCACCGAGAGGTTGTGTCCAAGGCCGGGGTCGCACGGGCCGAGTTCACCCGAGCCATGTGCACCTACCTCGACCTCGCGGCACATCAGGTTCTCGGTGGCCATGGCCCAGTGGAGTCGCTCGACAGCGCGGCCAGCGTCTGCCACGGCTGGGTCTTCGCCCGCATCCGAGAAGCTCTGCTCAGCGCCCAACTGCAACTGCGACCGCCGTGGGACGAACTGAAGGTCCTCTCCCACGACATTGAGGTCATCGAGCTGGGTGACCTGGCGGACATCATGCGCACCGCCGGCAGCGAAGGTGCCAACGTCCACGAGACGCTCCGCGCCCGCGCCGACTCAATGCGAGACCGGATCCGCACCGAGGCTCTCGCGCAGGCCGAGCTGCGTACCAACAAGCTCGACATCCCCGCTGCGGCACTGATCCTCGTCCTCCTCGTCCTCATCGGCTACCCGTTCATGGCCCGACTGTTCGTCCGCTGATCCCGCACCACCCTCACGGAAGGAACCCGCCATGCTCACCATCCACGGCGTCGTCGCCTACCTGACGACTCGCTGGCAGGACTTGACCGATCCGACGCACGCCGACCGCGGCGACAGCCCAGTCGGTACCGCCGTCATCACCGCGATCCTTGTCGCCGGCGCCGTGGTAGTCGCCGGTGCGATTGTCGCCGTCGCCAACGGCTGGGTCGCCCTCATCCCGACCCAGCCGTGACCCGGAGGCAGCCCACCGTCCGCCCGTGCCCGACCGGACGCAGGCAGATGGGTCCCTGGCTCAGCGATCGTGGCAGCTCACCGGTGGAGTTCGCCATCATCGCGCTGCCGATGATCCTGCTTACCTTCGCCGTCATTCAGGCCGGGCTGATCTTCTTTGCCCAGTCCATCGCGTTGGGTGCGGCGACTCAGGGGGTCAACGCCGCCCGGTGCTACCAGTCCTCAGCCGCAGCGGGAGAGTCGCGGGCCACCAACTTCCTGTCTGCGGCGGGAGCGGGCCTGGACAACCAGCAGGTCACCGTTATCCGCACCGCGACCGAGGTGCGAGTCACCGTTACCGGCCAGGCGATCACGGTGTTACCAGGGTTCAGCTGGACCATCAGCAAGTCCGCCCATGGACCCGTCGAACGGCCCACCACACCATGAGCACCTGGCGGATCCGCGATCAGCGCGGCTCGGCGAGCATCGAGATGGCGGTGGTGGCACCGGCCATCCTGGCGTTGTTCGCCGGCGTCGTCATCGGTGGTCGGGTAAACCTCGCCCGCCAGGCGCTCGAGACGGCCGCCTACGACGCTGCCCGTACGGCGTCCCTGGCCCGTACCGCGAGTGAAGCGAACGCGCAGGCGCTGGCCGCTGCCAACTCCACCCTCGACGCCCAAGGGCTGAGCTGCATAAACCTGGACGTCACCGTTTCCACCGCAGGCTTCGGCGTTCCTGTCGGCCAACCCGCCACCGTTACCGCCACAGTTAGCTGCACCGCTACCTTCTCCGACGTCGCACTGCCCGGGATGCCCGGCACCGTGCCGCTGGCCGCTTCCTTCACCAGCCCGTTGGACACCTACCGGAGCAGAGCTCTCGGGTTCGCGAATTCTGAAGCCCCGATAGGTGGGAACTGACGTGTCCACCCTCAGTATGACCACCGTTGAGCGCTCGGGTTCGCGAACTGGCGCGGCGGCTCGGACGGCGCGGCAAAGCTGGAGAGCCGGCGTTCGTTCGCCGTCTGTTCGAGGTGACAGCAGTGCGCAGATCGGATGCCGAGCCGAGTCACGGTGTCTTATGCGCGATGGCGAGCCGAGTCCGGTACTGCTTGGTAATTGCTCCGCCGTAGATGTCGTCGATCAGGTGAGTGATGCACGTGAACAGGCCGCTGCGTGCCTGCGGTGCCATGGCTCGATTGCCGGAGTAGGTCATGAGCAGGTTCAGATACTCGGGGGCCGTGTAGGTCTGTTGCCACTCGTAGCGCCGGAATTCGGCTGGCCCGAATCGTGCCGATCGATCGAACTCTGCTGCCTCCTCGGGGGTTTCGTCGTCGGTCGTCAGTCGCATGCCGGGCGGTGTTGTGGGGTCGAAACGTTCGTAGCAGCGTTGTGCGTCGGCGAAGAAGGCGTTCGTTCCGCCGGCGATGTGGTGAGTCGAGACGATGCCGAGAGATCCGCCGGGACGCAGCATGTCCGCTGCCTTGATCATGCGCACCTCGGGGTCAAGCCAGTGGAACGCGGTCGCGGAGAGAATCGCGTCGAAGGTTCCGTCCGAGGGCTGCCAGTCCTCGAACGACGAGACGACGACGGTGACGTTCGGGAACTGAGCGAGATTGCGTCGGGCGATGGCGACCATGTCGGGGCTGAGGTCCATCGCGACGACGGTGCATCCCAGTTGTGCCAGGGGCAGGGTCGCTTGGCCGGTGCCGCATCCGATCTCCAGCACCCGAGCGTGCGGCCCGAGACCGGCGAGCGTGGCGAGGTCGGTGAACAGCGGGCGTGGATAGCTGGGACGGCATTGGTCGTAGAGTTCGGCGTCCTGGCCGAACGTGGTGCGCAGCATTTCTCGGTTGGTGTCGGTCATGGTGGCTGGTTATCCCTTCAAGTCGCGCAGGCTGGGATGCTCGGGTGCCCCGGGCAGGAACGGGCGCACCCGCGACGCCCAGTCGTGGTCAGGTGCCCTCTGCGGGAGGATCCTGAGTCCGTCGAACACCGCCGTGCAGTTAACGGCTCTGGGATGTTGCCGCAACGGCAGTGCCGTGACGGGGCCGTCGCTCGGCCGGTGGCACAACTCCATGTCGGGGATGGGGTCCGCGGGCACGCGCGGCATTTTCCCAGCGGGGGTCCGCTGTTGGCGACGGATTTCAGTTGTTCCTGGTCAGGATTGGTCGTTGCCGCTGAGGTGCGGATGGCTGATGACGTTGGTGTAGCGAGTGCCGGCTTGGATGCTCAGGCCGAACAGGTCGGCCAGGCGGCGGACGTCGCCGCCGGTGGCGTGGGCCTCGTCGAGGATGCGGTCTTCGCGGATGGCGGCGATCGACAGGTCGGGGCCGATGGTGAGCCAGATCCAGCGTTTGCTGCATTCCTCGGTGCGGCGGCCGGTGTGTTTGGTGAGGAACAGGTGCGGGTTGGCGGTGTCGGGCCAGCGGTGTTGCCGCAGGTCGAGGTAGGCGCGCAGGCGTTCGCGGACGGGTTCGGCGAGGATGATGATCCGGCCCTCGACGTGCAGCCGACCGTCGCGGACGTCGGTCAGCTGCAGGCGTTGCAGTTGCCCTGCCCGCAGGCCATGGAACGCGACAAGAGCGACCAGCGCGGCGCGGGCCGGCTCGTCGGACATCAACGCGGCCCGCAGCAGCTCGACGTTGACCGGCAGCGGTTGCTTGACCTCGTGGTAGCCGGTCTTGACGCGGGCGGTGGGATCGGTGAACAGCACCTTGCGGCCCTTGAGCAACCGGCAGATCGACTTCAGGCCCTGACCTGCGGTCGAGCGCGCGTTTCCCGAGGGCGGCAAGGCGTCGAGGACCTGCTCACGGGTGATCTCCCGCAGCGAGTCATGACCAGCGGCGGCCCACACGCCCAGCATCGGCAACGCCCACTGCAGGTGAAGCCTGATGGTGATCTCGGCGCGGGGCCGGCGCCGCGGCGGGGTGGGACTGCCGTGCTTCATCACCTCGTACCAGACGGTCAGCTCGGTGACCATCGTGTCCGGGAGGTCGCCGATCTGCTGGGTGAACCAGCGATCCAGGGCGGGGGTGCGGTCCTCGACCAGGTCACCGGCTGCGGCGAGGACCTTCATCACCGGCCAAATGGGCAGGTCAATGTCGCGCAGCAGAGTCACGTCGCTGGCGTTGATCGGCGCGTTCGGTCGGTCCTGGATGCCCAGCACGATCCGCAGGCCGTAGCAGGTGCCCTCCAGCAACCGGGCGGTCCAACCCAGCTCGGCGGCCATGTCGTGCGCGAGCCGGTCAAGGTCAGCGGCGCGGGCAGGGTCGGCGCGCAAGTGCAGCCCGGTGCGGCCGTGCGCCGCGAGGTCGCGGCGCATCCCGAACAGCACGAGCTGCTCGTGGTCGCCGGTCACCGCGAACTCCGACAGCGGCTCGGCGACCGCCCCGGTGTCGGGCGGCCGGCGGTTGGCGCGGCCGTCCTGGAAGGTGTCGGCGATGAACAGTTGCTGCCCGTAGCGGTTGGCGCTGGTCAGGTCGAGCTTCTCGTCGGGATGGCGCAGCATGCTGGCCTGTTTGTAGCAGAGCCGGCAGACCTCGCGGCCCCAGTTGCCGACGTGCCTGGGCTGCAGGCACACGGTGCACGGCTTGACCGCCGGATAGTTCTGGCACCAGGTCACGCAGGCCCGGCACAGCCAGTTGTGGTGCCGGGTCGCTCCCCATGCCTGGCATTCCCGGCAGGAGTCGACGCCCGGGTCGCCGTCCTTGTGGCAGCGGTTGCACAAGCCGCTGGTGTAGTAGCCGGTCCGGGAGCCGCAGCGCAGGCACGGCGGCGGATTGACCGGCCCGCCGGGCCAGCAACCAAAGCAAAACTCGACGCCAGCCATCGCCGCCGGGGCGCGTCGGCAGACGCTGCATTTGCGGCGCCGTCGGGCGATAGCGCCCGGCTTCTTGGGCGTCATGCCGGAGGCAGCGACCGGTTGCGGCCCAACCGGGGCGTCACCGTCGGCGACGGCAGCCCAGCGGCCGTCGGGTCACCGGCCGTGCGGGCGGCACGGGTCTGCGTGCGGCGAGCCTCCACCTGCTCAGGCTCGCGGACCAGCAACTCGGCCGGAGAGCAATCGAGCACCGTGCAGATCACGTCCAGGTCGTCCAGCCGAATCGTGGTCGGTGTCGTGGTCCACAACGCCGACATCTTGCCCGCGCTGATCTCGAGCCCGTACTCGGCCAGCCGCCGACGCATCTCGGTCGACTTCCAGATACCGCGCTCGGCAGCCTTCAGCCGCAGGTTCCAGCGCACCGGCTCACCCTCCAATCCCGGTCAGGCGGGCTGCCACCCGATGGTTAGCCTGCGCCCACGCCTGCTCGATGTGCCCGTCATGAACATGGATATAACGGGTTGTTGTGGACAGCCACGAGTGGCCGAGCAGCTCCTGCACGGCTTTGAGGTCCACGCCCCGCGCGTACAGCGACGACGCGCAAAAGTGCCGCAACCCGTGCGGCGTCAACCGGCCCTGCCAGGCAGGCAGCCACCGCGCGACCGCGTCGGCCAAGCCGGTGCGCAGCGCGTTGGCCCCTGCCCGCAGGCACCGTCCGGTCTGCCGGTCGCGACGCTCACTGGGCAGCAACGGTGCGTCGGGGTCGGCCCAGTCGTCGCCGAACTGGTGCCGGACATCGGTCAGCCACCAGGTCAGCAGATCATCGACCGCATTGATCGCCGGTACCAGCCGCGTTTTGGGGCCCCGGCCGCCGCTACCCTTGCCGAACCGCACGTGCAGCTTGCCCAGCTCACCCACATCCGGCCGCCAGTCGCGAATGTCGAGCATCGCGGTCTCGGTGATGCGCAACCCGGCCCGCCGCCACAGCGAAGCGGCCAGATAGTCCCGGGCCGCCGGCAGGAACTTGCGCGCATGCGGCAAGGACTCCCGCCAGCCGGTGAACAGCTGCTCGACCTCCGCCTCAGCCGGCGGAACCCGCGGCACGTCGTGGTACGGCTTACTCGGCCGATTGAACTCGTCGATCGGCTGGCTGACCACGTACCCGGTCAACGCGTGGATGTCGCCCTGGTAGCGCAACTCCAGGAAGTCGAAGAACTGCCGCAAAAACATCGCCTTGCTGAACAGAGTGCTCTGCGCCTGCCGCTGCTCGGTACGCAGCCACACCAGGAACCGGTCGGCGTCAGCCGACTCGGCGGTCCATACCGGACGGCCGACAAAGCGAATGAAGTCGAACAGCACGCTGCGTTGATGCGAGATGTGGTGATCGGTGATCCCCGCCGCCGCCATCGCGAGGGCGTACTGGTCGACCAACTCTTGCTCGAAGTCCTCGATCTCCTGCTGGCTGCCCAGCTGCCGCGGCGAACGGATCGAGCGAACCACCGCCAGCCCCACGATCGCACCTCAGTTCATCGGAGGACCGAATGCCTCAAAGATCGAGGAGATCCTTCAGGAATCCCGACGAAACGTCAACATCGATGCACGATCGGGGAAACCCATGACGAGCAGGTCAGCAGCCTGGGGAGGCGAAGGAAGCCGGGAAGAACCCAAGAGTTGGCTGACACGGCAGTGACCACGTGTAGGCGCCGGTTGGGCGATGACGACGGCCGGATCACGATCTGGTTCGCCGTCCTCGCGCCGGCCTTCCTCGCCTTGATCGGCCTGGTCGTCGACGGCGGTGCCAAGGTGCGCGCATACCAACGGGCGGACAACATCGCCGCCGAGGCGGCCCGGGCTGGCGGACAGGCGATCAAGGCGGGGCAGGCCATCGACGGTGGCGCCAAGGAGATCGACACCTCGATGGCCGCCAACGCGGTTCAGGCGTACCTCGGCGATCTCGACGGAGTCACGGGCACCGTCACCGTGGACGACGTCCAGCAGCTCACCGTCACCGTCACTGTCACCTACAACCCGATCCTGCTCGACCTGTTCGGTGGGGGAGCGGGCACGACAGTGACCGGTCGGGCCACCGCGACCCTCATCGCTCAATAGCAGACCGGGAAGGAGTAACCGTGGCGCGGACCGTACCAACGATCGGTCGGGGTAGGCAGGCGCTCGATGGCCTCGGCGCCCTCGCCGTGGTCGCCCTGATCGTCGTCCTGCCGGTTCTTCTCGTCTGGGCCGCCGGTAACCCGCTGCCAGGATTGGGAGCATGGTTCAGGGACCTGGTTGAAGATCCGAGCGCAGCCGGCGCCCAGATCTGGCACGCCGTCAGCAGCCGGGACGATGGAGACCTCTTCCTGCAGACGTTGGCGCTGATCGGTTGGGTCGCCGTCCTGCTGGCCGCGTGGGCCTGGGTCACCTTTCTGGTCGCCCTGGTCGTGGAGACCATCGCTCAACTGCGCGGGCGTCGGCGCGGTCTGGTCCCGCGTAACACAGCTCGCATCCCCGGCATGCGACTGCAGCAGCGTGCCGCGGCCGCGTTGGTCGCCGCGATTCTCGGTGCGCTCGCCGCTCCGGCTTTGGCATCGGCATCAGTGCCTGCCGCTATCGCCAGCCCTCCCTCGGTCGCACTCGAGCAGGCGAGCCCTGAGCAGGTCGCACCGCGCACGGCCATGCCGGCGGATGGTCCGAGCGCCACCGATCAGCTCGAGCATTCGGTGGAGCGAGGGGAGAGCCTGCTCGACATCGCGGAGCGGTACAACGTTTCCTGGCAGCGCTTAGCTGAGACCAACCACGGCCTCGCGCAACCAGACGGTCGAAGCCTCCAGCCAGGCAACACCCGGGTGTACGCCGGCTGGACACTGCGGATCCCGGTAAACGTCTCTCTCGTAGCAGCTAACAGGACGCAGACGGCACCAGCCACAACGGCCGCGCCCTTGGTCTATGAGGTGGCGCGCGGCGACTGGCTGGCCGCTGTCGCTCAACGCTTTCTCGGCGACGCCGAACGCTATTCCGAAATCTCAGCCATCAACCCGGATCTCGAACAACGTGACCACCGATTTCCGAACCACATCGAGCGCGGCTGGCGCGTCATCCTGCCCGACGATGCCCGCGATCGTGGCCCTGCCGACCACGCCCAGGGTCAACTTGTGGCCGACGACAGCGACCAACCGACTCCGGGTGCCCCAGAAATCGACGATCAGCCAATCGTGCCTCGGCAACCGGACACAGGTGGGAATCAGCCTGGCGCAACAGCTCCGCCGTCGGCCTCCTCAGCGGCGCCTGCCGCTACGCAAACCGCCTCGGCCAGCCCGTCCATGACACCCGCACCGCCGACCACAACAGGAGTGACTGCAGGCCCTTCCGCACCGAACGACGAGCCCACAGCCCCGGCCGACGACAGCGACGTCGACGAGGCGGTCGTCCTGGGATCGTTGGCCGGCGCAGGGTTGCTGTCCGCACTGCTGCTCGCCACCGTGATGCGTCGCCGGCGCCAGCAACGCCAGCACCGTCGGCCCGGCCGCCGGCTGCCGCACCCTCAAGGTGGCGCGACGGAGCGAGCCCTGCGGGTGGCCGAGCAACCCGCAGACGTCGACCGGCTCGACCTCGCCCTACGCAGCCTCGCCGCAGCGCTGGCAGAGCGGGAACAGCCCTTGCCAGATATCACCGCTGCCTGGATCGTCGGCCGCGACGTCACGGTGGTGCTCAGCGAGCCCGTCCCGCAACCGCCCGCACCATGGATCGTCAATCGCAGGGACTGGACTCTGCCAGGTGACGCCGTCATCCCGCCCGTCAACGAGCAACTCGCCCCCTTGCCCACTCTCGTCGCCATCGGATCCCAGCCCGGTCGACACCTACTGATCGACCTCGAACGTCTTGGCAGCCTCACCATCGCCGGCGACAGCGAACGCGCCCTCGCCCTGCTGCGCTACCTCGCCTGCGAGCTGGCCTGCAATGCCTGGTCCGACGAGGTCGAGGTCATCGTCGTCGGCTTCCCGGTGCCGGAGACCGAGCTGCTCATCGCCCTTAACCCGGACCGGGTGCGCGCTGTCTCGTCGGTTGGTGAGGCTGCCACGCGGCTTCGGCGGCGTGCCGCAGCCGTGGCAGCTGCCCTCAGTGCTACCGAAGCAGCCGACACGTTCGCCGGTCGCATGTTGGACGTCGGCGAAGCCTGGGCGCCACAGGTGCTACTCGTCGCCGATCCGAACGCGGACGACATCGACGTGCTCGATGAGCTGGGGAAGGAGTTGCGGGAGGCCGGACGGTCCGCTGTCGCGGTGGCCAGCACCACCAAGGACCCCGTCGCCGCTGGCCCGACCACCGCCACCATCGACGAGGACGGCCTGCTGCGCCTCGCCCTGCCGTTCCTCGTTGTCGAGGGCACCGCAGCCGGACTACCCGTACGAGAACTGGAACCGCTCGTCGAGATCATGACGCAGGCGCGGGCTGCCACGGACGAGCCGACCCCGCCGGCTGTGGAGCTGGAGTCGTGGGCGGAAGACACCGACGCCGCCGGCTCAGTGCTCAACCTCTTTAGTACGACGACGGCGCCCACATCCGACGACGCAGCGATTGGCGCCGGTGACACCTCAACTCCGCCGAACCCGATCGTCGCGGTGCCCCGCATCGAACACGCTCGTACCGTCGCCGCGGCCCCGCCGCGCGAGGTCACCGCTGCGATTCGCCAGCGCCGCCGCCAAGCCGACCCACAGCTCGATGCGGACCTGCGGGCCTGGCGTGAGCAGGACAGGGACCGTCTCCGAATCACTATTCTCGGCGCGGTCGCTGTCGAAGCGCCGGGCCCGGTGCCCGATCAGCGTCGCCGATTCCACGCGGAACTCATCGTCTACCTCGCCCAACGCGGTGCCCGCGGAGCATCGGCCGAGCAGCTCAGCGACGCGCTGTGGCCCGATCAGCAGGTCAAGGACGCCAGCCGCCGGGTGGCCATTACCCGCGCCCGGCGGTGGCTGGGAGAGACTAGCGACGGCACCCCCTGGCTCCCCGAGATGGGATCCGACCGGCTGTATCGGTTGACGCCGGGTTACCTGCTGGACTGGCACCTGTTCCGCCGGCTGCGCAGCCGCGGCGAGAGTCGTGGTCCTGCCGGCGTGAAGGACCTACGAGCCGCGTTGGAGCTCGTTCAAGGTGCCCCTCTCGACGGGGCTGACCGCGCGTACGCCACCGGCACCCGCAACCCCTTCACCTGGCTACCCGAGTCCGACATCTATCCAGGACACATCACCTCTGCGATCGTCGACACCGCCCACGAACTTGCCGAGCTCTACCTCGAGGCGGGCGACCCCACGGGTGCGCGGTGGGCCGTACAGCGGGCCTGGCTGGCCGATCCGGAGCGCGGTGACGACGGGCCCTGGCACGACATCATGCGTGCCGCGCACGCCGAGGGACATACCGCCGAGCTGCGCAACCTTCTGGGTGAACTGATGCGCGCCCGAGAAGCCGAGGTGCCCGAAGACCTGACACCGGTCACCTATGCCCTGCTGCGCGAACTCCTGCCAGATCTGCTCTCCGCGACCAGTGGGACCGGATAGACCGACCAGTACGCATCGGGCGGATTCCGTCTGGCCGCGATACGTCAATCACGAGGGGAATGAACCTGATGCTGACGCCGAACCAAGCTCATGGCATGAACTACGCCGAGGCGGCACGAGAGATCACAGCTCGACTTGCACACGGTCTCGATGACACCGTCGCCGCGGGAGCCATCCACCTGGCAATCGAGGCGTGGAAGAGTCTGGCAGGCACCGACTTCGCCTGGGACCGTTTCGGCCTGGAGCTGCTTGACGTCCGAGCGAGGCTCTACTCGGATCACGACGACGTGGTTGTTGACGCTAGGGCGCCGGTCCGGGATGACGCTGAGACTCGCCTCGCCGTGACGTCGCTGCTGAAGCAACTCGCGCGGTATCACGATCGTCTGGCCGCCGACGATCGCGACGACCTGGCTCGACGGCTGAGCCATGACGCCGGCGCCCAACAGTTGCGACGCGCGGTCGCGGCCCTGGCATGACCATCGGTCAGTGGTACAACGAGGCCTCCCAGGCTCTACGTACCGCGTCTACCGCAATGGGTCGGAGCCGTGCCCTGGCTGCGGCCGACGTCAATGCCGCCGTGATTGCCAGGTCTGCCGTCTACACACAGTTGGCTCGAGCGACTGTGCTGCTCGTTGGTGGCCGTCCGGCAGCGGAGGCGCCAGATCGAGCCCGTGCCACGGCCATTCTGGCTAGACATGGGCAGAATTTGACCCAGCTCTACGTTGGGCTCCAGGCCGCCGCGGTCGTTGATCGGCAGTTCCCGCCCACTCCCGCCGCCGTGGTCGCCGGACCGGCGCGTTCGCTGCGTCGGGCTGCCGACGCCATCGGTGTGATCGGTGACATTCTTGCCAGTCACGTTCCGCCGGGGCAGACACCTCGCACTCCGGAGGGGCTCGCGGTTCGAGCCGGCGGTGGCGTCCAATCTGGCCTCGCCGACATCGCCCGGCTCA
The DNA here is from genome assembly GCF_040607915.1 of Micromonospora sp. NPDC005215. NCBI lineage: Bacteria > Bacillati > Actinomycetota > Actinomycetes > Micromonosporales > Micromonosporaceae > Micromonospora > Micromonospora sp. NPDC005215. The sequence goes on along the minus strand of NZ_JBEXHQ010000020.1, from coordinate 31,154 downwards.
CCTCGGCCGCGATCATGATCGACATTGCGCTGCCGGGCTGGCTCGACCAAAGGAGGGGCCATCTCACCGAGATCTACCGGCCGGCGGCGGAAGCCGCCAAGTGGACCGCCAGCAGCCGCTTGAGCGCAGTCGCCCGTGAATTGATCGCCTTAGGCCGCGGGCAACCCCGGCTACACGGGCTCAACGTTGCCCGGCCTCCGTTGAATCCCGCACCGGCCGTCAGCACTGCGGATGACGCGGTCGCAGCCGTCGACGCAGCGCGAACCTGGATGTGGCAAAACCCAAGGGAATTGACGAGCGTCCACCTGCAGCTTGGTACTCAACTCGGCCTGGCGGTGCGTGTCCTATCCAGCACCGGCGGCCCAGAGATGATTGGCGGCTGGCGTCAGGCAGCCATTGCGGCTGCTGAGTTGCGTGCCATCCCTCCGGTTGGCCCAGCCCGCGATGCTGCTGCCGAACTGACAGAGGTCTTACGCTGGCTGCGATCTTTCGGCAAGGGCGGCCATGGCCAGCCGGGTGAGCGGCACCTCCAGCAGATCTCGCGCCTCAACTCGGATCTTCCGATCATGGCGGCCACGCTCCACAAAGCGCTTTCGGCTGCCCTGCAGCGCCGTGATCTGTTCGTCAAGGACGAGGGAGTGCTGCAGCGCCCTGCCGGCTCTCTCGTCTTCCGCGCCGCGGAGCGATGGCGTCCCGCTACGAGAGTCGACGACGTCGTGCAGGATCTCGCCCGTGCGCTGGTCCAGGGGCAGGACGCCGACCGTAGAAGCGAACCCGTCAGCCCGTCGTCACGCGCTTTCCCGGGCCCGCCCCGGCCCAGAGCGCCGGTGACTGGCTCGTACCGGTCGGAGTTCGATCCACAGGCCGGGCCGACCGTTCGTCGGTCACGGTGATCTTGTGCTAACTAACCGTTCACTTTTCGCTGCTCACCGGATTGGTTTGACTACTGTAGGCTCGCGTGAGCTCGGGGGAGGCATTCAATGACGGAACTTCACGGTGAACCGCAGCCGCCGGACAATGGTGCGCTGGTTATGGATGACCTCTGCGACGAGATGCTTGAGTCTGCCGCTCAGCCCCTGGCGAACTACATGCCTCTCCGCCTGTACTCGGCTTGATGGGGGCGGTCATGACTGGAACGTGGGAGAGTTGCGTCCGCGAGGTAACGCTGTCGGCGGACCCGGAGACGGTCGGTGCGTTGAGCGGAAGGTGGAACAACCTCTCGAGCTCGCTGAGTAATCTGAGGGACGCGTTGGTCGGACGGTCGTTTGTGGGCCCGATCGCGTCAGGCACCGAGCGCCCACACACCGATGGTCTTCCGGGCCTGCTCGTCGGCTGGAAGGGCAGCGGGGGAGACGCGTACCGGGAGCACCTGAGCGATATCGGCAGGGGCATCGAAGATCTGATCACCAACGCGAGCAACGTCAGCGGAGCGTTGTCGCGGATCGAGGGTGACGTCCGTAAGGCGCTCGCGAGCATCCCGATTCCGCTTGGCGACGACTTCGGCATCAACGAGTGGAGCCTGCCCAACGGCGGAGAGCTCGATGGCGCAAAGGACGGCGAGAGCGCCTCCGCCTTTCTTACAGCCTTGCGCAAGGACTACCAGAGCGACCCGTCGTCGTACGCCGATGGCGCCTTCCGCGAGAAGGCCGACGGCCTGGAGGCGACCATGAAGGTCGACGGCCAGGCCAACGACAACAAGCGGGGCGGTTTCTGGGATACCAGTTCACACCTGAACAACTGGTACCGCGACAACCAGCAGGCGGCCAACGACGGTGCCGCTCCGCTGAACAAGGCGATAGAGGTCGAGCGGCCGCGACTCGTCGTGCCGGGAGCGAACGATGTCACCGGTCACGACGAATATCGGCCTCGCACTCCTCCGGCCGGTTACACCCCCAGCGGGTCAGACGGCGGCTCTACTGCTGGCAGCGCCGGCTTCGGTGGCGGCCCAGGTCTTGATGGCTCCGGTCGCGGCAGCACGGGCATCAGTGGTAGTGCTGCCTACGGCGATGGCCAATCGGCCGCCGCGGTGCCGACCACAGTTGGTAGCAGTAGCGACCACACTGACGTCCTTGCCGGCTCGTACGTCACACCCCCGTCGCGCGACGACGGCCCCGGATCGGAACTCGACCTCGGCACCACCGGCCTGGCCGGTGCCAGCGGTCCGACCACTGTGGGCGGCGGCTACGGCGGCTCGGCGAGTTCGTGGCTCGGCAGCCAGAGCCCCCTTGGCGTTGGGGGTGGGCTCGGCTCGCCGAGCGGAGCTGGCGGAGGCGGCTTCGGTGCCGGGGGCGGCGGCATCGGTACGGGCGGCCTCCCTGGCATGGTCGGCGGTGGCAACGGCAGGGTGCCGCCGGTGACCAGTGCGGCCAAAGCGGTGCGCAATGCGACCGGTGCCGGCCGCGATGGCGTCGGCGCGGGTGGTTCGCGGGGTAGCGCCGGCGGTTTGCTCGGCGGCACCGGTGCTGCTGGGCGGGACGGTGGCGCCGAGCACGACGAATCCGGGCCCGGGTCGTCGTGGTTGACTGAGGACGACGACCCGTGGCGTGCCGATGACACCGGTTCCCCAGGCATCCTGCGATGAGGGCGGGCGAATGAGTGTGAACGTCGGCGTGCTCCGGCCTGTCGCGGCCGGCCTACTGGCTGTGCTCCTGATGGGTGCCGCCGCCCAACCTGCCGTGGCCGCGCCGCAGCGAGCCGAGCAGTGGTACCTGGACGAGCTCCGCATCGGCCAGGCGCACGAGCTTTCCACCGGGCGTGGGGTGACCGTTGCGGTGGTGGACAGTGGCGTCGACGCCACCCACCCGGACCTCCGGGGCCAGGTGCTTGCCGGTGGTCGGAGCTATGGCGCGTCCGGCGACGGCCGTGCCGATGAGGACGGCCATGGCACGCACATGGCCGGCATCATCGCAGCGACGAACGCCGCCACCGACGGCGTGGATGGGATCGCCCCGGACGCCAAGGTCCTACCCATCAAGATCAAAAATGGTAGGGGTCCGGCTAGCGACCAGGCGCAGGCCCAGGGCATCCGGATGGCGGTCGACGGCGGCGCCACAGTGATCAACCTGTCCGTCGGCGGGCCGGGCGCCGCCTCGCCGGAGGAGGAGCAGGCCATCGCGTACGCCCTCGAACGCGACGTCGTCGTGGTTGCCTCCGCTGGCAACACCGCCAAGGGAGAGAACGCGGTCATCTCACCGGCCAACATTCCAGGCGTGATCGCCGTGACGGGCACAACCCGTGGCGGAGCCTTCTGGTCCGGCTCGGTGCGAGGACCGGAGGCCGTGGTGGCAGCGCCTGGTGATGGCATCCTCAACGTTGGCCCGGACCATGGATACGGGTGGGGGGACGGCACCTCCGACTCCGCCGCGATCGTCTCGGGCGTCGCGGCGCTGGTTCGGTCGAAGTATCCGGACCTGGACGCGGCGAACGTCATCAACAGGATCATCCGAACAGCGCGCGACGCCGGCCCGGCGGGCCGCGATCCGCAGTACGGGTTCGGTCGGATCGACCCCGTGGCCGCGTTGACGGCGGACGTGCCGACGGTCCCCGAGAACCCGTTGCTTGGTACCAGGGCCTCGGCAGGCGTCACTGCCCAGCCAGCCGAGGCCGACACCTTCGACGTGACCAAGTACGGCGATCAGGGCGGCCCCACCGATCAGCAGGTTGTCGTGATCGCCGCCGGCAGCGGCCTGGTGTTGTTGGTCCTGCTGGCGCTGGCGATCTTCCTGATCTGGAACCGTCGCCGCCGCGGCCGAGAGGCCGATGTCCAGGCAGGTGCGCGAGACGAACCGCTCGACAAGGTGCCCTCAGGTGGCTACCCGCAGCAGCCGCGCTAATGCAGTTGGGGTTGGCAAGACTGTAGCCGGGCTAGTGCTGCCTCACTCGGCGCTGGTGCATCGATCTGCGGTGATCACTCAGGGCAGCGAGCCGGTGACGCCCGTTGCTAGGGTCATCGCCATGCTGCGACAGGAGGGCGCGTCCGTCGGGCGCTCGCACGACTCGATGGTGACAGTCCGCGCTGTCCTCCGGAAAGGACCTGCCCGATGATCCCCGGCTCACGCGAGCCCTCAGATTCCGACGTGGCTGCCCCTGTCCCTGACGTGGATGTCTACTCGCCGGACAGGTCCGTTCGCATCGCCGCGACGAGTCGCGGTGACATCGCCGTGGAGGTAGACGGCCTGCACCGGCATACGGACGAGTCGCTGGCCCGGCAGGTGCGGGCCGCAGCCAGGGTCGCGTTGGCGTCACTGCAACCGCGGGTACGCGATGGGGAGCCTCAGGTGGACGAACAGCGGTCTGGTTGGTGACCGGTCGAATGAGCAGGAGGATGCTGGCCGTTGTGGCTGGCGTTGTCGTCGTGACCCTCGGGTTGCTCGGCGCGTGGCGGTGGGGGCCGTTCGGCGACGATGAGGCCGTTCCGTCGTGCAGTGAGTTGGCGGGGGCCTTGCCGAGTGTCGTCGAGGGGGTGTGGACCCTGACACGTGCCGAGCCGAAACGCGAGTCCAGCAAGTCCGTGGTCAGCTGCGAGTTCGACTTCTCGTCGGCCGAGCCGTCGTATCAGGGCAAGATCACCGTGAGCCTTACCCAAAGCGACGACGAGGCATATCTGCGCAAGACGGCGACGGAAGGCCCCTGTTACGGCGAGGCGGTGCCGTACCCGAGCGCTGCCACGTACCGGGTCGCGCGGTCCTGCTTTGAGAAGATCAACGAGAAGATCTTCGCGGGCGTGTTTGTGGCATCCGACGACCGGTACGCGCACGTCTACGCGGACTTCAGCAACCCCGGTTCAGCGGTCGAGCAGCTCGTCGCGTACGCGAACACCAGCGCTCAGCGCATCACCGACCGGGCAATGACGCTCAAGTCCACCGACTAGGAGCACGCCGTGGGCAAGTTGGAGCGCTACTTCGAGGACGTAGCCCGGATCAAGGCCGAAGGTATTTCCACCAACGGTTGGGTGACGGTCCTTCGGGACCACGACGGAGACCTGAAGGTCGACATTCGGCCCGGGATGCTGCGCCGCTGTGGACCGGACCAGGTGGCGTCCGAGATCCGGACGGCCCTGCTCGCGGCCGTGGCGGATCACCGGCGGCAGTACCGCCAGCTGCGTATCGACTACTTCGGCTCGCCCATCGGCGTCGAGCTGTTCACGCCGATCGAGCCACCGCACGGGGAGGGACACGGAGCATGACCACGGACACGTCGGCTCTGCGGGTCGAGTCGCGGGCCTTGGTGGCCTTCGGAGTGGAGCGTTACGAGGACGCGGTGACCTATAGCGCCGTTCGCCGCTACGTCGGCGACGTCGGCGCGATCCCGGTCGCCGCCTGGGGCACGCTCGAGGGGATCTCCGACAAGCTCAACCGGGACTGGGCGACGGCCCTGGGCAGCAGGCTGTCTGAGGCGAACATCGCCCGCAACGAGATGGAGCGCATCGCCGACGGGCTACTGCAGATCGCCGCCGACTACGAGGGCACCGAGCTGGACGTCGCCACCAACTTCGACGTGTTCAACCGGGACCTGGGACCCTATCTGCCGCTCGGCGACGCCTACGGCAGCAGCGTCCGGGTACGTCCGGGTGGTGCAGGCATCCTGTCCCAGCCTTACGAGCGCCAACTTCCGGGCGACGAACCGGTTTTGGTCATTCCGGATGGCAACGAACGGCTGGGCGCCACCCGCAACGAGAGGCTGCCGAGCACTCGCGTGGTCGAGGAGCCGATCACCATCGGTAGTACCGACGGCAACAACCTCGGCTTCTCCGGTGGCCGGAGCACCTACTACGAGAACGGCGAGGGCGACCAGCTCGACACGTTCATCCACGAGCACCGGGACACCCTGCTCCAGCTGGAGGCGATCCTGATCGAGCTGGGCACCGGCCAGCGTCTCCCGCTGAGCGACCTGATGGTCCATGCCTGGCGCTCCGCCCCCAAGGTGATCTGGAACCGCGCCGACCTCGTGCATTCAGCAGCCGGCACCTACGCGGAGCTGCGCGCCGAGATGGACGGTGAGCTCAAGAACCTCAAGTTGTACTGGGATGGAAGCGCTTCGCAGGCGTTCAGTCAGTACGCCGAACGCGCCTCGGCCTACCTGCTCCAGCTCGAGACCCAGACGCGTTGGATGGCCGAGGAAGGCAAGAAGGCCGCCACCATGCTGGAAGGCCTCCGCAACGCGTACGCCGGCCTCGGCTACCAGCACATCGGCAAGCTCATCGAGGCCCTCAAGGGCTACATCGAAGCCGTCAACGGCCTCTTCTCGTCCTGCTCGAACCCTGAAGCGGCTCTCCTGGCGGTGGTGAAGGACTTCGTGACCTTTTTGCTGGACGCGGAGCGCCGGCACGTCGAAGCCATGTCGGATCTGATCAAGATCGACGAGCAGGAGCGCAAGGAACGCCCCGACCTCGGCACCCGCAGCCACAACACGACGCCGTTCCCGCAGGCCGAGGTGGGAGCTAACGCCTGGTTGGACGGCGGCAAGTGGGCTCCCCGGCCGGACCGACCGGCAACCTGATCGAGCGGGTGATGTGCTCACTGTCTAGTGGGTCGGTTTCGGGCATGACAGCCTGTACGTGGTGCGGAAACCGAGAATTCCGTAGAAGGTTTTGATGTCGTCAATGGATGCGCACGGCAGCAGGGGAACGGTCACCTCGTTGGTCATGCCTCCTTCCTAAGCGGCGCAGGGTGTCCGTCACCCATCGAAATAGCCGATCATCGCCTTCGGTCATTTGATCGGCCGAGGGAGGACGCAACGCTGCCCAATCGAGCCATCGGCGGTGCCTTTCTGCCTGCCATATGTCTCGCCACGATCGGGCATCCGGATCTGCCGAAGACAGTGCGTGCAGGCACGCGACGAGTCGTCGCGTTGTCCCGTGACACCTGGCACCCTGGACTGCTTAATTAAGTTCGTCGGCCGGCTGTACTCTCTGCGGATGCTGGACGACATTTCCCTGCTTCGCAGGATCGCTGCGGCACCATCGGTCTCGGATGTGTTGCGCGATTTCGTCGAGTTCGACGTTGAAGATGTGGCGTCCGTTCACGATTCCACGGCGCGGCTGTCTTCGAGCGTGAGTCTGCGTGTGATCGCATGTGACGGCACGGCGGGGCGGTTCTTTCTGGTGGGTACGGAAGCGCCGTCCCGTCCCGTCCTGTACGCGTCCTCAGAAGGCGACGCCGGCCTCATTGGATCGAGCTTGGCGATCACTCTGGCAACCATCGTCGCGATGCCGAACTGGCATGACCTGCTCGGTTTCTCCGGAGGCGGCGGAGACCTCGACCAGATGCGTAGAGCCCAAGCCTGGCTCGAGAAAGGAATGCGGCGAACTCACCCCGATCTCGATCAGCTTCAGGCCTTTCTTGTCGGCGAGTTGGAGCTGGATGTGCTCGAGGACCCCGTGCTGACGTTGTGGCAGTCAGTGCGTGCCACAGATCCGACGGAGACCTTCATTGATGAAGGCGACGGCGGCTTGCCGTGGGGCCCGCTTTTCGGCGACTGGACGATCGAACGCCTGATGCGACGGTGAACTCCACGCCCAGCCGACATCCGGATCTGCTGATGACAAGGCGCGGCGATCCCGGTTGCGCTCCCCGGCCGACCGATGCGGCTGCTCGAGCCAGCGTTGGTGCCAACCAAGCGCGGTGCTGGCATCTGACGATCGGCCGGCGGCCGGCGGCGAGTCCGGCTTGGGGGAGCAGGTCGACAAGGCCCGGGGTGCCCTGAACAGCCTGCCTTGCTCAATTAAGACCGAACAACTCCTTTGGATAGTTTTCTGCCCGTTCTGTGAAAGCAGTTCACATGATCTTCGGATCAGCTTCTTGACACGTGGATCTTCCATAGCTCAATGTGTCGATCACTTTGCTAGCTGTGTCGAACCGGGGGAGACGCTGTGGCGGTCTGGCATGCGCGACGTGAGGTGGGGGCACACCCGCCGCTATGCTTCAGCGGCGCGTTCTCCATACAGGTCAGGGCAGGCGCCCGGGTCCGGTCGCGCCGCCGGGAGCATCGTAAGGCCTTAGCGGCTGCCGTGGTGTTGACGCTGATCGCCGGCACGCTGGTGGCGGTCGGGATGCCCGCTCTGCAGAAGCCTGCCGCAGCAGCCCAGGCCTGTGTTGGTGAGGCGGCAGACGAGGCGGCGGCGGGTCGGTTGGCGGTCCAGTGCGGCAGCGCGGTGGAGGCTGTCTCTGGGCGCACGGAGCGTTCTCAGGTGTTCGTGGAGCCGTCGGGTGTGCGGCGGTTGCGGACGTCGGTGGTGCCGCAGCGGGTACGCAAGGCCGATGGCTCGTGGGCGGCGATCGCGACAGACCTGTCCCGTCGATCTGATGGCACTTATCGTCCTGCCGTCAGCATGGCTGATGTTGCCTTCTCAGGAGGCGGCAGTGGGCCCCTGGTGACCTGGCGGGAGGACGGATCCACTTTCACCCTGTCCTGGCCGACGCCGCTGCCAGCGCCGCGGATTGAGGGCGATACGGCCATCTACGAGTCGGTGCTTCCGGACGTCAATCTGCACGTGATGGCGACCCGGGATGGCTACCGGCACACGGTGGAGGTCAAGAGCGCTACAGCCGCGCACAGCGCCGAGGTTCGAACGTTGCGGTACCTCACGGGCGGGGACATGCGGATCACTGCGCCCGGGGATCGAACGTTGCGAATGACCAGCCGTGCCGGCCGGACGGTGGCGGTGAGTCGTGCCGCAACAATGTGGGATTCGTCGGCGGACCCGGCGAGGGGTGGCGAAGTGCTGCCGTTGCTGGCGGGCGAGCGGTCGAGTTCGATCAGTGATGGCACCGAGCCGATTGGCGAACCGGCCACAGCGGCGGAGCCAGCGGTCACCTCCCGCGTCGCCGAGGCGGACGTGTCGGTTGCCGCTGGCGAACTAAAAGTATCGACCGACGCGACGATGATGGCCGATCCGAACCTGACGTATCCGTTGTTCATCGACCCGCCGTTCGAGAAGCAGCGCAACAAGTGGGCGTACTCGACGAGCAATGGCGAGAACAACGACGGATCAGCGGCGCGAGTGGGCAAGCAGCCGCCGGACGAGTACAGCAGCAACGGGCAGCTGTACCGGTCCTACTACGGCTTCGACGTCAACGCTCTCAATGGCAAACACGTCCTCGATGCGGTCACCCGCATCACGCTCGACCACTCGTCGTCGTGCACGCCCACCTGGGTGCACCTCTACCGGACCTCGGCGATCACCGTCTCGTCCGGCGGCAGGATGGCGTGGACCACCCGTCCGCTGCCGTCGGGAGTGTGGCTCGACTCGTGGGAGGGCAACGCCAACGAGGCCGGCGGTTGCGGCGGGAAGGCCCAGCCGGACACGGACGCTGAGTTCACCAACACGGCGCTGACCACTGATCTGCAGCAGTTCGCGACCAAGGGCTGGGACGTCTTCACCGTCGGGCTGTGCGCGTGCAACGAGACAGGTGGGTGGGAGACCGCCGAGGACCGGTGGAAGAAGTTCTACACCGACAAGGCCTGGCTCGAGGTGACGTACAACACCGTCCCGGGTATGGCCGTCAACCTGACCGCCGCTGGCAAGCCGTGCGGATCCACGATCGGCACCACCGTCGTCAAGCTCAGGGCTCAGTATGTCGACGCCGATGGCGCGGCCAACACGATCCGCGGTTGGTACGGCTACAAGGAAGCCTCCGCCGCCACGCACCAGTCGGTGGGTGATCCGGTGGTGCGGCCGGCGAACAACTACGGCGAGGTGACGCTCGACTTTGGGGCGGGCGCGAACGGCAAGACTTACACCTTCCACGTCCAAACCAAGGACTCACTCGGCGACTCGTCGCCGATCACGGCGTGGTGCAACTTCACCATCAACACGACCGCCGGTGCGGTGAGGGTCACCTCCACCACCTACCCGGCGGATGAGACCGCCCGTGGCGGTCCCGGCGTGCCGGGCTTGTTCAAGTTCGAACCCGAGCCCGGGGACGCTGGCTCCGTCAACATCGTCAGCTACAGCTACTGGTGGGATGGGCTGGCCCGAACGACCGTTAGCGTGTCGCCCGGTAGTTCTTACACCACGCAGCTGACGCCGCCGCGATACGGACTCAATACCCTGAACGTGGAGGGTAGGAATGCCGCCGGGGTGCCGGGAGCCCGAGAGACGTACCAGTTTCTGGTCGCGGCGCCGAGTGCGATGATCGCCCATTGGCCCCTTACCAGTATGTGGTCCCGAGGGCTTACCGATCTAGTCGGTGGCCACGATCTCACGATCGACAGCGTCTCCAACGACGCTTCGTGGACGCCGGACAGCTGGGTGTTGGGCGAGCAGACACTGCGCCTCGACGCGGTGGCCGGTGGGCAGAAGGGCTGGGCAAGTGCCTCCGGCACTGGCTTGGACACATCGGGCTCCTTCGGCGTCGCCGCCTGGGTCAAACGATCCGGCGCCTGCACCGGAAACCAGAGCGCCGTCTCGATTGACGGCGTCAACACCAGCGGGTTCCGCCTGAGCCTGGACTGCGCCACCGGCAAGTGGTTGCTACGCATCCCTAATCTCGATCAGACGGTCCCTCTGCTCACTGACGCGATCACCTCCACCTTGCCGATGGATCAATGGATCCACCTGGCCGGCACCTGGGATGAGGCGGAACAGCGCGCCCGCCTGTACGTCGATGGCCAACTCGTGTCCGAGGTCAAACCAGAGGCCACGTGGCTTTCGACCAGGGGCAGCGGCTGGAGAGCCGACGGCAATGTCATCGTCGGACGTGACCGCGCTGCCGGCGTCGATGGCAACGCGTTCACCGGCGAAGTCCGCGATCTCCGCCTCTGGAACCGAGTGATCGTTGCCGATGATATGAACGGAACCGACGCGAACCCCGCCATCGGCACCGATGACCGGCCGGGGCTCCTGGCGGCCGAACCGGTCGCGGCGTGGAACTTCAACATGGCCCTGGACTTCTGCGACGACCCCGAGAGCACGGGGCCCTACTGGTCGCCGTCCCCGCAACTCCAGATGGTCGGATGCACCTACCCCTACTCCCCGCAACAGACGGCCGGTTACACGGCAGAGGCACACGACAGCGACGGCGCCTTGTGGCTCAACAGCACCCAGCCGGAAGGCTACGGATCTGCCGGCGACGGCAAGGGACATGCCGTTACCTACGGCCCGATCGTTCCCACTAGCCAATCCCTGACAATCTCCACTTGGGTCCAGTTGAACGCGGTGACCGCCGCTGAGCAGGTCGTACTCAGGGAGTCCGACGGCGCCGTCAAGCTCGCGACGAGCACCAACGGCAAGTGGCAGTTCGCTGTCCAATCACCCAGCGGCACATGGTCAACTGCCCTCTCCGACGCCCCGGCGCAGACCGGCGAGTGGGTCCACCTGATCGGCGTCTTCGATGCCACTGCGGCTAAGACCCGCCTCTACGTCAACGGAACTCGGCAAGCGACCGAGGGAACCGATGCCGTGGGAAGACCTTCCAGCAAGGTTCTCTACGTCGGGACCGGTTACGCCGGCAACGGGGCGAACATGGCGGGCAAGCTGGATCAGCTCAACATCTACGCGGGCGCCATGCCCGAGCGGCAGGCCAAACGTCTCTACGGCGACTCACGCTAGGCGTCCCGCCACCACCCCGCCTGCTTGCCGACTGACTTCCACCTCAGCCACGGGCTCGCCCGCTCCATATCACGGAGGTCCCCGTCATGCTCCTTCGCTCACCTCACCAACGTCGTCAACCGGCACGGGTCTTGCGAACAATGCGTGTGCGGGGCTTGGCCACGGTCAAGAACCGAGTGGGCCTGGCGTCAGCGCTTGCCGTCATCGTGGGGGCGTCAACGCTGGCGGTCGTCCCAGCGCGCGCCGAATCACCCGGCCCACCAGCACTGACCGCGCAAACCCCGGTGTCCGTAGACGCACGGCCGGTCAAAGCCAAACCTCGTCCCGAGGACCTCTCGCAAGGAGTACCTCGAGGAGCCGCACCGGCGCCCAAATGGCCTAGCCCTGGCACCGCCGAAGTCAACCTGCCGATCGCTGACGCCGCGACGGCACGTGCAGCGGGGGAAAATGACGTCAGTGTCTCCGCGAAAGCCGGACCGCTTCCAGTATGGATCGGCAGCCCCGGCGCTGGTGTCGACCCAGGGACGTTCAGGGCGCAAGCACCCCGGCCCGAGGTATCCAAGGTGCGCGTTCAGCTCATCGATCGCACTAAACTGCCCAGTGAGTGGCGTGACGGACTCATGCTGCGCCTCGACCAGCCGGCGGCGTTGACCCAGCGGGGCCGTGTCAACGTCACCGTCGACTACTCTTCGTTCGCGAACGCCTACGGCGCCGACTGGTCCACCCGGCTGCAGCTCTCACTCGTACCCGATTGCGTCCTCACCGGTAGCACCGAAGGCGACTGCCGAGTTCGCCCGCTCAACACGCACAACGACGTGGCCGCCAACCGCGTTTCCGCCGACGTCGACCTCGCGCCCGCAGCCGGTACCGGTGCGAGCACTCTCGTCGCAGTTACGGCTGCCGCCTCCGGCACCACCGGCGACTACAGCGCCACCCCCCTGCAAGCATCCTCGACCTGGTCAGCGGGCGGCTCTTCCGGCAACTTCACATGGTCCTACCCGATGCGCACACCCCCATCCCTCGGCGGGCCCGCACCCACACTCGATCTGTCCTACAACTCCGCTGCCGTCGACGGTCGCAGCGACGCCTCCAACAACCAGCCGTCCTGGGTCGGCGAAGGCTTCGAGCTGTGGCCCGGAATGATCGAGCGCAAATACAAGCCTTGCAACGAGGACAAGGGCACCGGCGCCAACAACACCACGGACACCTACGACCTCTGCTGGGGCACAGACAACGCCATCATGTCCCTCAACGGCTCCTCCACCGAGCTGATCCGGGACGACGCCACCGGCACCTGGCGCGCCAAGAACGAGAACGGCACCCGCATCGAGCGCAGGACCGACACCGTCAACGGCGACAACGACAACGAATACTGGAAAGTCACCACCTCCGACGGCACCCAATACTTCTTCGGACTCAACCGGCTCTCCGGCTGGACCACGGACAAGCCCACCACCAAGTCCACCTGGACCGTCCCCGTCGCCGGCAACAACACCAACGAACACTGCCACAAGAGCAGCTTCGTCGACTCTTTTTGCAGCCAAGCCTGGCGATGGAACCTCGACTACGTCGTCGACCTGCGCGGCAACACGATGTCGATGTGGTACACCCCCCAGACGAACAAGTACGGCCGGAACATGACCGACTCCGACGCCGTCACCTACGACCGAGGCGGCGTCCTCAACCGCATCGACTACGGCACCGACCGCCGCAGCGGCACAGACACCGCCTACACCGCGACCAGTGCCCCCATGCGAGTGGTCTTCAACACCGCCAACCGGTGCCTGACCGACTGCACCAACACCGAGAACTGGAAAGACACCCCCAAAGACAAGGACTGCACCGGCACCAGCTGCGACGACCACACCCCCACCTTCTGGTCGACCAGCCGACTCACAAACATCACCACCGAGGTCTGGAACCCAACCAGCACCCCAGCCGGATACCGACCCGTTGACTCTTGGCGCCTGAACCACGACTTCCCGCCTAACGGCGATGCCTCCCGCGACGGCATGTGGCTTGAAAGCATCGCCAACACCGGACACGTGATCCCCCCAGACGCGCTCCCCGGAACCACCGCCCACGAACTTCCCGAGATCAACTTCGACTTCGTAGCCAAACCCAACCGCGTCGACGCCCTCGGCGATACCAAGCCGCCGATGAACTGGATGCGGATGGGCACCATCTGGACCGAGACCGGCGCCAAAATCTCCATCACGTACTCCGACCCCGAATGCGTCAAAGACCAGCGGATGCCCGCCTCTCCGGAGACAAACACCTTGCGGTGCTACCCCGTCATGTCCGAGGACTCCTACACCAAGGAGACCGAGACGGAGTATTTCCACAAGTACGTGGTGACCCAGGTCGACGAGGCCGACCAGACCGGCGGGGGCACCGACAAGACCACACGCTACGAGTACCCCCCCGGCGGCGCGGCATGGAGATACAGCGACGACGACGGACTCACCAAGGACAAATTCCGCACCTGGGCCGACTATCGCGGCTACGACACCGTCCGCGTCCACCAAGGCGTCCCAGGAAAGGACACCCTCACCGAGACGAAATACTTCCGCGGCCTGCACGGCGGCAAAGCGTCACCTGGCGGAGGCACGCGCAACGTATCGCTACCCGCCGTGGACATCAACGCGGACGGTGACACGGCAGACACCGCCGACGCGCCAGCAGCCGCCGACGAGAACGCCTGGGCTGGAATGACGCGGCAGCAGACCACCTTCAACGGCGTCGACACCGACCCGGTCTCGACGACGGTGACCAAACCCTGGCAATCCGCGGCCACTGCCACCCGAGACATGGGCCAAACCACCGCGTACGCCCGATACACCGGCACTGATACCACCTGGTCGGCCACGAAGCTAGACGCCGGCCGCGGATGGCGTATCACCAAAATGTTCAACACGTACGGCCTTTACGGCATGGCGGACTACACAACAAACCTCGGAGACCTCGCGGTCACCGGAGACGAAACCTGCGTCGACACCTCCTACGCGCGCAACACCAGCATCAACCTGCTGACACCGGTCGCGCGCGTGCAGACCTTCGCGCTGCCCTGCGGGCAAGAGCCCACCACCGAGGCGCACATTCTTGGCGACGACCGCACCAGCTACGACGGGCATACGTACTACACCGACGGCACCCCAGGCGGCACTCCGCCGGACAAGGGCGAGGCCACCACCGCCGAGACGTTGAAGGCCTGGAGCCCCGCCAACGGCGGCACCACCAGCTGGCTGGTCACCGAACAAACAACCTACGACGCCTATGGACGAACCAAGACGACCACCGACGTACGAGGCAACAAAACCAGCACGACGCCAACACCTCTACTCGGCGGGCCGGTAACCAAGGTCGACACCACTCAGACCGTTGGGACGCAAACCTGGACCAGCAGCATCGAAATGGAACCAGCCTGGGGCAATCCCACCGCCACCACCGACACCAACCTCAAGCGCACCGACCTGGAATACGACACCCACGGCCGCCTCATCAGGGTATGGCTTGCCGACCGCCCAAAAAGCACTAACCGCACCACCCCGTCGATGGAGTATCAATACACCATTCGCAACGCGGGGGGCGTCAACGCGATCATGTCCAAGGTGCTCAACCCGGACGGCAACTACGTCGCCACATACGCCCTCTTCGACGGGCTGCTGCGCGACAGACAAACCCAGCGAGCCGCCCTCGCCGGGACCGGAACAATCTTCACCGAAAAGATCTACGACGCCGCCGGACGAGTCGCAACCAGCACGAACCAGCACTATGACGAAACCCTGAACCCGGGCATCAATCTCCAGACCATCGATGAATGGAAGATCAAAGGCCAGACCGTTACCGAGTACGACCGCGCCAACCGGGTCAAGGCCACGATCTTCCGCACTTCAATCAACAAATCCCTCACGGAGAAATGGCGCACCACCACCATCTACGGGGGTGACCGCACCTACGTCACACCGCCCCTCGGCGGCACCGCCACCACTACGATCACTGACGCCCGCAACAACGTCACCGAACTGCGCCAACACGATGGAGGCACGCCCGCCGGCGCTTTCGACGCCACCGCCTACCGCTTCGATGGCAAGGGACAGCTCATCGAGCTGAAGGACCCGGCCGGGAACAAATGGACCTACGGCTACGACATCCGCGGTCGACAGATCTCCGCAGACGACCCCGACAGAGGGCTGACGACCACCGCGTACAACGACTACGGCGATGTCACCGAGACCGTCGACGCGACGGCACGCGCACGCGGCCAAAAACTTGTCTACGCCTACGACGACCTCGGCCGCAAGACGGGCGTCTACGACAACACGATCTCGGCCACCACCAAACGCGCAACCTGGTCCTACGACCCTGCCGGCGCCCAGGGCCAACTTGCCTCCACCAGCCGCTGGACAGGGACGAATCGCGACATCGAGTACAGGATCCGCATCCGCGGATACAGCATGCTTTACAAGCCCACTGGCGAGGACTACATCATCCCCGCCGTCGAAACCGGACTGGCAGGCACCTACTCGTTCACCCGCACCTACAAGGCAGACGGCATGACTGTCGGGACCGCTACTTACCCGAACGCGGGCGGCCTCGGCGGAGAGGAGCTCACGTACGGCTATGACTCCGTCACTGGCCTCCCGGAAACCCTTGCTACCAACGCCAGCGGCATCGGACAGTACGTATCCGAGACGGCCTACACCGAGTACGGCGAACTCGCCGCCTTCCGCCTCCAGCAAGCCTCCGGCAACTACCTCGACCGCTCGTTCGTCTACGACGACGCATCCCGACGCCTCAAGCAGGCCACGACAGCACGACAGATCACGCCCCAGTACGTCTCGGACCTTCACTACGACTACGACGATGCCGGGAACATCACCAAAATCTCCGACAGGCCAACAAGCGGCACAGCGGACAACCAATGCTTCGCCTACGACTACCTCCGCCGCCTGACCGAGGCCTGGACACCAGTCACCGGCGACTGCAAAGCGGCCAAGACCGTCTCCACGTTGGGCGGTCCCGCCCCCTACTGGTCCACCTGGACCTTCGATCCCGTCGGATCGGCCGTCGCCGCGAACCTCAAGGTGCAAGAGACAGTCACACCGACCACCACCACGAAGAGGACCTTCGAGTATCCGTCTCCTGGATCCGACGTGGACCATCCTCATGCAGTTGGTGCCGTCACTACTACCGGGGTGGGGTCCGGCATCACACGCTACAGCTACGACGTCGCCGGGAACATGAACTGTCGTCCTGGCCCATCGGTATCCACAAACACCTGCCCCACGGGCACTGGCAGCCAGAGCCTCACCTGGGACCTCGAAGGAAAGCTCACCCAGCTGGTCGACGGCACCAAGCAACACAGTTACCTCTACGGTGCCGAGGGCAACAGGTTGATCGCACGCGATCCCACGGGCTCTACCCTCTACCTTCCCGGCCAGGAGATTCGCTATACAAAGGCGACCGGTAGTAAGTCGGCGACTCGGTACTACAGCTACGCGGGTCAGCCCGTGGCCACGACCAAATCGGGCTCGGGATGGACGTGGCTGATCACCGACCACCAGGGCACCCAGAACACAGCCGTCGCAGCTGGGAACCAAGCAATCACTAAGCGGTACCAAATGCCGTACGGTGAACCGCGCGGCTCCGCCAACCCCGTGTGGCTCACTAATAAGGGCTTCGTCGGGGGTGAAATCGACGGGGCGGCCGATCCTACCGGGCTTACACATATCGGCGCCCGATCCTATGACTCCTCGATTGCGCGCTTCATCAGCGTTGACCCGCTGCAGAACCTCGGCGACCCGCTTCACTGGCAGGGCTACTCCTACGCCAACAACAGCCCCATTACTCTTTCCGATCCAAGCGGCCTTGACCCTGGAGGGGGGCAACGGTGCGATATGAACGGCTGCAACGGTGCTCCACCGAACATCCCCGGCGGCTCTGTCGATAAAGAGAAGCCGGGCCATCCAACCGGGGCTCCTGGCGGCACCACCTTGCAGGACACGATCAAGACCGGCAAATGTACCAGCGGTACTTCTTGCCACTCCGGGTGGTACAACGATCGTCCTTTCGCAAGGCTCCCCGAGGTTCAGCAAGTGGAGGTCGTGCGACTAACCATCTGCGCGAACGACAAGGTGCTTTGCGACAAGATTCAGGCAGCGGATGATGCGGCAGGGCGTCGCATGCTGCTACAGATGGCTCTCGAACTCTCTGGGGTCGCCGATGCGAAACGCTGCCTGGACGGTTCGGCCATGGGATGCTTCTGGGCCAGTGTCAGCTTCGCCGGCTATGCCAAGACGGCCGCGGAACTGCGGCTTGCGGCGAAGGCCGGCCGTACGGCGGACGAGGCGCGCGTAGCGGGAGAAATAGGTTCGTCTTGTAAAAGCTTTGGTGGTGAGACCAGGGTTCTTATGGCCGATGGCACCGCGATTCCCATCAAGGACGTTAAGGCCGGGGACCGGGTCATGGCTACTGAGCCAGAGACGGGGGAACAAGGCCCGCGTGAAGTGAGCCACGTCTGGGTTCACGACGACGACTTGGTGAATCTCGTCCTCTCCGGAGGAGATTCCATCGCCACGACTGCGGACCACCCGTTCTGGAATCACAGCGACCAACGGTGGGATGACGCAGAGGATCTTGACCAAGGCGACGTGCTGCATTCAACAAGCGGCGCCCCCGTCACCGTCGTCGGTCTAAAGGCAGGATCGGGCCATCGTGATCCCGCCTACAACCTAACCGTGTCGGGTCTTCACACCTATTACGTCTTCGCGGGCGATTCGCCGGTCCTGGTACATAACGTCGGCCCCGTCGGCGCCTGCCCCGTCGACGGCACTCCCCATGGCCAACTGGGAGAGCTTGCGTCTGCTCAACGATTGACGGCAGAAGGTTACACAAGTGTTCATTCTCAAGTTCGTTTCAAAAACAGCAATGGTGACGTTTTCATTGCTGACTTCGTAGCCCGGGGCCCAAATGGGGAGTGGGTGGCGGTTGAGGCTAAGACCGGAGCTGGTGCCACGATCAGTTTCAATCAGCAGGTAGGATACCCAGAGCTCGAGTCCACTGGGGCGGTGCTTGACACTAGCAAGATGGAGGGTGTAGGTATCCCGCAGGGAACGCGAGTGACGATGGAAGTCGAGTTTGATCTTTGGGAGTGTCCGATATGCGGATCGAAACCTTAGTGCGAATAGGGATCGTGGCGAAGATGGCTAGCGAAGGCTGGACCCTGCTCGGCCAGGATTCCGAAACCGTACGCTTTACGACGGGTGGGTCTGCAATCGGAGACTGCGACCTTCACATCAACATCGAAGTCAGGGAAGCGCGTACTTGGCTGAATCCAATCGTGGGCCTTTACAACGCGAAGACCGCTGAATTGTTCACGGCTTTCCTTGGTCTGCCACCCTCTCGAACTGCTGTCGTCGGTTCAACTTTGGCGGACCTATTGCATCAGCAAGGTCATCACGATGCTCCGGTGCCTCGTTGGTCAGTGCGGTCGGAGGCAGACATTGCTACGATCCTCCAGGCCTTAGCCTCCGACTTGGCGATCTATGGCGTCCCTTACATACGCGCATTTCGCGAGGTGGAAGATGTTGCGGTTGAACTGAATCGAGTCGGACTGAATCAACTTGATTCTGGACGCTTAGCGGTCTTGTATGCTGTTGATGGAAGGATGGAGCGAGCTGTTGCCAGTCTGACGCATTTCGGTCGGGCAGCGCAGGTTCAGGCCGGCTCGGTCGCTGACCAGTCCAAGAATTTCATCCGTGCGTTCGCTCGCCATTTCGGAATCGAAGATCAGCTACCATTTGTTCTTCAAGGCGGATAATCATTCATGTGTGCGCCAGCAGGAGATACGTCTGGGCCTGTTCTGGCGTGCGGGTGTCCGTGGCCAGAAGCCAGTCATTGCCGAGGGGCGCTGCGGTCGACGGTCGACGGTCGGCTCGAGCCTGTTGCGGGAGGAGCAAGTTTGGGAGCGGCCGCCTCGAAAGACGTCGAGCGGCTCTCAAAGCGACCCACCTAACGGCTTTCCATGTTCGAGTAGGTCAGAGAGCATCCGCAGATGTCGAGAACAGCGCACTCGAAGGTGCGACGCCAAGAGCGGCGTGCTGGCCGGCCCAGCCACCGCCGCCCTTGGCCGCGATCGTCCAGGCCATCCGCGGTGCGCTACCGCCGCCGAACCCACGCGCCGGCCAGAGGTGGTTAAGGCTCGCGCTCGACGAGCGGTACCCCGATGAACCGCCGAAAATCGTCGATTGCCGGCCACGCGAGGTCCGGGTGGGCCGCGACCCGGGACCTGGCCTGCACGAGCCGTTCGACCGGCGGACCGCCCGAGACGGGGCCGAGCGCGGTCACAGTGGACCCCGGATCCTCGACGAAGGTCCGCAGCTAAACATCCTCTCCGCCGCTTTCTCGCCCGGCGCGGCCGGTCAGACCACGCAGGTCGTCGACGCGGGTGGATTAAGGAGCCGGATGGGCCGTTGTCAGGCGACGAGCGGGAAGCGTCGCAAGGGCGGTGTCCGGATCCACGTTCATTGCCAGGCGACGGTGATGGGGTGGTGCGGGCGGGCGAGGAGGAAGCGTCCAACCGAAGGGTCCGCTTCAGCGTGGGCGTCGGGTATCTCGAAGCAGACTCTGCGGGAACGGTAGCTGGCATGCCACGTTCGGATCTCCTCGCTGACGTGGTGCGCGAGGTCGCGCCCGTTGGGTCCGTGGCCGATGACGCCCACCTCGTACCGTCTGCTGCCGTCCGGCCTGGCCAGGGCCAGCCTGGTCGTGAGGTAAGCGATGTCCGCGCCGCGAGTGGTCGCCATCGCGCCCCACTGGAACATCGGCGCGACGGCGCCGCGTTGGATTGCCGTGGGCTGCACGTTCATCCGCATGATGGCGCTGTCGAGGCGGCAGGCCAGCCAAAGGTCCATCCACTCGTACGGCTCCATCCGCGAGAAGAACACGTCGGTCCAGATCTTGCGGCGCTCGGTTTCGAGTACGCCGGCGAGTTCTGTGGCGCCGACTTGCTGATCTCTGTGCACCTGCAGGATCACGTCCTGCTCGGGGGTGAGGACGACGATTCGGCGGGCGTCGTCGCCGATGCCGCGCAGCGGCATGAACACGGCCAACTCGCTGCCCTGATCGCGCCACCCGCCGTCGTACCTTTCGAAAATGATCGAACGCGAGGCGGCGCCGCGCAGGCGGAGCGGCACGACGAGTCGTCCATCGGGGGCGAGCTGCTTCAACCAAGCGGTCGGCGTCTCGTAGGCGCCGACGGCGGCGATGATCCGGTCGTACGGGGCGCCCTCGGGGTGGCCGAGCGCCGCGTCGCCGTGCACCACGTCCACATTGGCAACGCCAGCGGTGGCAAGGTGTTTGCGCGCACCCTCAACGAGGTCCTCGTCGACGTCGATCGTGACGACACGTCCGCTGTCACCGACGACGGCCGCCAGGAGGGCAGCGTTGTAGCCAGTGCCGGCCCCGGCTTCCATGATCCGCTGACCGGGGCGTACGTCGAGTTGTTCGAGCATCATGGCCACGATCCGCGGCTGCGAGGCCGCGCTGATCGAGGTGCCACGGGTGTCGGTCTTGGTGTAGACGGGCTCGTCGGCGTACGCCTGCTCCAGCGGCACCCCGGGCAGGAACAGGTGCCGCGGGGTCCCGCGCATCGCGGCCTCGACGCCGGGCGTGCGAATGATCTTTTCGGCGCACAGCTCGTCGATGAGGTCGGTTCGCAGGTCGGAGGCCTCACGAAGCGTGGTCACTCGCCCGACGCTAACCCTCGCGGACGTGGATTCTGGGATCGACACGATGCTCCTCCTTGCGCTCCGGACGACGACGATCCCCACCGCGAGTGCGGCGAGGGGAAGTGCCCACACGTGTTAGTCGCCGACGCACCACGAGGGGCGTGTCAGTTGGCCGTCTCGCTTCGCCGTTGGCTCGCTTCAGCCGCCGCAGTCGGAGTCTCCCCGTTTCGGCCGACGTGGCCGGATCGGGCTGCGCGCGGGGTGACACGGCGTAGTGGCCAGAGTCGTGGTCCGCTTGGCAGATGCAGGGGCAGCCCGGCGACGTAGCCGTGGAAGAGCAGGAAGTCGCGGGCCATCTCGGTTGTCACTACTAAGTCGACCGGCAGCCCGAACTGGTCGACGACCTGGTGGTGACGGGCGAGTAGTTCGCTGCCACGGCCCTGCCCCCGGCGGTCTCGCGCCACGTATAGCCATGCCAACCAGTGATGCGGCGCGTCGGACCGGTAGCTGTTTACCAGGGCGTTGAGCTGCTGAAATCGGGGCAACGCTCTTCTCGTGAAGGTACTTAGGTGGTGATCCGACAAGACCGGCGTGTCGTCGGCCGGATGCCGGCGCCAGACCGCGACACCGCTCATGTCCAGCAGCACATCGACATCGCCCCAGTCGACCGCGTGGTCGACTTCCATCGCCAAGACCCCTTGAAACACGGACCGCCGCTCGGCTGGGTCGGGTACCAGCCATTCGGCGACCGGGTCGTTGGCGAGGGCCTGGGACAGCATGGCGGCGATAGCGGCGACATCCCCGGGTCGCCCCGGTCGTACGAGTGGAGTGGTCGCTGCGGAGGTCACAGGGACCGCCGGCGCGACAGCGGTCCGCTCGCGGGGAAGCCGGCCGGCGCTGGGGCCTCTGGCTGTCCGCGCCACATCCGCCAGATTGTCGGCCCGGCGGTAGGCAGGATCAGCGGTGGCCCGGCACGGTACCCGAGTCGGACGTACAGGTCGCGATTGCGAAGGTTACTTGCCTCCAGGTACGCAGGAATGCCGAGTGCGTCGAGCTGGCGGTGGTAATGGCCGAGCATCGCGGCGCCCACGCCGTGGCCTTGCTGCTCCGGGCTGACCGCGACGTAGGCGAGGTAATGATGCGGCTCGCCTGGGTGAAAAGCCTCGAACACCGCATCGAGAAGGGCGAACCTTGCTGCGTAAACCCCGGTGGCCTCTTCCAAGGCTGGTTGGTATTCCAGCGAGCCTTTGGGCGGTGGTTCAACGCGGGGGTACCAGATCGCGACTGCGGACAGGTCTGCGGTGGTGTCGACGTGGCCGTTTTCGAGGCCGTGGTTCAGGACCAGCTCGAAGTACCGGCGGTAGACGGCGCGGCGATCGTTGGCCTCAGGGACCAGCCAGTCGGCTACCTGCCCGTCCAAGAATGCCTCGACGAGGACGGCGATGAGGGGTGCCGCATCGCTGTGGGTTGCCTGGCGCACGGTCACGGTAGTGCTGATGTCGGTCATGGTCACTCCTGCTCGGGTCAGGCCGGCTGGCGGATGGCGTCAGTTCCGCGCAGAGACGCGGTGGCGCTCTCCGCACCGAGGCCGATGGCGTCGTAGACGTCCGGCTTGGCAGCGCGAAGGATCAGCGCCCAGGTCGCGCCGATAAGGGCGACGGTGGCGTACGTGGTCGGGAAGAGCCAGCGCAGCGGCGAGTGCGGCTGAACGCCGAGGAGGGTGTCGAACTCCTGCACAGTGACAGCCAGGATCGCCGCCAGCGCGATCGTGGCGATCAGCGGCGCGACGACGGCCCGCCAGGCCCCCTCGGTGTGTCTGATCCGGGCGAAGAAGCCGATCACCGCGGCAGAGGTCACGGTCATCAGGGCCAGGACGCCGAGGCCACCGGTCACCGTGACCCAGAAGAAGAGATGCACGATCGGGTCGGCGTTCGCCACCGCGTAGCCGACGAGTACGGCCACGGCGACGACGCTCTGGATGATCGAACCGACCTTCGGTGCGCCGGTGCGGTGGCTGGTCCGACCCAGCGCGGCGGGGAGCACCCGCTCACGCCCGAGGGCGAACAGGTACCGGGCCACGGTGTGGTGAAACGACAGCAGCGCGGCGAACAGACTGGTGATGAAGAGGACGCGGCCGATCGTGACGACGCTCGTGCCGAGGTGCGGCGAGACGAGGTTGAAGATCAGATCGGTCCCGTCCGCGCGGGCGGCTCCCACGATCCTGTCAGGACCGGTGGCCACGGACATGGCCCACGCCGACAGGCCGTAGAGCAGACCGGTGATCGCCACGGTGATGTACGTGGCACGCGGTACGGTCCGGCGCGGGTCCTTGGTCTCCTCGCTGAAGACGACGGTGCCTTCGAAACCGACGAAGCCCGTGATCGCGGTGACCAATGCGGCGCCGATGCCGGCGGCGAAGATGTGCGACGGGGCGAGGGTGTCGAAGGTGACCGTCCCGCTGGCGGGGTGGCCGACCATGACCGCGTCGAAGACGAGGGCGACGGCGCACTCGGCGATGAGCATGACTGCCAGGACCTTGCCGTTCAGGTCGATGCGCAGTAGACCGAGA
Organism: Micromonospora sp. NPDC005215; assembly: GCF_040607915.1. NCBI lineage: Bacteria > Bacillati > Actinomycetota > Actinomycetes > Micromonosporales > Micromonosporaceae > Micromonospora > Micromonospora sp. NPDC005215. The sequence goes on along the minus strand of NZ_JBEXHQ010000020.1, from coordinate 7,303 downwards.
ACGGCGACGGCGGCCCAGGCGATCAGGGCACACAGCCACCAAGTGGTGTTCCAGCCGTACTGGCTCTGCAGGAACTGGGCGAGGACCGCGCCGAACCCGCCGTACAGGCCGATTTGCATGGCGTTGTAGGCCAGTAGCGCGACCATGGCTGCGGCGACGCCGGCCGGGCGGCCGAGTCCCCGGGTGACATAGGTGTAGAAGGCGCCGGCGTTGACGATCCGCCGGGACATGGCGACGTAGCCGACCGCGAACAAGGCGAGCACAGCTGCGACGACCAGGTACGACACGGGGATACCTGGCACACCGGTAACGGCGTACCCGGTGGTTGCTCCGCCGGCGATGACGGTGAGTGGCGCGGCTGCGGCGATCACGAAGAACACCACGGAGGGGATTCCGAGTCGGCCGCGTGCCAGGACAGCTGTGACCGTGTCAGGTTTCGAGTGGGGCATGGTTCTCTTCCGCCTTAGGGGTGGCTTGTGAACGCACGTCAGGAGGTGCGGTGGCTGAGAACGCCGGCGCCGATGACGCTGCTGAGGTCGGCGAGGAGGTCGCGTAGCGGTAGCCACGATTGGTTGACCAGTTGGCGTAGGTGCGCGTAAGCGCTGTACGGCGCTCCGTCGAGCAGGGCTGTGTCCAGTTGGGTATGCAGCGTCAGGCCGGCAAGTGCAATGTCGAAGTGGTCGAGCTGCCGGTAGTTGCGGACCTGCTGCGACAGTCGTGCCCACGACCAGGCAGCAGTGTTGATGTCGGTCGGCACGTAGACGGTGCGCTGTCGCCAGAGCCGGCTGACCTGCTGCTGTTGAAGAAGCCCGACCTGCCACATGCGGGTGGCGATCTGCTCGTAGGCGGTGGTGGCCAGAAACGTCAGCCACGTTCGCGTGTCGGTGTGGTGCGGCTGCGCGATCAACCGGTCGAGGACGAGGTGTTGCAGCCAATCCCTCGGCGGGATTGTCTGGAGGACTTGGACCTTCCCGTGCTCGAACGTGATGCGGCGTTCGTAGTAGAGCTCGATGAGTAGCGCGGCGGCGAGGCCCGAGGCCAGTGCCCTATCGAAGAGGCGTGGCCGGCCAGTCTGGTCGTCGTGCGCAATGTAGAAGAATTCGTCGGCGATGCGAGGGGTGACTGCGGCAGCAGTACCGATTGCTCTCACCGGCCGACGGGGCGGTGCCGGGTCGTTGTGGGCGCTGGTGGCCTGCTCATCGGCTGCGCCGAGGGGTCTGTTCACCGCGGCCCGCCTCTGGAAGGTGAGTTGTCGGCGGTGGGAAGGAGCCCGAGCTGACAGAGGAGGCGCCGCCCCCCGGCGTGGTGGGTGAGCTCCTCAATCGCCCAGGTGAGCTGTTGGCATTCGTTGTCATTGCAGTGGAAGCAGGTGCCGTCGTCCACATGCTGGAGCACCGTCCGTCGGGCCGACTCGAACCGGTCGACGGGGCGGGAGCTTTCGTTGGTGCCGGTCACGGCGTCGGCGCAATCCGGCGCAGCGCGGCGACGCTGACGCGTAGCTCCATACAGGGCGGGTGTAGGTCATCCTTGGGGTAGTCGCATTGGGGTCGGTGGCCGCGTACCCACACCCACTCTTCGCTGAGGTGCGCGAGGTCGGTGCGGAGCCAGGCGACGACGACGTCGACGTGCGTACCAGGGGTCAGGTCCCGGCCGAAAGACCAATCGTCGGGACCAAGCCTCAGCAACGCCCCGGGCTCGGCGGTTGGCAGATTGCCGGGGACGCTCATGGCGCGGGCTTCTCGTCGCCATGAGGCCTGGAGCGGATCTGCGCATCGGCAGGCGCCCGATCAAGACCGGCCCAGAAGGCACGGTTCTCCGCAGCGAGCTGCCGGGGCGAGGGTTGGTTCGGGCCGGCCCCGCCGGTCCGGTTCCATCCGCTTTGATGACCGAACAGCGTCGCCGCGCCTTCGCAGTCGATGCCGAACGGTCGGTACTGCCGATCGTCCTGGGCCGGGACGAACCACTTGATTCGTTTCGCCACCGTCATCTCCCCTCACTCGGTGGTGCGCGGCCGGACCCTCCCCGGCCCTGGCCGCGCACCTGTCCGGCGGGTGCAGGGACCGTCTCGCGTGGGGGACGTGACGGGCCCTGCACCCTGCTCGACCGGGTAGTGTCGTAGCAGGCACCTGCCCCCGCCGGGTCTCGGCGATCGAGCAACCACCATGTGGGCTGTGGCCCACCGGCGGATAATTGATTGCGAATTAACGGTCACGGATTGCTGTGCGACTGGGAATGCCGACTTCTGGTCCGACCTCGTGTACCGACCTCCGGTCCGACCGCCCGCTGAGCTGCGCACTCATGGCTGGGTCGCCACCACCGCCAAGATCTATTAGCCGTTTGTCGGGGTTACATTGAGATCACCGAGCCGGCCGTGTGGGCCGACTGGCTGAGACGAAGCCGTGGAGGCCGCCGGTGAGCAGACCCAGTCCGTACGTTCGGCGACGATGGCTTGGACGCGAGATCAGACGCCTGCGTAACGAGCACGGGCTGGCCGCTGAACCACTCGCGCGCGCCGTTGGGTTCCCGCGACAACAGCTCAGTGCCGTGGAGAATGGGCGCCTCGGCCCCGACATCGATCTGGTCAGCGCGATATGTGACTACCTGGCCGTCGGCGCCAATCGGCGGACGGCCATCATGGACGCGGCGACCGATGGCTGGGCTCAGGGCTGGTGGATGGCCGACGCGGAGCAAATGGGTGCCCGGCAGGCCGCCTACGCCGACCTGGAGAGCGGCACCAAAACCATCACCGAGTACGCCCTGGCGCTGGTGCCCGGGCTGCTCCAGACAACGGCGTTTGCCAATGCCCGGCTGCGGAGTGACCCTGCCCGTCACGCCGAGACCTTCGACCCTGCCGCAGCGGTCACTGCCCGGGCGTACCGGCAGCAACTGCTGCTGGCCGTTGACGGGCCACGCTACGACGTCGTGCTCGACGAAATCGCGATCCGACGCTGCGCCGCCGACCCACACATCGTCGCCGACCAGCTCCGGCACATCGTCGCCGTCTGCGCTGCACACCCAACCGTGACCGTCCGGGTGCTACCGATCGACGCCTCTATCAAGGGCCACAGCGCGCCCAGGTCCGCGTACTCGATCTACCGCTATCGCGACACGCCGGACTCCGTGGCTGTCGCCGCCGACACGCTCACGAGTGATCTGATTTACACCGAGCCGGATGAGGTCCAGCCTTATCTGAGCCTGCACAGCCGGCTGAAGGCCGCGGCGCTTGCACCCGACATCAGCATCCATCTGCTCCGTGTCGCGGCGCAGGACCTATCACCGATCGAAGGAGTTTCCGCATGACCTCGCGATACTTGAGGTGGCGCAAATCCGCCCACAGCGACGATGGCAACTGCGTCGAGCTCGCTAACGCCGTCGACGGCACCGTCGGCGTACGAGACTCGAAGGACATCACCGGTCCGATACTGGAATTCCGACCCGAAACTTGGAGCGCGTTCACTGGCGGCATCCGGGCCGGCAAGTTCAGCCGTTGACCCTGTCCAGAGTGCGCTGCAGCGGCATAGGGTGTGGCTCGACCTTCGCATCGAGGGCTTGATCCCAACGGAACCGTGGCCCTCTGGGCCCGATGTTGGCATCCTGGACATCGAATCCACATGGCTCGAGTAGCCGACCAGCAGCAGCGAAGCACCCGCTACGGGTGGACGTGAAAGGGGGAGCCGGTGTCACGTCATCCCGATACCGTTGTCGAACTCGGTCGGCAGCCCAGAGGTGACGGCGACGAAGGTCTCGGCCTTCACCTGCGAACGTGCCGGGACCGGTAATGCCCCGCCACCCGGATACGGTAATCAGCCCGAACACCCTGCTCAGCGGCGCCCGCCGGCGTCTAGCCTCACCTCGGCGCCCAGGGCAATCCATGTCGCGCAGCGAGCTGGCCGACGCCGTCAACGCCGCTCTTGACCGGCTCTACCCCGGTAGGGTCCTCACCGCCCACTACGTCGACTCGCGCTGGATCGGCAAGCTCGAACGCGGCGAGCACCGTTGGCCCAGCGAAGAGCGTCGCGCTGCCCTCCGCCACGTTCTCGGTGCCGCCAGCGACGGTCAACTCGACCTCTACAGCCCGCGGCGTACCGACGTCACCAGCACCGCCAGTCACGGCACTGGTCAACCGATGCCGGGGAGCTGGGATGAGACGATCTATCAGCTACGGGCGCAGTGGCACCTGTTGGTACAGAACGACAAGCTGTTCGGGCCGCAGTACGCGTTGATCGGGGTCACAGCACAGCTCACGCTGCTCGACCGGCTCCTCAACGAGGCGCCATCGCCGATCCGCCCCAGCCTCGTACGCCTCGCTGCCCAGTACGGCGAGTCGGCGGCATGGTTGAACCACTCCCTCAACGACGCGCCATCCGCCCAGCAGTGGACCCGTAAGGCGCTCACCTGGGCGGAGCAGATTGCTGATCCGACAATGACGGCCTGGGCGACGTACCGCAGCAGCCAGCACTGGCTTAACGCCGGGAAGCCGCACCGCGCCGTGGAAGAGGCTGAAGCCGCAATGCTCCAAGACAAGAAGGTGCCCAGCCCGGTGCGGGCGGCACTTCGCGTCCAGCATGCCCATGCGCTTGCGACCGTTGGCGAGCACCGCAAGGCCATGCGGCTTCTGGACAGCGCGCACGACTGGGCGGCGGACCGCCGTCCAGGTAAGCCTGAAGGCGAGCACGCCTCCTACTGCACGAGTGGCTACATCGAGGTTCACCGAGGCACCTGCCTGAGGATCGGGCGCCGGCCGAATGAGGCCATCGCGGTTCTCGATGCCGCGCTGCCGTCGATCCCGTCGCTTCACCGGCAGGACTTCACTGCAGCCCTTCTGACCAAAGCGGCAGCCCATGTAGCGGCTGACCAACCTGAGCAAGCTGCTGCCACGGCCCACATCGCGCTACCGATCGCCCGCCGAGCAGGCTCGCGCCGGATCCTGCACCAACTCGGCCAGATCGGCTCTGCTGTTGACGAGCACCGTCACCTAGCCGACGTTCGTGCGTTCCTCGATGACCTTGTGGAGACTGTCTGATGGCGTCAGACCTTGAGCTGTCTGCGATGCGGCATGCCATCACCCTCTCCGCCTTTGGGCTGGGCACTACAAGCCCGAACCCGCCCGTCGGGTGCGTGATCCTGGATCACCACGGAACGGTAGTTGGGGCGGGCTTTCACCGCCGCAAAGGAGAGCCGCACGCCGAAGCAAACGCCCTCAATGCAGCGGGAGATGCGGCTCGCGGCGGTACGGCTGTCGTCACGCTTGAACCTTGCAACCACGTCGGCGTCACGCCAGCTTGTCGCCAGGAGCTGATCAACGCCGGCGTCTCTCGGGTGGTCATCGCCGTCATGGACCCAACGTCCCGTGGTGAAGGTGGCGCCTCGATGCTCGCGGCCGCGGGTGTCGAGGTCGAGACCGACGTGTTGCGCGACGAAGCCCTGACCGTCCTTGAGCCGTGGCTGACCGCGACCGTGCGCCGTAGGCCGTACCTGACTTGGGCGTTCGCAGCAGAGGGCCGACATCAATCGGCGGCGGAAGAACGTCTTCTGCTCGACCTTCGCGCGAATGCTGACCTCGTCATCGCGGGCAAGATCCTCGACGAGGGCATTCCAGGAGGCCACACTAGCGCGTACTTCGCGCTGCCTAGCGATATCGATATTGGCGCTGGCTTCTCCCAGTGGCTGTCAGCTGCCTACGAAGGCGGCGCACGCCGCGTACTTGTAGTTGATCACGAGCAGGGTGCCGCGCTGCGACCGCGCCTGCACGCCGTCGACGAGCTCGTCGTCGCTATGCCGCGAACTGATCCGTCTCAAGCGCTGGAAGTGGTCCATTCCGACCTCATGCCGATCGGCTTCCGACTGGTCGAAGTCGCGGCTCACAAGTACGGATTGACGGCCCGCATGCGATGCTCCCGCGTGTAGCGCGGGATAGGGCTCATCCGGTCATCTGCTGATCAGTTGCGCTGTGACCCAGCAGGCGCGAACCAAGCATGTGATTTTAGGGGCCACGACACCCGTCGTATCGAAATAAGCATTGGATCAAAAGTGCATGTGGGGTCCGACGGCAGGCGTGGAGATCAAATTCTCGAGCCGCGATCCGCGCTGTGCTGGCGAGATCCGGGCTTGTCAAGCTGTGAGACTACGCCGCACTGACGTCGGTTTGGAGTGCGCTCCAGCAGCGGCAGCAGTCACACCAGCCGGTTTCCGGCCGGGCAAACAAGCCCGTCAGCAGAGCCCCTGTGTAGGGGCGCGACATTCGACGTGCAGTCGGACCTGACCGAGGACTGTCTAGGTTCTGTCTCGCGGATCATGAATCTCGCTCGTTAGGCCTTTTGTGGCACGAGGAGATCTGACGAACCACGAGTGGGCTGTGCTGGCGCCGCTGCTGCCGGCGCAGCCCGTTCGGGGTAACCAGTGGCGTGATCATCGGCAGGTCATCAACGCGATTTGCTGGGTCAAGCGGACCGGTTCGTCATGGCGTGACCTGCCCGAACGGTATGGGCCATGGAAGACCGCGTACCAACGGTTTCGCCGCTGGGCGGCCGACGGCACCTGGGCCAGCCTGAAGGCTCACGTCATCGCGTTGGCCGAACTCGATGACGACATCGACTGGGACGCCCAGGTCGACGCCACCATCGTGCGTACCCATCAGCACGCGGTAGGTGCCCGAAAAGGGGGCTGAGCAGTACCGACGCGCGGGCAGCGCAAGCCATCGGCCGGTCCCGCGGCGGACTGACCACGAAGATCCACACCCTGGCCGACGGACGTGGCCGCTCTCTGGCTACCCGCATCACTCCAGGTCAGGCTGCCGACACCCAGCAATTGATCCCACTGCTCGACCAGGTCCGGGTACCCAGACCCGGCCAGGTCGGCAGACCACGCAAGCGACCTGACTCAGTCACCGGCGACAAGGCGTACTCCTCGCGAGCGAACCGCAAAGCCCTGCGGGACAAAGGCATCACCACCGTCATCCCCGAGCCCAACGATCAGATCGCCAACCGGAAGCGGCGAGGACGACGCGGCGGCCGACCGCCAACCTTCGACCCCACCGCCTACAAGCGCCGCAACCAGGTCGAACGCGGCTTCAACCGACGCAAACACTGGCGCGGCCTCGCCACCCGCTACGACAAGCTCGGCTCTCACTTCCAGGCCACCCTTGACCTGGTCGAAACCCTTGACTGGCTACGCGCCGTCCCCGACCACCAAGATCTACGAGACAGAACCTAGTAGTGCTTTGTTAGGTCGGCGTGTCGTGGGGTCATCGGAGTCGTCCGGGTAGTTCGATGTTGCGGTGACTCCTGATGAGCTTTCGGTTGTG